>CAZZNG010000020.1:0-34847 GCA_964655505.1 uncultured Litorilinea sp. | reverse complement strand
GCTTGGCGAATGGTTTCGCGCACTTCAACAGGACGGCGTACATTGTGCAGCACGATATCGGGCGTCGAAGGATCGGCGCTGAAGATGGTGATGTCGCCGACGTTGAGCATACGCTCGCCCACATGTTGTTCGACTTTGGTATCCCTGATGCGGATTAGCTCAATTTCCTCGATGACGTTGCCGAGGATGCCCCGGTGGATGCGCAGCCGTTGATTGGTGAGTTCATAGCGTGTGCCGATGCTGAGATAGGGGCGGCCGCGCCACAGATGGATCTCTCGCCCAGTCGCGGCGGCTTGTGTGGCGGCTGTAGGGTTGTGGGGCCTGTCTTCCGGATCATCGGCAGGCGCTGCGGTCGTGCCGGTCGGTGTATCGTCTTCGCCCTCCAACGCGTCGAGCACAGCAAACATGCTGTCGGCCAGCGCGGACAGCATGGCATCCAACTGGTCGTTGGGAATGGCTGTGACCTGGACCCCGCGTTCGTGGAGCGATTGATAGAATTGCGCTGCAACAATCTTGCGAACTTCCTCTCGTTGCACTGCTTTCCTCCTTTGCCCCGTTTGAACGGGGGCGAACTCTTTCACAAATGGTTGTGAATCGTTCCGAACAGTTGCGAATGTCTGAGCATCATATCACCCTATTTTGACCTGCGCCAAGTAGGTGGCCTATGCTGCGGTAGGGCTGCTCTCTTTTGCTCATTCCAGTGTGGCATGTTCTTGGCAGCACCCCCAAGATCGTGTATGCTTCGATAAAACATATGTTCCGCTGATTAGGTTTGCGGCTGGGGCCGGGCTGCTGCGCCGGCAAGCGTAGGGCGTGCGAGCCGCCGCTCATTACTCTGGAGCACAGGTATGGATATTACTTGGTATGGTCTCTCTTGTTTCCGAATCCGCGAGGGTGGGGTTACGGTGGTGTGTGACCCGTTTGACAAAAGTATCGGGCTGCAACTGCCCAAGCTGCGCGCGGATATTGTCACGGTCAGCCATGACCGGCCCGGCCACAGCGCCGTCGAGCGGGTGACGGGCGACCCGAAGGTGCTGCGCGGGCCGGGTGAATACGAGGTCAAGAACGTCTTTATCACCGGCGCAACCACCTATCACCGCGAGAAGTCGGGCGAGACGGTGCGCAATGTGATCTTTTTCTTCGATTTTGGCGATCTCACTGTGGGCCATCTGGGCGATCTGGGCGAATTGCCCACCCAGGCGGAGATCGAGGAGTTGAACGTGGGCGATGTGGACGTGCTGATGGTCCCTGTGGGCGGAGGCGAGGTGCTGGACCCCACCCGCGCGGTGGAGGTGATCGGCATGTTTGAGCCGCGCTTGGTGGTGCCGATGCACTACTATCTGCCGGGGATCAGCGCGGCGTGGGCCGAGAACCTGGAGCCGGTCGACCGTTTCCTGCGCGAGTTGGGGGTGTCGGCCCCGGAACCGCAGGACATGCTCAAGATCAGCAAGAGCAGCCTGCCGGAGGAGACGGATGTCGCCATTTTGGTTCCGGCCGCACAGTAGCGGATGGGCTTAAAATTCAGCGAGGGTAACACAACGCCGCAGGTGAGTTCAATCAAGTCACCTGCGGCGTTGTTGATCTTCCGGGACATTCCCTGAAGGTTCAGAAATTAATTGGGTAATCAGGATCGCTGACCAGATCGATCCTGAAGGTGATGCAACTACCTACTCCGGCTCGTAGCCGTTGGTCGAGCGCAGTTCATAATGGGGGGCGGGCTGTTTCTGCTGCGTAGGCCGGGGGGATCGATTGCCCAGGCGGGTCAGCTTGCGCAGCCAGTGCCGCCAGAGGATCGGCTCTAGCGTTTGCCACTCTTGCGTCAGGACATGGTTCGTGTCGGTGGTGCTGTGGCTAACGTCGGCGACCAAACGACGCCGGAAGCGGTATTGCACATACTGCTCCGTGATCGATGTAATGGGCTGTTGGCCTTCGGGCAAGGCGCTGCTCCAAGTGCGCGCCTGTTCATAGGGTGTTTCGTTTGGCCTGGGGCCTAGCCCAAGACGCGCGGCCCAATGTTGCAGCCGCTCAAAGAAAATTGGCGGCAGGTCGGGGTCAAAGCCGGTGGGCGCGTTGATGCGCGCACGCCAGACGAACCAGAGGCCCCCCACAAGCAGGAGCGGCGTGACCAAGGCCCACATCCACCAGGGCGACTGCGCGATGGTTTCGGCTGCTTCCTCCAAGGCGGAGAACTCTTCCGGCGGCTGTTCGTTCATCCCCTGGACGGGCATGTCGTTCTGCAGGAGTTCGTCCTCATACATGGGGTCATACATCGGCTCGTCAAACATGCCGTCGAGGGCTTCGGGGTTGACCTCCTCATTGCCGCTGGGGCGGTTGAGTTGGCTTTCGCCTGCTGTCGGCTCAAATTCGACCCAGCCTAGGCCTGGGAAAAAGACCTCAACCCAAGTGTGCGCGTCGCGTTCGGCGATGTAGTAAAGCGCGGTTTCCGGGTCATAGCTGCCTTCGGCGTAGCCGCTGACCACGCGTGAGGGGATGCCCAACCCGCGCAGCATGACCACCATGGCCGTTGCGTAATAGTCGCAGTAGCCTTCGCGTATGTCATAGAGGAAATATTCGACCGGGTCGCGGCCTGGCGGCGGCGCTTCAATATCGTCGTTGTAAGTAAAGCTGCGGAGATAGGTTTCGATGGCGCGCGCCTTGGCATAGACCGTGGTCCGGTCGGCAGTGAGCGTGCGCGCATCTTCTATCACGCGCTGTGACACATCTTCGGGCAGTTGCAGATACTGCTCGCGGATGCTGTCGGGATAGTCGGTGCTTGCCTCGTTCAGCGCTTTTTCCGTGACTTGGGCCTTGGCGCTGACGACTGTATAGCGCGCCTCGGCCTCTAATGTCTGTTGGCTGCGCGCCATGGTCACTTCAAAGGCCGGTTCTCCGTCCGCGGTGGGCATGGGCAGTTCGCGCACCATGGCCGAAACAGGGACATCAATCGTGAGGATGTCGGGGGCGGCAAAGATCAGATTCGACGGCGCATTGAGCGAAATGGTCTGCGTTACCGGCACGCGCAGATCGACCGCGGGCGCGGGGACTGCTTGGTTGGCGTCGAGTTCCAGTTCGTCCTCGCCTGTGCTGAGCCACTGCTGGCCCGTAAAGGTGTCATAGACGACGGCGCGCCAGTAGCGCCCCTCGCTGGCGCTGACGGTAAAGACCATGCGCTCGCCTACATTGCGCGCCCCACCCAGCGCAAGCGTGCGCCCAAAGGTGGAGGAGGTGGGCCGCGTCTGCCGGTTCAAGCCCTGGTAGAGCCGGTTCATGCGTTGGGTGGTCTCTTCCCAACGCTGGTTGATGGGGGCCATGACGGTGCGTACTTCGACGCTGCGCCCCAGACCGGGGACGAGCCACGCCAGCGCCACCACAGCCACGCTGTAGGCGATGCCGTTGCGCAGGAAGTCAAAAGTGACGTCATTGCTGTAGAGCACTCGTTGGTCGCGCCAGCGCAGTTGTTGTTCGGCCAAGTTGGTGCGCACGAAGATCATCATGGCGATGAGGCAGAAGACGACCAAAAAGCCGATGATCGACTGCGGGGCATAGTAGGTGTTGACCAGCAGCACCAGCCCCGCGGGAATGATGGCGCGCCATGTATAGCCATAGCGGAAGATCGACCAGACGCCCAGGTAGGTCAACCACCAGACCAGAAACGACATCTCGAAGATGAAAATGTAGTTATCGTTGCTCGCCACATTGTTGATGGCCGCGTCGAGCCAGTTGAGCCAGCGCAGGAGGACAAAGTAGGCTTTGGCCTGCACTTCGGGGATGCCGTTGCTGACAAAGGGCGCAATCTCTTCTTCGGAGACAAGCCCGCTCATTAAATAGAGAATCCACGCCAGGCCGGTAAACATGCTGTGAGAGAGGGCAAAGAAGCCGTCGAAGCGGCTGAAGGACATGAGAAAGCCCAGGCTCAGCGCGCCCATGGTGACCGGGACCAGTAGTGTCATGTTGCGGACATACCCGGCTGCGTCCAGCGATGTTGCCAAAATAAGGTAGAGCAGCGCGGTAAGAATCGCGGTGAGGACAAGACCGTCTTGGAAATAGACGTTGTCGCGATAGCTCGCACGCGGGCGAGTAGGGATGGATTGGGCGTTGGTAAGGGTTGTCATGTATGGTATTGTACTGCAAAAAAGGCATTTAGCTGGTGAGATTAACTACAGCCAAATGCGAATTGATGCGCCTTCTTCGCACGATAACTCCGCACGATATTCTTCACACAATGCACTTCGCATAATGCACTTCGCATAATGCACAGGGCCAGACTGCCTATAACAAACCCCACAAGATGCTGGTCAAGGCAAACAAAATCAGCGCCGCCACCACAAGCACCAAGAGAACGCGGCTCAAGTTGAGCACTTGCACCTGGTAGACAAAGCTCTGTGACGGCGATTCAGCCGTAATATACCATGCGCGGCTAGGGGGTTCACCGTGCAGTCGTGTATAGAGCGGGTCGTCGACTGTGAATGAGAAGCGCAGCCAACTCTGGCGCGCCAAGCCGCGCCATGCGGCCGCGGCTGTGCGATAGTTGACAGCCTGCACACGCGCTTGCAGCGCGGCCGCGGCCGCATCCGCATCGCCATTGTTGGCGCTTCTGCCCTGGCTGTCGAAGGCTGCCGCCTGCTCTTCAAGCCCGACCGCGACCGCGTTCCACTGTGCCACGGCTGGGGTCAGATCAATGGGCTGGCGCATGATCACCTGCTGCCAAACCAGCCCGTTTTGACGCTGGCTTGTGGGGGCCAACTGGGTCAACAGGTTTTTGAGCAAGGCGTAATCAACGCGCGGGGGCAGCAGGCGCGCCAGCAAAAAGCCGTTGGCCGAGGGCGGAAAGTCGATGGTTAGCTGCACGCCTGGCTGGGTGGCGGCGGTCGCGGGCACATCGACCACGTTGAAGTCATAGCCGGCTGTGGCGGCTGCGCCGGTTGTGCTGGTTCCTTGCCGCCAAAGCTCGACCACCTGATTGATGGCGGCGCGGGCTTCGTCCCACCGTTCGGGCGTGGTGAGGCCGGTGGCGACAAACTGCATGGCTTCCGATTGGACGGTCACGCTGATCTGCCAGCCGGTGAAGAGCGCGGCGGCTTCTGGCGGCGGCGTCAAATCTTCCGCGGCGACATGATCCCCGGCCACAGCCAACGCTGCTTCGCGGTTGCCCTGTTCCATCAAGACCAGCGCTTGCTGGACCAAGATTGTGCGCCGTTCTTCGGCCAAGTATTCGGGGTTGACGGGGCTGCCGGGCAACTGCGCCAGCCGGTCGATCAACTGCAAGGCGCGCGGCCAATCGCGCTGGCTGCGCGCCTGGTTGAGCAGGATCTGCAAGCCGTCTGCTTGCCATTGGGTCAGTTCGGCGTGCCGCGCGTCGTCCGGCCCGATCTGTGCCAGGGCTTGATCCGCGGCATCAGCCAGCAGTTGGGCATAGGTGACCTGCTGCGCGGCGTCGGCCTCGACCAAGCGCCGCCGGTAGAGATCGCCCAGCCCGATATGGAGCGCGGCCTTTTCCTGCGGCGATGCGAGGGCAAAGCCTGCACTTGCCAAACCGCCCGTATAGGCGGCTACGGCTTGGGCATAGAAGCGGTCGCGCACCTCTGGGCTGTTGGCGGCGCGCATCAAGCCGCTGTAGAGATCGCCCAGACGCAGAAAGCTGCCTGCTGCGCTGTTGGCGCTGATGCTGCTTTCCAGCGATCGGAGGGTGTTCCAGGTGGCCGGGCTGATAAATTGCAGCCGGAAGGGGGTTTCGGGAATCTGGAAATCATAGAGCCAGCGCAGCGCGTTGACTGTGCTGTCGGTGGTGACATCGTACTCCCACTCCTGGGGCGTCGTCTGCACCCAACTTTCGGGCGGGATCGACTCCGGCACCACCATCTCGACACGCAGGCTCACGTTGCCTGCCCATTGGTTGAGGATGGAAGGCGCATAGCGCAAGATCGACAGGCCGCTGCTGCCGAAGGAGGTCTGATAGCGCAGGCGAAGCGTGACGCGATCCTCTGCGCCAATGTTCACGTCGCTGACGACAAATCCATCGGCGTTGGTGCTCAAAATCAGCGGCTCGTTGTTTTGGGTCAGGCTCAACCCCTGGATCGGCTCCAGGTTTGGGTCGCCGCCAGCAAAGATGCGCAGCGGCAGGTTGACCGGCGTGCTGGCCGGGTTGCGCAGCCGGTAGGTGGCATCGACCACTACATAAGGCCCGTTGGCATCGTCCACCACACGCAGGTTGGCGATGTGGGTTTCCAGCACCACATCGTTCGAGGCTGGATTGAGCGGCAGCAGATAGCGCTGGGGTGATGCGCCGGGGACCGTTTGGGGCGCGGGCGCGCCGGGGGGAGCTGCATGGGCGGGCTGCGCCATGCCGAGCAGCAACAGGCCGAGCAGCAGGCTGATCAGCGACAGGGCGGGCCGCGAATTGCGGGTATCGTGGATAGGGTGTTGTACGTCTAACAAGATAAGGCTAGCAAAGTCTTAAAGCGGTTAAGCATCGCATTGACGAATCTGACCGGCCGGTCGGGGCCTGCTGGCAACCAAGTGGCCCGGGCCGCACGACCAAAGTGATAGTAGCAAATGATTGTAGCGCCCAGGAGGGCCTATCCGTCCTGAAGTTGCAATTCTACTATGCTTTTGGTATCGTGCCACTATTAGGCCGCGCAAGATTGGCAAGAAAGGTTTAGCCGCAGAGCTATGATCCGATTGTTGATGCAATGGGATATCAAAATGGGGCGAGAGCAAGACTTTAGCGAGTTTGTCGTGCGCGAGTTTGCCCCGCGCCTGATGCAGCTTGGAATCGAACCGAACGAAGTTCTGTATACCATGTACGGCGAGGGTCCGCAAATGCTGACGATTGGCGCTGTGGAGAGCGCCGAAAAGCTGAGCGACATTCTGGATAGCGCTGGATGGAAGAAGCTGCACGATAAATTGATGACTTATGTGACCAATTACACCCAGAAAGTTGTCCCCGACAACGGCCGCAACTTCCAGCTTTGACGCAGTTGAATCAAAGCAATTGGATCCGGGCGGCGTTTGGACATAGACAACGACGTAGACAACGACATAGACAACATTGAGGACAACGTTGGGTGGCTTGGATCTGTTCCAGAGGCGATATACGCAGTGGGCTGTGCAGTGTGCGCCCGTCGTTGTCTGCGCCGCCGCTCATGGGCCGCGGATTGCCGACCGCAACCTCGGCGTATTGTTCCACACCTGCTACGCCGGGGTAAGTAAATTCCAGATGGAGACTTTTTAATGATGAATGATTTGTCAGGCACGCGGCGCAGAGGCGGCGTGATCCGGTTGGCCGCGGTAATCGGCGTGTTGGTGTTGGTCGCCGCCATCGTTGTGGCGTGTGCGACCCAAGTCCAGCCGTCCACGGGCGGTTCAGAAACTGCACCGGCGGCCGCGACAGAGGCGAGCGCAGATACGGGCACAGACACCGGCACAGATACAACAGATGCAAGCGCGGGAGCCGAGGCTGAAGCAGAGGCCGAGCCGGAGGAGGCAGCCGGTGATGCAACTGCGCCCACCGCTCCGCCCGCGGCCAATATTTCGGGCGCGGCCGCGCTGCCCAGCGACGAGACCTATAATGGGATTCCCGTGGGCTTCACCGAAGATGGCTTTCTCTATCGCGGTGAGCCGGATGCGCCGGTGATCATGGTGGAATACAGCGACTATGGCTGCCCCTTCTGCAACCGGTACTTTGTACAGACTGAACCGGCTTTGAATGAGGCCTATGTGCGCCGCGGCGAACTGCGCGTGGTCTTTCATGACTTCCCCATCGCGTCGCTCCACCCCAATGCACCGGCCGCGCATCAGGCCAGCTTGTGCGTAGCGGATCAAGGGTCCGCTGAACGCTACTGGATGATCCATGCCGAACTGTTCCGTACCGTTGATCAATGGTCTGGCGCAGCCGATCCGCTGCCCATCTTGGCGCAAGTGGTCGAAGGCGTGGGCGCGGACATGGATGCCTATGCCGCGTGCATGGAGGCCGGTGAAAAGGAGCAGGTGGTGCAGGAGCGCGTCAATGCCGCGGCCGCGCGCGGGTTCAACGGCACGCCTAGCTTCCAATTTGTGCGCAGCGCAGACAATACGATCTTTGAACTGGTCGGCGCGCAGCCTTACGACCAATTCGCCGGGATTGTCGATGCCGTACTGGCTGGAGAAACGCCGCAGACCGCACAGGCTGCCGGTGGCGACGCACAGCCGGAGCAGGGGATTCCTTTCTGGGCCACGACTGAAGGTTGGCAGCCCGACCCGGAGCGCCCTGGCTATAACATAGCGGGCGACCAGTATCGGGGTGAGGTGGACGCGCCGCTGACGGTGATCGAGTTCTCGGACTTCCAATGCCCCTACTGCAAGCGGCATGTGGACGAGACACAGCCCGCGCTCGACGAGAACTATATCGACACGGGCAAGGTGTTGTGGGTCTTTAAGCACTTCCCGCTGACCATCCATCCCCAAGCACCGGCTGCAGGGGTGGCGGCTGAATGTGCTGCCGAGCAGGGTGCTTTCTGGGAGATGCACGATCTGCTCTTTTCCAATCCGCAAGCGTGGTCGATTGAAGCGCCCAACCCGATCTTTGTGGAGTATGCGGGCGAACTTGAGCTGGATGCAGAGGCGTTCAGCACCTGTTTAGACGACCCGGCGATGGCCGAGCGTGTGCAAGAAGATCTGAATGCCGGTGCTGCCTATGTGCGGGGTACGCCGACCTTTATCATCATCCGCGGCGAGCAGGGCAGCATCATTCCCGGTGCGCTGCCGGTGGAGAGCTTTACCCAGGTCTTGGATGATGAGCTAGAGGCCGCGGGCGTGAACTAGGCACGGGGGGTGACTCAACGGCTGCCGGACGCCCCGGCAGCCGTTTTCACAGTCGCTCTGGGTGTTGCTGGGTGCGCCGCAGGCCAAGCGGGGCGTTCACGGCATCAGGTCGTTGACGCCATCGTTTATGTTGACACCGTCATATATAATGTGTTAGCAAATATTGTAGCAAAGCGGCTGCGCCCTTGTGTCTTGTCTGAACGACCTGATGATCATCCCTCGCAAGCGTGGCCGATCCCGCTGTGTAAAGCCTGTCACATAGAAAGCCATTTGCAAAGGGAAACGCCTATCGTCTACTCGCTCATCGTGGAACGATTCACCTTGCCGCTACGTTGACCAATAATGAGTTGACCCAATGAGTTGACCCAATGAGTTGACCCAATAATGAGTTGACGAATAACACGTTGATGAATAAGCGGTGAGGCGTACATCATCCGTTGCGGATACGCCCTATCAACGCCCAAACAGTTCTTTTCACAACCTTTATGATTTCTTGACGTACTCATTATGAAGCGGGATAATGGCGAACCAACGTTCGGGTAGACCCCGTAACGGGCTACTGCGGTGTTGGATCGCCACCTTATGGCGTCTTCCGCCGTGGAGTACATGAAAGGGCGAATGAAACAACGGAATTACGCTGCGCGACAACTGATGTTGCGCCAGCCTGTGCTGTGGAAGCGCATCGCATTCCAGTTGGTCGTCGGGCTGATCTTGTCGGTTGGCCTTTTGTTCGTCGGCCATTCGCTGGCCGACAAGGGGACGATTGGCTGGTTTCGCACGCGCACAGTCTCTGCAGCGCCGGTGACGCAACTGGTGCAGCAAGCAACTGAGCAAGAGATCCCGACCCAACCAATCGACGTGGTTGTGTTGTTGGATGATTCGGGCAGCATGGCAATGTGTTGGCCTTGGCCGCGCCAAGGGCTGCCGTTCTCTCCCCCCTGTCAAGCTCCCAGCGAAAACCCACCGAGCGATCCCGAAGAACTGCGCTACAGCGCAGCGCGTTTGCTGCTGCAATTAGCCGACGACGATGATCGCGTGGCTGTCGTGCGCTTTGATACGATTGCGGAAGGGGTGGGGGCATTGGGCGGGCTGCAGCGCGTTGGCAGCAACGACAACCGCCAGCAGTTGGCTGCGACGCTCCAGCCGCCGGATGATTATCTGCCGCGCGGCTATACGCGCATGGACTTAGGATTGGAGCAGGCGATCCAGCTTTTGGAGGCGAACCGCGAGCCGGGACGCAGCCAGTATGTCCTGCTGCTGACTGACGGCGAGCCGACCGCGCCGGGCAATGTGCCCAACCAAGAGAGCTTGATCGCGGCCCAGTTGGATACGCTCAACCAGTCGGATGTCTTTGTCTTTCCGGTGGTGCTGTGTAACCCGAATGACGGGTGTTCGGGCGACTTCCTGCGCGAGCAGTTTCCTGCTGAATCGGTGCTGGAGGCTGCCTCAGCCCAGGACTTGCTGCGTATCTTCAGCGAGATTTTGACGCGCATGAAGCCGGATCGCTCGCTCATCACCAATCGCAACGCCGCGGGCGCGTTGGAATTCACCACGCGCGCGGAACATGGCGTGCAGCGGGTGGCCTTTGTCACGCCCAAGGGCGGGCTGTTGTCGGCCCACCGCGACGATGCGCCGCTGTTGACGAGCAATTCGCTCAACGATCCGAATATCGACTTGAATCTGCTGACATCGGGCGGGTTCGCACCAGGCGTTTGGACCGCGGAGACCGCGGACCCAAGCGGCTTTGTGGTGGTGCAATCGGCCAGCTTCCCGGAACTGCTCAACCCGCCGCCGAGCCTAGCCAACAGCCCGGCGTCGGTGCGCTATTATCCCGCGGGCAAGCCGCCGCTGTTGATTGCACGCGCGGTCGGCCCCGGCAGCCAGGAGCCGCTGCTGCTGGACGGCGAAACGCCGCTAGAGGGCTTCGGCCAAGACAATACGCGCGGGCTGATCTTGAGCGAGGAGTTGGATCAGGTGCGCCTGCAATTGGGCGCGGACGAGAAGCCGCTGCAATTGGCGCGTACCTTCCACCTGGAGGCGCTGCCCGACTTGCCCCATGCCGAGGTCTTTTTACCCCGCTCTGGGGATTCGGGCTTGCTTGACGATGGCCGCGCGCGGCTGCAGGTAGGCTTTGGCGGCGGCGCGACAGTGGCCGGTCTGGCTGCGACGGTCTATGTGGTGGAAGACGCGCTGGACGGCTCGCGCCCGCTTGTCTATCAGGCCAATATGGGGTGCGCGGAAAAGCTGTGTACCGATGAGCGCTTTGAGCCAGTCGACGGGCGCAGCTATCTGATCTATTATGTGGTGCAAGGCGAGCTAGACGGCAAACGCTTCAGCGACTGGGCGCAAGCCGAGTTGACGCTGGAGCCTGCGGTCTATCTCAACGGTCTGCCTGCTCAACTCGATTTGGGCCAGATGCCCGAAGAGGGATGGCCGGTGGCGTTGGGGTCGGGCACGCTGGAGGAGATCGGCACACTGGCCGCGACGCTGGTCTTGCGCAACGCGGACGGCGAAGAAGTGGAAACGGTCGGCCTCGATTTTGTCGAGGATGTGCCGGAAGAAGGCACATCCGAGGCGCGGCTGCGCGTGGTGGGGCTGGAGAGCCTGCGCCCCGGCAGCTACAGCGGCGAGATCGCGCTGGCGGCCTTCAGCCCAACCGGGCTGCCCATGGATGTGAAGATTCGCCCTGCGCCTGTGCTGCCCGTTACACTGGATGTGGCGCGGCCGCTGGTACAGGTCGGCACCCAGGCCGTTGATTTTGGCGAAGTCATGTTCGACACGTCGCCCAACTTCCGGCTGGACCGCGAAAGCCTGCTGCCTGTGACCTTTGTGGGCAAGCCTTTCAAGCTGACCGCGCAGCTGCGCGACAGCAGTTGCGCCAATGTCAGTGTGGTTGCGGGCGACGCGGTGGAGAGAGACGGGCGCACCGTTGTGCCGCTGCGCCTGACCAGCACTGGCCCTGTGCAGCCGACAACCTGCACCGGCGAGGTTGTGCTGGCAGGCCCCAATGGGGATTATGATGTGACGCCCAACGTGCTGCCGATCAGCGCGCGCGTGGCCGCGGTGGAATGGTCGATTGTCAGCGGCGACCTGCATTTGAGGGATTTGCAGGATGCCGGTGGCCGCGTCCAGGAAACGCTGTTGATTCGTTTCAACGGCAAGACGCCTTTCGTCGTCCAGTTGAATGATATTCAAGGAACAGGCAGCACGCGCAACGAGGGCGGCAGCAACCCAATTCCGCTGACCGCGCAAGAGATCGACATGCCCGCGGTGGAGGTGGAAGGCCCGCCCAATGAGGCCGGGCTGTACGAAGTGCCGATTACGCTGGTGGCGCGGCAGTCGATCCCCGGTGACCGGCTGCGCGGGACATTCTACAGCGGTCAATTGGCGCTGGGCATCGCGGGGCTGCCCAACGACGTGAAGACGGTTAACTTCAACTTCCGCAGCCCCAGCATCTATCAGCGGTACTTTGCGCCGGTCTTGGTTCCGGTCTACTCGCTGCCGTGGGTGCTGTGTACGGGGCCGCTGACGTTGTTGCTCTTGTTGGTCGTGCTGGCGCGTGTACGCAGCCGCGGCTTCGACGAAATGGAGATCGAGCAGGCGGCTGTGGCTGCGACGGTGCAGTTCGAGCAAGAGAACAGCAATCGGCCTGCGCCGCCGCCGCTGCCCACGACATCCCCCACGACCTTGCGCAGCGAAGCCGCATGGGGCAGCAGCGAATGGGGCAGTGTCTGGTCAGGCGGAGAAGCCGCCTATGCCGGAGGCGGCAGCACAGGCAGTGGTACGAGCAATGGCGCTTCGACGGGCGCGCCCTCCAAACCGGCTGGCGACCCGTGGAACACCAGTTGGTAGACAGGAAACGTTTTGAATCGAGTCGACAACCGCGCGCACGCATGGGTGTGCGCGGGTCATGGACATAGAGCGCTGCCGGGCAGTTTGCGGCAGGATAAGTCGTGGAACCTATGAGCGAAGCGAACGAACGAATCGAGAAAGCGACGATCTACCCGACCCTAGTGGTTGGGGTGGGCGGTATGGGAACCAACACCGTGCGCGCGGTCAAGCGCCGCCTGCGCAATGTATGGGGCGGCGACCAACTGCCAGGCATGATCCAGCTTTTGGCGCTGGACACCGAGCCGCTGGTTAACCGGCTGGATCAGGAACCGCTTTTTGCCGATGAATTTGCCTACATGGGCAAGTTCGACGCGACGCGGCTGGTGGCGAATTTGGATCAGCATCCGGAGATTGGCCGCTGGTGGAACTATCCTTCGATTCCGCTTGGCTATATCCACAACGGCGCGAAGCAGTTGCGACCGATTGGGCGGCTCTGCTTCTTCCGCAACTATGTGACCTTCAAGCAGATGCTGGAGACCAAGCTGTCCAACCTGGACAAGATCCGCGATATGGAGCTTGCCCAGAACCGCGGCTTTCCCGTGGTTGGCAACTATCAGTTGATCTATGTGGTCAGCAGCCTTTGCGGCGGGACAGGCTCCGGCATGTTCATGGACACGGCCCACCGTATCCGTGCCCAGGTACGCAACAATGCGCGCATTGTGGGCATCTTCTTCTTGCCCGATGTGCTGGAGGGCGAGATCACCAGCGACTTGCAGCGGCGGCGTATCCGCGCCAATGCCTATGCCGCGCTCAAGGAACTGAACTATTTCCAAGAGACGCAGTCGTTCCGCGCGCTCTATCCAAGCGAACAGCGCGAACTGCCCGACGCGCCCTATGCGCCTTTTGACTTCATCTTCTTGGTGGGGCGCACCAACCGCAACGGCAACAGCTTGGCGCGCAAGGCCGACGCGGAAAATATGGCCGCGCACCTGATCCAGATGACTGCCATCAGCCACTTGAGCAGCGAGATCTTGGGCCTGGAAGTCAACGTTGTGCGCGAGCGGCTCTATGACCTGACTGCCGGTGCTGCGGGCCAGGTGACGGGGGAGCGGCGCACGCCCAGGCGAGGCCACTTTTTGGTCTACAGCGGCTTTGCCACGTCGGCGTTGGTCGCGCCGCATGAGTCGTTGGTCGAGTTTTGGCAAAAGGCGTTTGTGGCCGATCTGATCCGGCGCTTTGCCGCGGGGCCAACGCTCAACGACCCGCGCTCGAATTTGCCGCCCGGCGATCAACAGCGTATCCAAAACTTGTGGCAGGCGCTGTTGGCGAACTTGATCAGCCGCTATGCCGCGCTGGACAACGACCGGCTGGACGCGGTGGTGGAAGAGATCAACGAACTGCGCGGCTCATGGGGGCTTTTCTGGGAGCCGATCCAGCAGACCATGCGCCAGGCCATGCTCGAAACGGGGCTGCGCGGCGCGCTGGCGTTGTGCGAACTGCTTGGCCCGGCCAATTCCGCGGGCGCGCCCGAATCGCTGCCGCGGCAGCGCCTCTTCCAGATCGACGGCAAGCCCGTCACTGAGGAAGATCGGCTGCTGTGGCGCAAGGTTTTGGCCCAGCAGGGAGGGATGACCGAGCAGTTGCAGCAGATCGGCCAGGTGTTGGGCGATCTGGTGATGATGGCTTTCAACCCGCGGCAGGCGCGCGAGCGCGCCAAGGACATGGCCGCGCGGCGTGCCCGCTCGCGCCTCTATCAAAAGCGCGATGCCGTCGAGACCGCGCTGGTGGCGCAGATCGGCAAGCAAATCGCCATCCTGCGCGAGGCGCTGCGCAGCCAGGTTGACACCTGTGCCGTGGCCTTGGCCCGCGCCAACCAAGAGGCGGCGCGGCTGGCCGACCGCATCGACCCGCGCACGCCCGATGGCCGCCCCAGCACCAGCACCTATTACGAGTTGGAGACGGGCGCGGTCGGCCGTGATTATCTTCAGCACTTCTACCGCCGCGCGGCGTCGGCTGTGGGCAACAACGACTGGCACAGCAGCTTGATGCCGCTGATCAGCCAACTGCTTCAGAGCATGAACGCGGTGAGCGCGGAGCAGATTTACAATCACTTGGCAACGGTAACCGCGGAGAATACGACGCTGTTGGAGCGGGTGCAGAAGGGTGTGGATATCAACCACATTATCTCTGTGCAGCGCAGCGAGGAGATGGCACGCGTGCGCCAGCGGCCCGACAATCGCATCCATCAATGGCTGGACCGGCTCAACCCGTACATCCGTTGGGATGCCGACCGCTTTAGCTTCCACGAATCCAACTTGGAGCACATTCGCTTGGCCGCAACGCCGACCAGCCGCCAAGATGACCCCAACATTGCCGCCGCGACCGTGGGCCAGGAGGATCTGCGCTTGATCCCAACCGGCGACCATACACGCATGGACGCGGTTTGGATTGTCCACGGGCTGCCGGTGACGCTGTTGGAGCGGCTGGACGAGTTCCGCGCCCAGTATGAGAACAGCCTCGACTTCCCGGTGCGCGAGGAGTTCCACCTCAACCCGCAGTGGGCTGTGCTGCCGGATATCACGCTGGACGGCGACGACGGCGGCTTCGAGCAACCGGTTATCTTGCCGCGGGCGGAGACGGCCCGGCGACGTTCGATCCCCTGAGGCCGCTATGCTGGTCACCTACACCCACAGCCGCGCCGCCATCCTCTGTCTAGGTGGGTGGGGCCTGCAAGTTATGCTGCATCTTGCACCGCGTCTGCTCGGCGCGCAAGAACAGCGCGCGGCGCTCAATGCGCAGGGGCCTGATCTACAGCGCATCACCAGCTTTGGCGCGGTGTTGGCCGATCCACTGTTGGTCGGCGGCAACCAGGCACAACTGCATTTGCGACGGCTGCGGCCGGATGCCGTGTGGCCGCCGTTCTACGTTGAACGGCTCCTGACCGACATCCAGCAGAAGCCGCCCGCGCCAGGCGAAGAAGCCTTAGCAACGCTGCTGACCGCGGGGGAGCGTCGTGCAGTGGCCTTGCTGCGCGCGGCCGAGCCGATGATGCAGCCGATGGGCTATGAGGGCTATGAGTTCACCGCGCCCGCGACTGGCTTGGCCGGGCTGGGAATGCGCACCGCGGGGCCGCCCAGCAGCGGGCCGCGCCGCGCCACGCGCAACGACATCTTTACCGCCGCGCTCACCCATGCCGATTATGTGGCGCGCCTGCTGGAAACGCATGTGCTGGACCCTATCCGCCAGGACAATTTAGCCCCGGATGATCCCTTTGTCCAGACAACGCTCTATGTGGTCGCGCCGCTCTTTGAGCCGCTGACTTCGGCGCTGATCTGGCCGTTGGTCGGCGCGCTGATGTCGCGTATGGGCCGCCGCCACATCTCCAACGTGGTTGGCCTCTTTGCCACAGGCAGCTATGCGGCCGATCTGTCGCGCGGGGTCGAGGACGCGGCTACCTACGCGGCACTGGCCGAGTTGGAGACGCTGACCGGGATGCGCAGTGACTCGGCGCAGGCCGCTGCACTGGCGGCGCAGATCCGCAACACACGCAGCAACCTGGCCGACCTAATGGGCGAACGGCTCTTTGACCGCATTTACCTGCTCGACCGGGAGAAGGCCAATCAGGGGTTGGCGGAGGACAGCCACGAACTGGCGATCCTGGCGGGCAATGCGCTGGAAGCACTGGTGGTGGGCAGCGGCGATCTCTACATCCAAGAGCAGATCGGCTTTGCCGTTCACGGGGGCGAGGATCGCATCTACAGCTTGATCGGCGCGGCGGGCGACTATGTGCCCGTGAACCAGATCCTGCACGCGGTCAACCGCCAAGAGGAAAGCCGCCTGGTGCGCGAGTGGGTGCTGCGCCATTCGCCCGAAGATGGGCATCAGCGACCGCTGGCGCGCATGTTGAACCACACGCCCGCGCCTTCGCTGGCCGAGTTGGGCTTTAGCGAGAGCCGCGCGCTCAAGCGGCTGGTGGCGCGCATCCCCGGCCTCTATGCCAATGACGATCCCGCGTCGCTGCATGACTTGGCTGTGCGCCAGAGCTTTGTCTATCCACCGGCCACTGCCCATGAACTGCGGCGGCTGGGGCCGGAGGCGTGGCCCGATGCGTTTGACCGCCACCTGGCGGAGATTCGCGCCACGTTTGAATTGGCTGTGGGCGATGAGGCGGCCACGGAAGCCTGGGGGCTGGCGTCTGACGACGCTAGCCAGGGCGAAAGCCGTCTCGGTTTTGCCGCGGGGCTGGAGGCCGATGACCGGCTCTATCCGCGCGTGTTGAGCAAGATGCACAATCGTCTGGTGGAGATGCTGGCCGAGTCGCCCGCGGGGTTGGTGCGCGCGGCGGAACAGACGCAGCGCTGGCTGCATGAGGCCGAGGAAGTCCAGCAAAAGCTCCAGACCTTTTCGACGCCCAGTATGCGCCAGTTGAACCGGATTCAGCATGAACTGGCGCTGCGCGAATGGGGCGCGCGCTACGCCGACTTGACGGCGCGACGGCCCAGCCTGGCCGCGATCATGCTGCGCGCAGCCGGGGCGACCGCGCTGGTGGGGCTGCTCTCGCTGCTCTATTTGGTCTTTGCCCAGCGCAGTTGGAGCGCGGGCGACGGGTGGACGCTGGGGGGCTTTGCCGTGGGCATTTTCATTGCGGCAATTGTCACCTATCGCATTCACCGCGCGCGCCAAAGCCGGGCGCGGTGGGCGCGCATCGAACTGGCGCAGGCGGAGCTAACGCGCCAACTGCAATATGCCGCGCACGACGGGCTGCTGCGCGCCTATGGGCAGATCGTGGGCGTTTTGCAGGGGTGGCAGCGGATGCTGCGCGAGGCAATGGAGGAGTTGCAGGCGTTGAGCACGCCGCCCGAACTGCCTGCTGTGCCGCCAGTGGACATTGCCCAGAGCTATCTATACATGCCCCATTTCAACCAGTCTTTGTGGGACCGCTGTCTGGCCTATCTGCGGCGGCATCTGGACGAGGCAGGGCAGCGCAGCGAGGAGCGGCTGGATAAGCTGTGGGGAACGGCCAAATGGCGCAGCCAGATGAACCGCGTTCTGCGCGCGGTGCCCACAGGGGCAGGCGGCGCAAATGGCGGCAGCCGTGCCCAGGGCCGCACCATTGCCGAATTCATCCGCCAGACGGTGCGCGAATCGGTGGCCCCGGTGACGCTGCAAGAAGCCAACCCGATCCGTGACAATCTCATTCGCGCGCTGGCGAATGAGTTCAGCATTGAGCATCTGCTCTGGCGCGGCAACGCCGACGCCTTAGACCTGGAGCGGCGGCTGCGCGCCATGACGTTGAGTTTGGCGGAGGCCAGCAGCACGGTCGACACCAAGACGCCCACCAACCGCCGCTATGTGGAGGCTGGATGGAACCGGGCCAAGCCGACAGGCAACTATGATGTGGCGGATCGCTTGGCTGTCTATGGCATCACGGTGGATTTTGCCGCGGCGTCGGGCAGCGCCGATTCTGATCTGACGCGCGCGCTGTTAGATGAATTTAACGTGGCGCTGCTGCCCACGGAAAACCCCTTTACGATCCTCTTTGTACGCACTGTGCACGGTCTGTCGCTGGACGATCTAGACTGTGTGCGGCGGTATCGCGCCGAACAGCGCGGCCTTGCGCCCGATGAGCGTGTTTTGCTCCAGCTTGCGCCGAATGTGGACAAGGAACACGCGCGCGGGCAAAATGGACGCACGATCCCGGCGTAGGCTGCACGACCCGATGCCCGCGGCGCGTGGCCCTTTGCGCAACCAATCCAGATAACCCAAACCCGGGCGCGGGGCAAGCAACTGGCTTTACATAGTTCGCTTGCACGCGCCCGCGCAATTTTCGGAAAGGAATCGAACATGGCTGACCGGCTACGCTGGGGCATCCTTGCCACCGGCAACATCGCGTCGCAGTTTGCCCGCGGGCTGGCTGCGCTGCCCGACGCCGAGCTAGTGGCTGTGGGGTCGCGCAGCCAAGCCACGGCAGAGCGCTTTGGCGAGCAGTTTGGTGTGCCGCATCGCCACACCGCCTATGAGGATTTGGCAAACAACCCGGAAGTCGATGCCGTGTACATTGCCACGCCCCATTCGCTGCACAAGGAGAACATGCTGCTCTGTTTAGAGGCTGGCAAAGCGGTTTTGTGCGAGAAGCCTTTTACGATCAACGCGGCGGAGGCACGCGAGGCGATTGACCTGGCGCGGCGCAAGGGGGTCTTTTTGATGGAGGCCATGTGGACGCGTTTCATGCCGCTGATGGTCGATTTGCGCCGCCGACTGGCAGAGGGCGAGATCGGCGAGGTGCGCATGGTGCAAGCCGATTTTGGCTTTCGCACCGCGTTCGACCCGCTGAAGCGTATCTTTGATCCTGCCTTGGGCGGAGGCGCGCTGTTGGATGTGGGCGTCTATCCGATTTCGCTGGCGTCGATGATCTTGGGGAGACCGGTGGAGATGAGTTCCCAGGTAACGCTGGGGCCGACAGGCGTAGACGAGCAGTCGGCGCAGGTCTTCAAGTATGCGGATGGGCAGATCGCGCTGCTGAGTTCTGCCGTGCGCACGCGCACACCGCATGAAGCGACGATTATGGGGACGGAGGGCTATATCCGCATCCACAGCCCGTGGTGGTATCCGACGACCATGACCATCGACAAGCCAGGGCAAGAGGCGCAAACCCTGGAGTTTCCGTATGAAGGCAATGGATACAACTATGAGGCCGCAGAGGTGCAGCGTTGCCTGGCCGCGGGCAAGTTGGAGAGTGAGATCATGCCTTTGGACGAGACGCTGGCGATCATGGAGACGATGGATCAACTACGTGCGTCGTGGGGGCTGCGCTATCCGATGGAAGTATAGGGGGAAGCGTAGGGAACCAGTCGCGCAGCAACCGTAGCAACAGCTTAGGATCAGCGAACGTCCCAGTCATTTGGCTGGGACGTTCGATTTTTGCCTGTTTCGCTTCTAATTAAGCTTGGGGCGTTTGTTGGTCGGCTGATGTGTCGGTTGTCGATGTGTCTGTCGCCGCGGCCGATGTCGTCGGGGCTGATGTCGTCGGTGTCGTTGAATCAACTGATTCAGCGCTGGCCTGAGCGGGACTGCTCGGCGAGTCGTTCTCATCATCTAGGGCGGAGGCCCGGCGAAATTCGCGGACGCCGCGACCAACGGCTCCAAAAACCTCTGGGAGCCTGCCCACGCCAAAGAGCATGGTAACGATGACGAGAATGATCACTAGTTCGAGTGGGCCGATCTTCGGTATCATGGCAGCATCCTTTCTGCAAACGCGCTAACGAGGAACGTTACAAGCGTCCGCAGCCTGAAAAGCAAGTACGCGGGGTGGTTGATGTACATAGCGTACCCAACATAACTTAACGCTCGATGAGAATTGTCGGGTATATTGGTGAAATGGTCAAGTTTTGCCGCGTGCTCCTCGCACAGGGCAAGCAGCCTCAACTGGCCTCTCTATCGGCCCCAGCAGGACCGGCTCACCCCTTGATGACGGCTAATGGCTCGATGCGCGCCACCGCACGCGCGATGCCTGCCCCTTCAACCACCTGGATGACCTCTTCGATCTGCTTGTAGGCCAGCGGCGCTTCCTCGGCTAGACCGGCCATGCTGCCGGCTCGCACGCGGATGCCGCGGCGGTTCAACTCCTGCTTGAGCGTTTCGCCGCGCACTTGTTTTTTTGCCGCGGTGCGGCTCAAGTTGCGGCCCGCGCCGTGGCAGGTCGAACCAAAGGTCTGCTTCATTGCACCGTCTGTGCCCGCTAGCACATAGCTGGCTGTGCCCATGGACCCCGGTACAAGCACCGGCTGGCCGACTGGCTGGTAGACCGGGGGGATTTCTTCGTGGAAGGGCGGAAAGGCGCGCGTCGCGCCCTTGCGATGGACGCACACCTCCATCTGGCGACCGTCTACCTCGTGCGTCTCGATCTTGCCAATATTGTGCGCCACGTCGTAGACCTGGTGCAGATGGGGCGATAGGCCGCTGCGCTCCAGGGCTTGCTCGAAGCTCTCGCGCACCAACATGGCGAGCGTCTGGCGGTTGGCAAAGGCAAAGTTGGCCGCGGCGAACATGGCGGCCATGTAGTCGGCCCCTTCGGGCGCGTTCTGCGGCGCGCAGACCAATTCGCGGTCGGGCAGTTCGATCTGGTAATGTCCTATGGCTTGCTGGAAGGTGCGTACATATTCGGTGCAGACTTGGTGGCCCAGGCCGCGCGAGCCGCAATGGATCAAGACGACGACTTGATCGGGGCGCAGACCGAACGCCTCTGCGATCTCTTGGTCGAAGATGTCGACCACTTGATCCACTTCGATGAAGTGGTTGCCGCCGCCCACTGTGCCCAGTTGATTGCGCCCGCGCTGCTTGGCGCGTTGGCTGACTTTGGTTGCGTCGGCCCCGTGCAGCCGCCCGCCGGCTTCACTGCGCAGCAGATCCTCGGCTGTGGCGAGGTCATTGGCAAGACACCATTCCGCGCCCTGCTCCAGAATGTCGTCCATTTCCGCGTCGCTCAAGCGGAAGCGCCCACCTTCACCGACCCCGCTAGGGCAGTTGTGGTAGAGCCGCGTTGCCAGATCGTCCAAGTAGGGTTCAATTTCCTGGCGTGTGAGGTCGCTGGCAAGCAGGCGCACACCGCAGTTGATGTCGTAGCCGATGGCTCCCGGCGAGATCACGCCATCGGGGACGCGGGTGGCCGCGACGCCGCCCACGGGAAAGCCATAGCCTTGATGCACATCGGGCATGGCAATGGCATAGCCGACGATGCCGGGCAGCGTGGTTGTGTTGACCAACTGGGTAATGCTCTTGTCGGTCAGTGCTCTTTCCAGCAGTTCACGGCTGGCGTAGACGCGCGCGGGGACGCGCATATCATCACGGTAGCTGGTGGGAACTTCCCACACATATTCGTCGATGCGGTTGAGGTCAGAAATTTGTATAGTCATAATCGTTACCGCCTGGCTTTATGAACAGTTTGCGTCTCGCTGTGGTTAAAAGGTCGAGCTTTGGGGGAGGCTGACGCCGGTTAGATGTCGAAAAATACCTGTGCGCTCCACCCTTGGTCGTCGGCGCGCACAAAGAGATCGTGATAGGTTGTTGCTTTAATATGGACCGCGGGCGGCTCGGCTGTGGGCCATCCATTGATTTCTGCTGTCAATTGCGTGTCTTGCCACTGGGTGATGGTACAGTCGGTATAGACTGCGCCGGTGGTGTCATACAGGTAGATCAGTTCGTTGAGCCAGTCGACAAGCAGGCTCTCAGGGTCGACGGACTGAAGCTGTATTGTGTGCTGGCGTTTGGGCTGTGTCTGGTCCGGTTCCACACGCAGCAGGCCAAACATACCGGCTGCGGCACAGGCAAAGAGCATTTCCGGCGTATCGGCCTGAATGAGCAGGCCGATTTCGGCTGTGTGGCTCAATTCGGTAATACAACAGTCGGTCATGGCGTAAATCTTGTCTCCGCATGTTGCACGAAGCAGCCCCGCATACAACACAAGAAGAATATACGACAAGCGTACAAGAACGGAGAAGAATGGTGCGTGCGCCCAATCTGCCACCTAACAAATACATCTATTTTTCTTGTTACGCAGACGCTCGAATCGGCTGTAGTATGCTATACTGCATCGAGACGGCGCGACGCTGCACACCCTGAACTTGGGCCTTGTGCAACTGCCTCTCGGCATGTAAAATCTTGCGGTTGGATACTCGATTACTCGTACAGCAGTTATCTTGTAAACAGTAACGAGAACTGGTAACGAGTATAGAGGTCGGCTGTACCAGCGTCAACCTGGTCTGCGTCGCTTCCGTCTGGCGTGGTCAATCTAGGCGTGCCAGTCCCGATGCGCTCCAGTTTTATGCGCTACAGTCCTATGCGCCGCGGTATCTCCATGCCGGGGCGTGATTTGCGCGCGCAATGGTGTGTTCAACGGCCCTTTGCCAATCTCTCCAGCGTGAATGTCTCCAGTGTGCGTGTCTCTAACACGATTTCTCTAACAGGATTATAGAGGAGCCTTGTCTATGAAAGTGCAACGCCGCACCCAGTTACTGGTGGGGGGGCTTTTCCTCGCCGCGGTAGCGCTTGTTGCGGTGCTGCTCTTCACCAATCAAGCCCCAGGCGGATCTCCTGCCACACTTTCACCTGTGGTTACGCCGCAAAGCGCCGAGGCGACCGATGCGGCTGCCTCATCTGCTGCGCAATCGGCGGCCACAGCGCTCACTGTTACGGAGCCAACTGTCGCGGGGCAGGCGCAAAGTCCTCTGGCTGTGGCGGGCGTGGCCGCGGTAAGCCCTCTGGCAACACCAAGTCATTCTGTGGGGCAGCCTGTTGATCAGTCTGTGGAGATGACGCCGACTGCTGCGCCCACAGCCACGCCTACAGTGACCCCTGTGCCTACGCCCGCACCGCCCGTGCGCAGCGGGGCAGCGGGCATTCCCATCTACGGCTATGAGATTGTCGCCGCCTATCCGCATGATCCAAACGCCTTTACCCAGGGCTTGCAGATTATCGACGGCGAGTTGTTTGAGGGAACAGGGCTGTATGGGAAGTCGAGCTTGCGCCGGGTCGAACTGGAGACGGGCGAGGTCTTGCAGCAGATCGACTTGGCCGCGGATCTCTTTGGCGAAGGCATTGCCGTTGTGGGCGAGCGCATCTATCAACTGACCTGGCAGGAGCAGCGCGGCTTTATCTATGACCGTGAGACGTTCGAGCGCACCGACGAGTTTCGCTATGAGACTGAGGGATGGGGCTTGACCTTTGACGGCGAGCATTTGGTGATGAGCGACGGCACCAATCGCCTCTTTTGGCGCGACCCCGTCACGCTGGCAGTCGAACGCCAGGTGGATGTCGTGCAGTCGGATGTGCCTGTGTCGCTGCTCAACGAGTTGGAGTATGTCGACGGCGAGATCTACGCCAATGTGTGGCAGAGCGACTGGATCGTGCGCATCGACCCGGAAACCGGCCAGGTGGTTGGATGGGTCGATCTAACCGGACTACTTGACGGGATCGACCTGGCGCAGCCGGTCGACGTGCTAAACGGCATCGCCTACGACGCGGAGAATGAGCGCCTATTTGTAACGGGTAAGCTGTGGCCGCGCCTGTTTGAGATTAGATTGGTCGAGCGTTGAACATGGGGGGGAAATTGCACGCGCCAACTCGCTTGAGAAGGAGGCCGCGCCTTCATGGTTGAACGGCTCTATCGGCTGGTTTTGCCGCCGAAACTATGCGACGCCAGCGTCGATCTGCGTATCGTGCGTTTTCTGGCTCTGGTCTCTTTCTGCGCCACGCTTTTTCATCTTGTGATGGCGCCGATCTTGGCGTTCTACTTCGGCGAGTGGATGGTTGCCGGCTTTCTCTTGCTGGGCGCGCTGTTACACTGCGTGGGGCTGCTGGTGTTGCGCGCCGCGGGGCGTCCCCAATTAAGCGGGTTGGTGCTCGTCCTCGAACACGTTGTTCTGCTTGTGGGCATGATCATTGTCTACTTTCCGGCGCGGACCGTTTTCTATGTGTGGCTGCCCTATATCATCATGCTCGCCACCTTCAGCATGGGGCGTCGCTATGGCGCGATCGTGGTTGGCGGGCTGGTTGCTGTGGTGGTGCAACTGGAGGTCTGGCACGTTCGAGGTGTCTTGCTGCCCCAAGAGGATTTCTCCTCCAACCCCTATGCGTTGAGCATTTCGTTGACGCTGGCGATGGTGATGACCGGCTTAATCGCCTGGCTCTTTGAAATGACGCACCGAGCAGCCGAGCAGCAACTCTTTACGTCGGAGCAAAAGCTGCGGCTGCATGTGGAACAAACGCCCTTGGCTGTGGTCACCTGTTCGTTGGAAGGGATGGTGACCGAGTGGAACCCGGCTGCCGAGTCCATGTTCGGCTATTCGTGTGAAGAAGCGGTGGGCAAATATATTGGCGAGTTGATTCTGCCGCCGTCGAGCAGCGCCGAACCGTCCGGCGTGGAAAAAGCCTTTTGGGATGTGCTGCGCGGGGAAAGCCACTATCACCAGATCAGCCACAACCACACCAAAGACGGCGCGGATGTCTATTGTGAATGGTTCACCACGCCGTTGGTCGAGCCAAACGGCACGATCGTCGGCGTGACCTCCTTGGCGATGGATGTGGGCGAACGGATGCGGGCCGAAGAGGCGCTGCGCGCCAGCGAAGCGCGCTTCCGCCGCTTGGCTGCGCAATCGCCCGACTTTATTGCCATCTATGATTGGACGGTGAACCGCATCGTCTATGCCAATCGCGATTCGATCTTTGGCTATGCGCGGCATGAATTTGACACGCTGGCGTCGATCCTCAATTTCATCGTGCCGGAGGATCGGCAGCGCGTCTATGAAGGTTGGCGTGAGATAGAGTTTGCGCCGGAGGGCATGGACAACAATGTCAGTGAGTTCCGCGTGGTTGCGGCGTCGGGCGAAATCGAGTGGCTGCGCAGCCGCGAGACTGTGCTGACGCGCGACGCTGCCGGACTCCCCACGCAGCTCTTGGCGACGGTTACCGTGGTCACCGACGAAAAACGCTACCAGGAGGAGCTGCGCAAGGCCAAAGAAGAAGCCGAGACCATGGCGCGCATCCGTAGCCAGTTCTTGGCGAATATGAGCCATGAGATTCGCACGCCGATGAACGGCATTATCGGCATGACCAGCCTGCTACTGGACGAAGATTTTAGCGCAGAACAGCGCGATTTTATTGAGACCATCCGGCACAGCGGCGAATCGCTGCTCGCGATCATCAACGAGATTCTCGACTTTTCCAAAATCGAGTCGGGCCACATGGAATTGGAGATGCACCCCTTTGACCTGTTGGAGTGTGTCGAGGGGGCAATAGACCTGGTGGCGGTGCAGGCCGCGCAGAAGGGGCTGGAACTGGGCTACCAGGTGACGGGGAATGTGCCGAGCAGCGTCGTGGGGGACGTAACACGGCTGCGCCAGATATTGGTAAACCTACTTGGCAACGCGGTGAAGTTCACCGAACATGGCGAGATCTGGATCGATGTGGCGCAGGAGGAGCGCGCGCCGGAGACCCAGGAGGACACAGAGCCAGGGGAAATGTGCCAGCCGCTCAATCGTGCGATAGAACTGCGCTTTGCCGTGCGCGATACGGGCATTGGCATCCAGGTTGACCAGATTCCTCGCCTGTTTGATGCCTTTTCACAACTGGACAACTCGACCACCCGGCGCTATGGCGGCACAGGGTTGGGGCTGGCGATCAGCCGCCGCTTGGCCGAATTGATGGGGGGGCGCATGTGGGTCGAGAGTGAATTTGGGCACGGCTCCACCTTCTATTTCACGGTGACAGTGCAGACCGACCCGGAAGCCGCCGATGTGGGGATGCCGGGTGCGCCCAATCCGCTGGAAGGGGTGCGCCTGCTCATTGTGGAAGGGCACGCGACGCTGCGCCGCACGATGGTCGGCTACGCCCACCGTTGGGGGATGCGCGTGGAAACAGCCGACAGCGCACAGGCCGCGCTGGCCCTTGCACACCAACAGCAGCGCTGGCATGTGGTGCTGTTGGCCGCCGATTTGGCCGACTGTCCAGATCTCTCCTTGATTCAGAGCCTACGTGCGGCCACTGGGATCGACTCTCTGCCGGTGCTGGTGATTGCCAAGCTGGGCGAGACGGCTGCCCGCACCTGCGCCGAAGAGGCCGGGGCCAGTGGGGTACTCTATAAGCCGCTCAAGATGCGCGATCTGTATCAGGCGCTGCGTATGCTGGTGGGCGACCCGCCCGCGGCTGAAAGCGAGCCGCGCCTGCCCCGCTTGGACAGTTCATTGGGGCGTAAGCATCCCCTAAGCGTGCTGTTGGCCGAGGACAATGTGATCAATCAAAAGGTGGCGCTGTTGACGCTGGAACGGCTGGGCTATCGCGCCGATGTCGCGGCCAGCGGCATCGAGGTGCTTGAGGCGTTGGGCCGCCAACCTTATGATCTGATCTTGATGGATGTACACATGCCGGAGATGGACGGGATCGAGGCGACCGAGCGCATCCTGGCCGGTTGGCCCCTGGGCGAGCGCCCGTACATCGTCGCCATGACGGCCGCGGCCATGCGCGAAGATCGCGAACGTTGTCAGGCCGCGGGCATGAACGACTTTATCTCCAAACCGGTCAAGGTGGAGGAATTGGTCAGCGCGCTGCTGCGCGCCGAGGCGTGGCTGATGCGCCAGAGTGCCTAACCTCCCGCCAAGGGGGCGCGTTCACCTTCAAGGCAGGTGGGCGCGGATGCTCTTGGCCCAGGCGAGGACGCGCTCGGCTGCACCGGCAGGCTGGTCAGGCAAATAGACGTCGGCAATCGTCATGGGCCAACGGTGCAAGACGGGCCTGCGCTCCGCTTCGTCTTTGAGTACGCGCGTGGGGCCTTCCGCCAGCCGCGACACGCGGCGGCGAATTTCCCGCACTCCTAACCCCTGGTCGAGATGCTCAATATACACTTGGCGCAGCCCCGCGATGATCTCATCCTGGTATTGGGCCGGATGTTGCAGGTTGTATGAGGCAACCGTCAGGAAATGTCGGGCTGCCAGCGCCGGGTCTTGCGCTTCCCATGCAAGAATAGCGCCTAGCTGTTCCCAACAGTTCATGCCGTCGACGCGCGGCGCGCCGCACTCTGGGCAGTGTGTTTCTGGTTCGTCGCGCATGGCTCTCTACGTTCTTCTGCGCAGTGATGGGGTTTAGTCGGCAGGCTCGGCCTCTTGGATCAAATATTCCGACGTCATGTTGGTTCCCGAACGCTGGAACATGGCGCTGGCGGAGCAATATTTGGTCTCCGACAGTTCAATCGCCCGTTCGACCGCGGCGGGGTTGATGGCGTGGCCGGTGATGATATAGGTGACGGCTACGTCGGTGTAGACGCTGGGCGGCGTTTCGGCCCGCTTGCCGCGGATCTTCACTTCAAGCCCTTGGATGTCCTGCCGCATCTTCTGCAAGATGCTGAGTACGTCGATGGCTGTGCAGCCTGCGACACCTGCCAGCAGATAGTCCATGGGCGACGCGCCTTCCGGCCCGGCGGGCGCGTGCATGTTGAAGCTGTAGCCGCTCGCCACGGTGGCCTTGAATTTTTGCTCCGTGCCCTGCCAAACAACTTGGGCGCTTTTCTCCTCTGCCATAAGTCCCTTCTTTCTCCCGAAGCTTGATGCTGGCTGAGATATTCACCGAGTGATCGGGATTACCCACATGCTCGCGGTAATCTAGGGACTAGCATACAGCGCTTGTCGCTTGGCTGTCCGTGTGGCGCGTTCCGCTGTGGCGGCTAGCGCGCCAATGCAACGCCAATGCAAACCGTCCCACTGCGGCATATGAATGCCGTGGGACGGTTGAGCAGCCGGTCTATTGGGTGTGGACGGGGGCGCGTGCTAGGTCGGCGCAGCGCGAATGAGACTACTCGGTAATCGCCTCTGTCGTAGTCACTTCGTCGCTATCAGTCACGGTTGCGCTGTCGTCGGCCTCCGCGTCCTCGCCTGGCGCGGCATCATCGCCCGCCGGAGACGTGACCGTGTCGGTGTCGGTTAGGGTGACATCGACTGGTTCAGTGAGCGCCTCGGTCGCTGTCGCTGCCTCGGTCGTGGTGATCCCTTCTGTCGTGGTTATATCACCTGTCGCAGTGACTTCTTCTGTGGCTGTCACGTCTTCTGTGGCAGCGGGTTCTTCGGTTTCGGTGAGGCTTTCCGTGTCTGTTATTGCATCGCTTGCTGCAGCATCTGCACTCGCTTGTTCCGCCATGACGGTGGCGGTTGCGGCGGCTCGGCGCTCTTGCAGCAGTTCTGTCGAGCCTACCCGGTAGGTATCAACGGCTTTATCGACAAAATAGAACAAGAGCAGCGCGCCGAGTATGGGACCGATGATGGTCAACGAGCGTCGCAGTCGAGCATCCATTGTCTCTAGTCTCTCTTTCCCGTTTGTGGTTTTGGACGGCTGTTTGTTTTTAACTGGCGCAAGAGGGGGGATTCGCAGCCCCATTTGCAAATTGTAATATGCTTCACAATCGAATTGGAGTATATCACAGCGGCGACATTTGCCAAACCATCGAGGAGAATTGAGTGACTTATGCCAACGTGCCGCGCTGCGCGGGCGGGGCTAGGCTCCGGCTGGTTTGATGCGCGGCCACGCGTGCAGCGCAAAAGTCAACACGCCCAGTGTTTCCAAAATCCGTCCAATGGCCCCAAGTTGGCCGCTGGACGCGATGAACGGGGCGAGCGAAATGCAGGCGATCCCCACATTGAGCAGGCCGAAGGAGAGCCAGACAAGCCAACTGTGCGGGCGTTCGCTCTTGAAGCGCGGCAAGATCCAATAGGCGACGCCAAGCGCCAAGAGCAGCAGCCAACCGAGCAGCAACGTCTCCATGTGGGCGGGCAGCAGCCGCCAGATATGGGGGGAGATCGGCACGCCTTTGTTCGCCAGCAGCAGCGCGCCCAGGGTGAAGCCAATTAGGATATAGAGCAGGGCCGCGCGCAGGAATAAACGGGTGAGGGATGGCATGGCTTATCGCTCCTTGACTCGCGGCCAGGTGTTGATCACAAAGAACAAGCCGCCGAACCATTGCAGCACAGCAGAGAGCACCAAGATCCAGCCCCAAAAACCGCCCGGCTGCGCGGCCTGGGCCAGGAGCGGTTCCGCCACCACGCGCAGCAGCAGCCCCACATTAATACAGATGTAGGTCGCCCAAAGCAGCGGCTCGATGCCGCGCGGCTGCTCGCGCGAGAATTTGGGGAACATCCAGTGGGCTACGCCGATGATCAACTGGGTCAGCCAGCCGACCAGAAAGAGGTGGAAGTAAACGGGGGTCAGCGCCGCGGTCCAACTGGGCAGAAGCCCCCATGTACGCAGCGCGGGGACCACTGCCACGATCAGCGCGGCAAGCAAGTAGACAAGTGAACTCTTGATGAACAGTCGAGATAATGGCGGCATAAGCAGATCGCTTCATGGGTGGTGGCTGCGCCTGTTGTTGGGCGATCGACTGCCGCGTCGCTGAACCGTGATGGCGGACGGCGCAGCATAGACAACAGGGCGGCGCAGCTCGGTGCTTTGCGGATGTAGCTGCGTCACCCTGTTGCACACTTAGCTTGAGGGTCGATTTAGCCTGCGCGTTTTGCCGCGGCCATATCGACCTGGATGAGCAGCATCTTGGTTGGCGTGCGGGCCACGATGCCGTGGGATAGATTTGGCTCCATGGCAACCAGCGTGCCCGCTTTGGCCTCGAAAGTCTGGTCACCTAATGTTACCGTAGCTTCGCCCTCGACAAAATATAGCATAGCCGGGCGCGCGGAGGTATGTTCCGACAGTTCCTGTCCCGCTGCGAAACCAAAGATCGACGTTTTGAATGGGCCTGCGCCGGCCAGGGCACGGCTGATAATGCTGTCCGGCAGCAAGTCGGGCAGTTTTTCCGCGACATCTGCCGCAAATGCAAACCCCTGGGTCTGCACGGGGTCTGTGGATACGCTCATGATACGCTCCAAACGAGATGTAAATCCATTATCGGTTGCGGCACAGGCCGCAGGACTCGGCTAGCTTGGCGTTTACGATTCGGCGCTTATGATTCGGCCATTGTGCCGCCCACGCGCCGTTCGCGCGTGCCGGGCACGCCGTGCAGGAAGCCGACAAAAACCAGGTCTTCATCCAGGGCGCGCACCGAGTGCTCTTCGTCGGGGGAGAAGGTCAACAACATGCCCGGCTCGACCTCGATTTCGTTGCCTGTGCCATCGGTAAAGATGCCCTTGCCTTGCAGGACGACGACGTAGAAGGGCGAGTTGGGCGCGGTATGCTCGACGATGCTTTGACCTGGTCGCAGGCAGAAGCGTAAGATTCTGCCGTCCTTATCGACCAAGAGCGGCTCGGCAAAGGGTTCGTCGTCTTTGAAGATCAAACCTTCCGATAGATTCATGGCTCGCATTGGTTCCGTCTCCTCTGTGCTGTTTGCGTGTGTGTTGCTGGTGTTGTGCTGTTGATATTTTGGGCTGGTCACGGCTTACAATTGCAGCAATTCGCTGCTTGGTGGTAACCAGCCGGGCCGATGGATCTCCGGTCTACCATAGCGCCGTCCTAGGGCGCGGGGACGTTAGCGCAAACACTTTTGCGCCGCTGGCTTGTGTATCGCCTGCCTAGACTGGTCTGTATCTTACCGCTATCTTGCCGCTATCTTACCGCTATCTTGCCACTCTATCTTACAGTAAAGGTCTATGAAGGCATATGCAGCGCGCTGCGCACTGCCCTGCGCAGCAGGCGACCGATGTCGCGCGGGCGCAGTTCTTCGTAGAGGGTCGAGCGTATCACCCACGGTACGTCGCCCGAATTGTGCAGCTTGTGGCGTTCGCCGGCCATGACCAGAACACATTTGCCCATCGGCGCGCCCCATTCGCCTTCGCCGATGGCAATGCGCCCCTCTCCTTCGACCACGTCAAGCAGTTCGGCGTGGCGTTCGTGGGTGTGCCATTCGACCGTTGTGCCGGGGGGCAAGACCAGCAGTTCAGCGCGCAGTTCCTGGTGGTGAAAGAGCCGTACAGTCTGCACCTCTCGGCTGTTTTGGTTGCGGTAGCTGTGAATGTTGAGTTGGCCGCCTAACGTCATGTTCTGATGCCTCTCCCATCGTGTGCTTGTTCCGTCGTGTGGTTGTTGCTCGCGCCGGGTCGGACCGGCAGCATGGTTCCAGCATAGCCGGGCTGATTGTGCCGTGCTGCGACAAAAGTCACACAGGGACGCGGGTTCAAGGCCGCGGCGAGGCCGGGCCGCGCACTGCTGGCGTGGATTCACCGCTGCTGTGGGGTCGCGGGTTTGGGCGGTCTGTCGCCGCGCGGTAGACTGTACACAAAAGAGGCTTAAAAATTGCAGTGAAATTGCAGCGAATGGGGAGGTGTGGATGCGCATACTGCTGGTGGGCAATGGCGGGCGCGAACATGCGTTGGCTTGGAAGTTGAGCCAATCGGATCAGGTCAGCCGGATCGATGTCGCGCCGGGCAACGGCGGCACGGCTCAGACGCCCAAATGTGAGAATGTGGACATTGAGGCCGAAGCCTTTGACGCGCTGGTGGATTTTGCGCGGCGCGAAGCGATTGACCTGGCGGTTGTGGGACCGGAAGCGCCGCTGGTGGGCGGGCTGGTGGATCGGCTGCAAGATGCGGGGATACGCTGCTTTGGGCCGGTGGCTGCTGCCGCGGCGATTGAAGGATCCAAGGCTTTTTCCAAACAGTTCATGCTGGACCACGGCATTCCCACAGGCCAAGCCGCCATCTTTGACGACTTTGACGAGGCTACGCGCTATTTGCGCGGACTCGACGCTGCGCCGGTGATTAAGGCCAGCGGTTTGGCCGCGGGCAAGGGGGTGTTCGTGACCGACACCAAACTGGAAGCGGCCCAGGTCTTGCAGGACATTTTGCTGGATGGACGCTTTGGCGCAGCAGGGGAGACGGTCTTGATCGAGGAACGTCTTAGCGGGCCGGAGGTGTCGGTGCTGGCGCTGTGCGACGGCAAGACCGCGCACCTTATGCCCGCGGCGCAAGACCATAAGCGCCTGCTCGACGGCGATTATGGGCCGAATACCGGCGGCATGGGCGCGTACGCGCCGGCGCCTTTGGCAACGCCCCAACTGCTGGCCGAGGCCGGGCGCACGATCATCCAGCCGGTGCTCGACGGCATGGCCGCGGCGGGCACGCCCTATGTCGGGGTGCTGTATGCAGGGCTGATGTTGACGCAAGACGGCCCCAAGGTGCTGGAGTATAATTGTCGTTTTGGCGACCCCGAAACCCAGGTGATTCTGCCTTTGTTGGTGAGCGATTTGGTCGATGTGATGCTGGCCTGCGTCGAGGGGCGGCTGGAGACGGTGCAGCCGGTCTGGCGCGATGAGGCAAGCGTGACCGTGGTGATGGCGTCGCCTGGTTATCCCGGTGAATATGAGACGGGCACGCCCATCTCACACATTGACCAGGCCGAGGCGACCGGCTGTCTGGTCTTTCATGCGGGGACGAAGTGGAAAGAGGATCGCCTGCTGACAGCAGGGGGACGCGTGCTGTCGGTGACGGCAGTGGCCCCCACGCTGCGGGCGGCGCAGGCCAAGGCCTATGCCGGGGTGGAGCAGATCCACTTCAACGGCGCACACTATCGCTCCGACATTGCCTATCAAGCGTTGGCTTGATTCGCTGCGTGATGCGTTATTTACTCAGTCAACAATGCCCGGCACAACTGCCGGGCATTGGCGCGATAATGGGGCGTGGGCTATTGTTCGTCGAGGTCGGCCTCGCGATCGCCGGGAACTAGGTAGATCAGCGGCAGGCTGACGATGGTCACGCCGTATTTGACCAGGAGGTTGAAGATAAAGATCTGCCACACGACAGGCCACGGCAGCACCCAGCCAAACGCGCCCACGGCAAAGATCAGGTTGTCGATGGGCACGCTGATGCTGTTGCTCACCAGCACGCGCAGCCATTGGTAGCGGGTGGTGATGCGCGTGATCCACCAGTGATAGATCTCGGTGTCGGTCAACTCGCTGATCACTTCGGCCACAATCGACGCGACCACAATGCGCCAGACGGGCGCGAGGATGGCGCTGAACTCCGCGCCGAGTCCCCAACCTGGGTCGCTGGGCACGCTGGCCGCCCACATCAAATAGACTGCCATGAACAGGTTGATGACGGCTGCCGTGATGATGAGCACGCGCGCCATGGCCTTGCCCAGCGTCTTGTGTACCAGATCGCGCAGGGTAAAGGTGATGGGATAGATAAACGTGCCCATGTCCACCGCCAGCCCCATCACCACGCCGATCTTGAGGCTGGCAATGTCGGCCAGCATCTGCGCGCCGATGTAGGCCGCCACGACGACGACGGCAATCGTCGACATGGCCGCGACCGGCGACGTAGGCCGAGCGACTGATTCACCCTTGCGGGCAGTGGATGGTTGGTTTGGTGAGACGTCCACACTCACGATAGAATAGACTCCCGAATTTTGCAGCAGTACGGCTTGCAAGGTTCCCTTGCAGACGGCCTGTCACGGTACGACCCAGCCGGTCCGGCCTGCGAGAAAGCGTGCCGCCGGATCGTCCGGTCGCGGCGGCGAATGTTTATTTTGCCTCGGTCATGGCGCGGAATCAAATCCGCGCGGCAATAGGCGGCTCATCAAGACATGTCTGCGCGTTCATATCTGCGGTTAAATTTACTGTCGTATCGACTAGTGTATACGAGCAGGCCCATTGGGGCCTAGATTTCATCGCGCGAGCAGATAGGCAGTATTGTCGAACTTCCGGCAAGCTCTGAAACGTCCGGAAGTTGTCTGCCGCCAGGGGCGGCGGACCTAGGAATTCGAGGGTCGTTGTCTACTCGACGACCCGCTATCCGGCAGGACGCCGGGTGCTATTTGCCAACAAGTTCGGCTGTGGGGAGCAGCGCCGCCAACAGAAGTATGCCAAAACGAACTGATATTTCCTCAATTCTGATCATCGGCTCCGGCCCGATTGTGATCGGCCAAGCCTGTGAGTTTGATTATTCGGGCGTGCAAGCGTGTAAAGCCCTGCGCCAAGAGGGCTACCGCGTCGTCCTGGTTAATTCCAACCCGGCGACGATCATGACGGACCCGGAGATGGCCGACGCCACCTATGTAGAGCCTTTGACCGTCGAGGTGTTGGAGAAGATCATCGCGCAGGAGCGGCCCGACGCGCTGCTGCCCACGGTCGGCGGACAGACCGGCCTGAATTTGGGTGTCGCCCTGGCCGAGACGGGCATCCTCGACAAGTATGGGGTGGAACTCATCGGCGCGAACCTGCGCGCCATGCAGGTGGCCGAGGATCGCGAGCTTTTCAAAGAAGCCATGACTGCTGTGGGGCTGGAATCGCCGCGCAGCGGTGTCGCGCGCAGCCTGGAGGAGGCGCGGCGCATCGCCAACGAGATCGGGCGCTATCCTATCTTTATCCGCCCCAGCTTCACCCTGGGCGGCAGCGGCGCGGGCACGGTCTTTACGCCGGAGGAGTTTGAAGAGAAGGTCGCCTGGGGCTTGAAAGAAAGCCCGGTACACACGGTCTTGATCGAAGAGTCGTTGATCGGGTGGAAAGAGTTTGAACTTGAGGTGATGCGCGACTGCGCCGACAACTTTGTCGTGGTCTGCACCATCGAAAACCTGGATGCGATGGGCGTGCATACGGGCGACAGCATCACCGTGGCTCCGGCGCAGACCTTGACCGATAAGGAGTACCAGCGGCTGCGCGACCAGGCGCGGCTGATCATGCGCACGGTGGGCGTGGAGACGGGCGGCGCGATCAAGAACGTGCTGGCCATCGGCGCGGG
>CAZZNG010000019.1:21641-35265 GCA_964655505.1 uncultured Litorilinea sp. | reverse complement strand
CGCCGATCTGATACCAGCGCCCCGACCGCTGCCAAAGCTCCGCCGGGTGGACAATCGGGAGCGCAACTTCCTGCCCGCCAATGGCATCCATCTCCTCGCGCATGATGGCTTCGATCTTGTGCTTGACGCGTTGGCCCAGCGGCAGAAAGTCAAAGATGCCCGCGGCGATCGGGTGGATCAAGCTGGCACGCAGCATCAATTGGTGGCTGACAATTTCCGCCTCGGCGGGCGCTTCGCGCAGGGTTTGAAAAAAGAGCGAGGACATTCGCATGGAACTTTACTCCACGTCACTATATCGGCGGTTGTTCGGCAAATCTGATCAGCAATCTTGCAGCAACTGGTTCGGGTTCACAGAGACTGTTCAAGCGAACCGCTCATGAACATGAAGACTTAAATCGGGTAATCGCACGCTACAGACCGCATACCTTCCGGATCGCTCTTGCCAGCGATGCAGATTACCCCATTAATTTCTTAACTTTCATCAACGTTTCAAGCGCGCCAACGGCCAGGCAGACCGGCAGCGTTAAGGCGAGTCTTGCGCCAAGAGCGCGTCCACCTGGGCACGCAGTTCCTCATAGGTGAGCAGCCCCATATGCCGCCCGACTTCTTCGCCGTTGCGCACAAAAAGCAGCGTGGGCAGCCCCATGATCGCATAGCGTGCAGGCGTGTCAGGGTTCTCGTCTACGTCCAGTGCCACCACGCGCAGCCGGTCGGCATAGATCTCGGCGAGATACTCTGTGTGGGCCGACAGCACCGAACAGGGCGCGCACCACTCCGCCCAAAAATCGACCACGACCAGACCCGACTGCGCCAGCACTTGGGCGTCAAAATCTGCGTCGGTCACATCGATCACATGTGAGGCACGTAGCGCCGGACGATCCGCCAGGGGCAGCGTCGGCGGCGCGGGCTTGGCCCACCCCAACAGTTTGCGCAGCATACTCACCGGAGCACCTCGATCAAAAAAACAGCCCGACAATCATCTCGCCCACCGCGCCCCGCATCCACCACAGCCGACCGGGTCGCTGCGGCTGAGTATATGCCCCAGGGAAATGGATGTCAAAGCTCGACGCTTGCGGGAAGAAGTGCCCATCTCCAAAATCTCCATCCTTCAAGTGTCAGGCCAATGTCAGCGTCCCTCACCTTTAAACGCGCACGTTATGGTATAATAGATGTATTGGTACCACCCAGATGAGCTAAATTCCCCCACGTACAAGGCCGTACATGTGGCGGTCTCATCGAACGAGGATGGCCTTTTTTTGCCTATAGCTGTGTATGGCAGATATCAGCGTCCGATGTTGGGCGTTGTCTAGAGGTCAAGCATGACAAACAAACCAAATTGGCATCAGTTTTACGACGAGGGAGTGCCCCACACCGTCGAGATCCCTGACATCCCCCTCTATCACATTTTGGACCGCACGGCCAAACGTTTGCCCGGCCAAACCGCTGTGCGGCTTGTGCTCAAGCATCTTAAATATGGCCTTGCCATCGAGTCCAAACTCACCTATGCAAAACTAAAAAACGCCACAGACCGCTTTGCCGCGGCCTTGCACGCGTTGGGGGTTCGCAAAGGTGACCGCGTTGCGATTATGCTGCCCAACCTGCCCGAACAGATCATCGCCTACTTTGGCGTGCTCAAGGCAGGCGGCATCGTCGTCAACACCAACCCCACCTACACGCCTCGTGAACTCGCCCAACAGTTGAGCCACAGCGGAGCCGAGACGATTGTCGCGCTCACAGGGCACTATGAGAAAGTGGCGAGCATCCAGCCGCAGACCGCGCTCCGCCATGTGATCCTGGCGGACATCTCCGGCACACTGCCCTGGTATTGGCGTCTTTTGACCACAAAGCATCTGCGCGCGACAGGCATGATGGCCGATGTTCCGTCCGCGCCTGGCATCTATCACTTCAAGCAGATGCTGGCGTACCCGGCGCAGCCGCCCACAGTCGATTTTGATGGGGAAGACCTGGCGCTGCTGCAATATACAGGCGGAACGACCGGCACGCCCAAAGCGGCCATGTTGACCCATCGCAATCTGGTGAGCAATGTCTATCAGAGCGCCTCCTGGTTGGGAAACCTCCCCCAGGACGGCCAGCGCATGCTGGGTGCGCTCCCCTTCTTCCATGCCTACGGCATGACCGTCTGCCAATTGGCCGCGTTCCACATCGGCGCGGAGTTGGTTGCCGTGCCCGATCCGCGGCGCACAGAGTTGATCCTGCAAATTATCTCGCGCCTGCACATCACCTACTATCCCGGTGTGCCCGCCATGTACGTGGGGCTGATCAACCACCCGAACGTCGATCAATATAACCTACACTCGGTCGAAGCCTGTATGAGCGGCGGCGCGCCGCTGCCCATCGAAGTGGCCGAACGCTTTGAAGCCATCACCCATGGCGCGCTTTTCGAAGGCTACGGGCTGACCGAATGTTCGCCCGTGGTCGCTGCCAATCCAATCGAGGGCAGCCGCCGACGCATCGGCTCGGTCGGCGTTCCCATCCCCAACACCGATGTCGAGTTAATCTCGCTGGAGCCTGATGCCGACGGCGAGTTCAAGCCGGTTGAGGTCGGCGGGACGGGCGAATTAGTGGTCTATGGGCCACAGGTGATGAAGGGCTATTGGAACGACCCCGCGGAAACGGCCCGGGTCATCAACGAGCGCGGCGGACTCCACACAGGCGACATCGCGCGCATGGACGAAGATGGCTTCCTGTACATTGTAGACCGCAAGAAGGATCTGATCATTGCCAGCGGCTACAACGTCGTGCCGCGCGAGGTGGAAGAAGTGCTCTACATGCACCCCTGCGTGCAGGAGGCTGTGGTCGCCGGTGTACCCCACAAACTGCGCGGCGAAACCGTGAAAGCGTTCATCGTGCTCAAAGAAGGGACCAAAGCCACTGCCAGCGAAATCCGCGGCTTCTGCAAACAGCACCTCGCGCCCTACAAGGTGCCGCGGCTTGTGGAGTTTCGCCAAGAACTCCCCAAAAGCCAGGTGGGCAAGGTGCTGCGCCGTTTGCTCGTCGAAGAGGCGCAGGCCAAGCAAGACCTTGATAAAAAGATTGATGAGGAAGCGATTGTTGATGAAGAAAGCGTCGAGGAGACAGCAGCAGACGACGTGAGCGCGGTCAATGGCTCGGCAGCGGGCGCGCCAGAGGCCAGCGAGACAAAGCTCGACGAAACCAAGCAATGAATCGGTGATCTGCCCAGACACCGCCAGCGTCCTGGCAGATTTGGCATTTGATAGCGGCAGAGGCATCCCAGTGGATGCCTCTGTTCATTTGTTCATTTGTTCATCCGTTCATGCATACCGGCGCGCCATCGCGCGCACCGCGCGCTTGCCTGCCCAGCGCCACAGGAGCGCGCCACAGACCAGCGTCCACATCCGCAAACCACCCAGGCGTATCCCCACTTCGATCACCCAGCGCGGCAGAGGCAGCAGAGCCAGCGCCACCCGGCGACCCACGGCTCGGTCCAACATGGCGGCGCGGCCGATTAGCCCATTGCTGTGCCGCCTTGCCTGTGACGAACGAAATGCCCACACAGCGAGCGGCCATCCGATCCGCCATACAAGCCGCAGCAGCCCCACGCGCCACATGATCCGCCGCATCAACCGTTGTGCCCTCCGATTAAACAGCACCTTCACAGCCGCCAACCTAGCCATGAAACAAACGTGACCGGCGCACGATGCACCGGTCACGCGTCTTATCCTATCTTGGCAAACTTGCACCTTAGCAATTGCACCCAGCAGCGTTCGCGCTTAATCGCTTGGCCCGCTGCGGTCAATCGCCAGCCGCAGCGTGTACTCCTCGCCCATCAGCCGCTCTAACTCATCTTCCAACTGTCGCGTCCGGCGTGTGGGCGTTGTCTCCCGGCTGCGCGTCTGCGCCAACTCGCGCTGGATCTGTTCGATCCGGCGGCGCAGCGCATGTTTGCGGGCGATGAGCGCTTCACGGTCGGCCATCGGCGTGCGGCTCCTTGATGAACTATCCTCTACCAATCATCCCTTATGAATCATCCGCGTCTGCCGAGTCGTCCGGCTTTACCAGGTCGTCGTTGAAATCACGCGGGGCGCGCGGCTGGAAAACCACGTAGGCCAGGCCCACGCTGAAGAAGTAGAGGACGATCAGCGGCCCCATGACAATCGTCATGTTGACCGGATCGACGGTCGGCGTGATGGCCGCGGCCACAACGGCAATAAAGACGATAGCCTGACGCCACCAGCCCAAAAGCGCCTTGCCGGTGAGAAGCCCAGCGCGGGCCAAAAAGGCCACGACGAGCGGCGTTTCAAAGGCCACGCCGATCCAAAAGACCACGCGCGTCACAAAGCCGACGTAACGGTCGATGCTCCAATCCTGGCGAATCACATCGCCCAGGAAGTGTTGCAGGAAGCCAATCGCCGCGGGCATCAACACGAAATAGGCAAAGGCCGCGCCGATCAAAAAGAGCAGCATAATGCCCGGCAGGATCAACAAGAGCGTGCGCTGCTCGTGGGGATAAAGCCCCGGCGCGACAAAGGCGATGATCTGATAGACGATCACCGGCATGGCAATGGCCGCGCCAAAGGTCAGGCTGACCTTGAAGAAAATACCGACCGTATCCGTCGGCCCAAGCGCCTGAGGCGTCACGCCCAAATCGGTTAACGGCTGCGTAATAAAAGCGATTGCAGGCGTGACAAATGCCATGGCAATCAGCGTGCCGACAATCATCGCCCCCGCAATCCACATCAAGCGCACACGGAGCTCCTGCAGGTGCTCCATCAAGGTCATGCTGTTCTGATCAAGTGGGTCCATCGCCCCTGCTGTTTGGCTCATAGTCTGTTATTATCCACGCTCATCATCAACCGTAGCAGACGCACCGTTGACGCTGAGCTTCGAACGTTTAGCCGAGCCGTCGACAACGGCTTCGGTTTCCTCTTGCATCGCCTCTTCTTGCACGGGTTCTTCCGCTTCGCCAGTGGGCTGCGTGTCCGCCGCCAGATCCGCCCCATCCTCTGTCTGGTCATGCACAGTCTGTTCATGCACAGTCTGGTCATGCACAGCTTGGTCGTGCATAGCCTGTTGGGGCGGCAAGATCTGTGGTTCGGGCTGCGCTTCGGGCGCATCCTCTGCCTGCCCATCTTCGGCCTGCTCATGCGGTGACGCGCCAACCGCGCCCGTGCTTGCCGCAGCAGACGCAGCGTCTACCCCCTCAATTTGGGCGTCAGTTTGGGCGTCGGCTTGGGGCGCATCGTTCGTTGCCGCTTGCACAGTAGGCGCTGCCGCCTCGTCGCTCACCTCCGGCGATTCGGTCGGCGTCACCTCTGCAACACCATCCACCTCGTCCGCGGCTGCGCCAGCGGCGCTCACACCGGCAGCCACTGCGCCTGCTGCGGATGCAGCCGCGCCGGACTCAGTGTTCTTTGCTTCAGTAACTTTGGCTTCGGTAGCTTTGGCTGTGGCGGGCCGGTTCGTCGTGGATTGGGTCGCAGCAGGCTTGGCGGTTGCCGGTTTGGTTCCTGTTGTTTTGGCTGTTCCCGGCTTTGTAGTAGTCGGCTTCGAAGTGGTCGTCTTCGTGGCCGCGCTCTTGGTGGGGGCCGGTTTAACGCCCGGCTTCTGGTTGGCGGCCTTTTCCTCGTCCGGGTCTAGCGTGAGATCGCGCAGGATCTTCTGCGGGTTGATGTCGTCAAACGCCTTCATCTCCTCGCTAAACTGCGAAGTCAGTTCATTGGAAAGGTTGCGCACCATGCGTATGAACTTGCTGACCTCGCGGATAGCTCCCGGCAGCCGTTCCGGCCCCAAGACCACCAGCGCGATGATGGCGATGAAAAACAGTTCCGCAAGACCAATGCCAAAAAAGCTATCCATAGCAAGCCTTAAAACCCCTGCCGGCGTACTTCGTCCAGCGCCGAGCCGAGCACCCCGTTGATAAAGCGGGGGCTGCTGTCGCTGCCAAAGACTTTAGCCAGCTCTACCGCCTCGTTAATCACTACCTTCGGAGGCGTATCCGTATCGTGTGCACCGATCTCGAAAAAGGCCAACCGCAAGATATTACGGTCGATGATTGCCAGTTGGTCAACCGGCCATTCGGGCGCATATTTGGAGATCAGTGTGTTGAGCGCTGGCTGGTTGCGAACGACACCGGCCACCAGCCAGCGCAGGTATGCTGCGCCATGCTCGCCCGGCTGGCTGTGGGCCAGCCGTTCATCCACCACGGGCCCCGGCTGATGGCCCACACTGTCTATCTCGAAGAGCGCTTGCACAGCCAACCGCCGCGCATGCCTTCGCTGTTGAATCAGCTTTTGGTGTTCAACCTGAGTCGACTTGTGGGCCGCATTCACCGGGTCGGGTGTCTGTCCATTGGACTGTGACATGGATTGATTCGAGCCAAATTCTGTCATGGGTGTAGTAGGGGCATCCTACATCATTACCAATCCACCGTCAACCGTTAACACCTGCCCCGTAATGAAGCCGGCGCGCAGCGATGCCAAAAAGGCCACTGCCCAGGCCACCTCTTCCGGCGTGCCCATGCGCCCCAACGGTGTATTGCTGATGATCTGATCGTGCTGTTCCTCGGTCAAAACGCCGGTCAGCGCGGTGGGAATAAAGCCGGGAGCCACCGCATTGACCGTAATATTGCGGCTGGCGACTTCGCGCGCCAAGCTCTTGGTAAAGCCGATAATGCCCGCCTTGCTGGCCGCGTAGTTGGTTTGACCAGCCTGGCCGGTCAGCCCCACCACGCTCGTGATGTTGATAATCCGGCCCCAGCGTTTACGCAGCATCCCGCGCAGGGCAGCGCGGCTCATGGTATAGACGCTCCGCAGGTTCGTCGCGATCACTGCATCCCAATCTGCTTCCGACATGGAAAGCAGCAGCGTATCGCGGGTCGTTCCGGCGTTGTTGACCAAAATATCCAGCCCGCCCAACTGGCCTTGCACCTGCTTGACCAGATCGGCGGCCTGCTGTGCATCGCTCACGTCCGCCTGGAAGGTTGCACACGTCCCACCAGCGGCTTGGATAGCGGCGGCTACTTCCTGCGCGCCGTCTGCATTGCCGCGGTAGTGAACAGCCACCGACGCGCCATGCGCCGCCAATTCCTGGGCAATCGCAGCGCCAATGCCGCTGCTGCTGCCTGTGACCAACGCGACCTTTCCCGAAAGGTCCATCCCATTCTCTTCCATGCAATTCCTCTAACCTGGGTTCCCCAAACTTGGGGCAGTGCTTTGCTATTATAGCGCCGTTATGGGGATTGTGCGAATCGTCTGCGTTATTCCCCACGTGGCAGACTGCTTGCGCCAGACCCCTTGCAGGCCACTTGTAGAAGGCCCGGAAAGCCCCGCAAGTTCAATCATCCAACAGGCTGCGCAGCCCAAAATTACCCGGCGCGGCTGTGCCACCACTCGACAAAGGCGTCGATGCCCGCCACATTGCCGACGCTGTGGCGGTTGGCGCTGCGGTCGATGCGCTTGATCATCCCCACGAGCGCGTCGCCGGGGCCAATCTCGACAAAGTTGGTCACCCCGTCGGCCACTGCCCGCTGCATGGATGCCGTCCAGCGCACGCCGCCGGTCAACTGGTTAATCAGTTCGGCGCGCAGATCGTCCACCGAATAGATCGGCTCCGCGGTGGTGTTGCCGATGATCGGCGGCAGCGGCGCGCGAAAGCCAACCGAGTCAATCGCCGAGCGCATCTCCTCGACGGCAGGCTCCATCAGTGGGCTGTGTGCCGCAATGCTAACCGCCAGCGGCACGACCTTGCGCGCGCCGGCTGTGCGCAGCGTGTTCATGGCGGCTTCCATCCCTGCCCGGTCACCCGAAATGACCACTTGGCCGGGACAATTGTCGTTGGCAACTTGCACCACGCCGCCCGTCTCGCGGGCCGAATCGGCGCAGACAGCCGCTACCTGCGCCTCGTCAAGACCCAAGATCGCGGCCATCATGCCCGGCTTGGCTGCACCGGCCTCCTTCATCAAACGGCCGCGCTCGCGCACCAAAGCCAGGCCATCGGCAAAGCTCACCACGCCTGACGCCATCAAGGCTGTATATTCGCCCATACTGTGGCCCGCTGTGTAGGCCGGGGCGCTGCCGGGCAGCGCGGCATCATTCCCCAACTGCTGCGCCAAGACACGCAGCAAAGCCACGCTCGTGACGTAGAGCGCGGGCTGCGCGTTGATCGTATCGGTCAATTGATCGTCCGGCCCCTCGAAGCAGAGCTTGCTCAGGCCGAAGCCAAGCAGATCGTCGGCCTCTTCAAAGGTTTCGCGTGCGACCGGGTAGGCATCCGCCACATCGCGGCCCATGCCGACTGTCTGGCTGCCCTGCCCCGGGAAAAGAAAGGCTGTTCCAAAGCCTTTGGCGATAAACTCAAACGCGGCCATCCCCTTCTCCTTACTCTCCTGTGGGAACTCTCCAGCGGGTCTGTTTCACTTCTGCACCGGCATAGACTTCAGCGAGGTCTTACCGCCGCCACTCGCCGCGGCAGACTCACCCGAACGAAAAAGGGGACTTGGCATTGTTCACCAAATCCCCCCCATTTCGGCTACTGATTTAGCCTACGCCTCGATCGGAAGCTCGACCACCTGGCGTCCCCGGTAATGACCACAGGTGGGGCACACACGGTGTGGCAGCATCTTCTCGCGACAGTTCGGACACTGCACAAGCTTCGGCGTGCCGATGGCGTCGTGGGCGCGGCGTCGGCCTTTGCGCCCCTTGCTCAATTTACGCTTCGGTAACGGACCCATGATTTGCTCCCCTCGAAAAAAAACAAATTGCTCAACCGGCGACCAAACAGTCAACCGTTTTGTCATTCAACTCAAGCGAACCTGCGAACTGCTGCACGACTACGTTCTGACATGCTTTATTGAACACAACATGTGTAACACAGTATGTTCAATGTGGGCGCTCTATTCCTCGCCTTTTTGCCGCTTTTGAAGCGCCAACAACGCTGCCCACCGTGGATCGACGGCTTCTTCGTCGTTCTGCGCCATCTCTTCGCTCGATTCGGTGGTAATGCCGGCCTCTTGCCGGTATGTCGCCAGGTTGGGACATTCGCCCGGCCCCGGCCAATTGCAGGTCGGGTACATGGGCAGAGCCAACCAAATGGCCTGGCGCACCACCTCACTAACGTCTAGAATGTGCTGCTCGTTGATGATCAGGGCCTCGTCTTCCAGGTCTTCTTCTTCGCCCTCGAACTCCTCAGGGGCGATATAACGACCGGTACGCACCTCGGTCAACGGACGGAAGCTCTCTTCAATCGAAAAGCGCACCGTCGCAGCAATGGGTTCCAAACAGCGATTACAGCCTACCCGTAGTGCGGTACTCAGATTGGCCTCGACCAATATCCCGCTGTGAATTCGTAGGAGTTCAAGGTCGCCCACCAAAGGGCCGAGGGGGATCAACTCCGGGTCGAGTTCCCCAATGTCTTCCACCAATTCATAGCGGCGCAGCGAGCCAATTGGTTCCTTGAGCAATTGTGCCACATTGAACTGCATCGTAGCGCTCCTTGCCACCGCATCAGCCGGCCAAAAATTCTGCTCTAAACGTGCGCTGCCCTCTATTGATGTACACTGTTCGCGTACAGTGCCCGCGTACAATGTTCACACGCTCTGTGTGAACACTGCTGACGGACAACCACACCAGGCAGCCCAAAGCGTCTGTCTATGTGCGACAGACAGACGTACAGTATAGCCTTTTGTGCAGGGGCTGTCAAAAATAGACGCGAGATTCGGCTATCTGCTTCATGCAGCGCGCCCGCGTCGGGACAGCCCCCGCGCTGTAGGGGAGCGGCGGGCTGTCGCCTAGCGTCCACTCACTCTTCAGGCGCTTGAGGTGCTTGGTTGCGGCCGCGGCCAGACTGATCCGGCGGCTTGGAGCCGCCCCGCGCCCTGCCGCCCAACAGGTCCAGCCCATTGACAACCTGTTGGTTCAAATGCATCAGTTGGTTGCTCAACCCTTGCAGCACTTGGGCGGCATACTCGTCCGCTTCTTCAGCACGACGCCTGGCGATCTCCTTGCCTTCCTCGATAATGCGGTCGGCTTCGGCTTGGGCTGTGGTGACCAGGGATCGTTCGCTGAGCAGTTCCATGGCGCGCTGCCGCGCCTCATGCACAATCCGCTCAGCCTCGGCCTGGGCATCGGCAATGATGCGGTCACGCTCGGAGATCGTGCGCTCGCTCTCGCGTATCGAACTGGGCACATTGATCCGCATTCGCTCCAACAGGTGTTCGATGTCGCGGGCGCGCACGAGGCGATAGGATGAAAAAGGAACGTCGATTCCCTGAGTCAACAGATCGTGCAGTTGATCGATCAACTGTAAGATGGCGATGACACACCTCCTGCGAAGCCGGCGCTTCTGTACAGCAGTTAATAATGAAAGATAAAGGGAGAATCGGCTGTTTGGCGAATAAAAGCCGGATGGATAGTCCAGACCGGCTGGGTGAGCCTCAGCCGGTTAAGCCGGCCGCGTCAATCTCGGTGAGCAAGCTTTCCTCCGCTGCGGGTGAGGATGCGTACGGACTGGCCGTTATGCGGCAGGCGTTCACGCAGCGCCGCCTGGACATGCGCGGGCGTCCACGCACTGACATCCCCCCCCAACCCGGCCACTTCCTTGACAATGGTGGCGCTGAGCGAAGCGTATGCCCCTGTGCAAAAGAGACAGCACAGTTCAACCTCCGGGGCTAGCGCATTGTTGGCCCAACCGATCTGATATTCAAACTCAAAGTCGGCGATATTGCGCAGCCCGCGGACGATCACCTGCGCCTCCACAGCTTGGGCACAGGCCACAGTCAGGCCGGTGTAGGCCACGACGGAGATATTGGGCACAGAAGCCAGCGCCTCGCGCGCCATCTCCACCCGCTCATCGGTTGTGAACAGCAGCTTCTTGGGCGGCGCGTCATAGACCGCCAGCACCACCTCGTCGAAGAGCGCCGCCGCGCGGGTGGCGATGTCGATATGGCCGTTGTGAATCGGATCAAACGTGCCCGGGTAGAGGGCCCGTGTCATGGCTCTGGTATCCTTCCCATTTGTCTGCGCTGCTCCCCAGTGCAGGCGTCACAAAACCATGACACACACATACACTGCGGTACAGGAAATCTGGTACAGAAGAATCTACAATCAAGGTTCTTTCGGCCTCGATCCAGATCAAGGCACATCAAGCATAAAACAGGTGATCAATAAAATAGGTGCTCAAACGCCCGACATCGCCCTTGCTCAAATCGCCCTTGCTAAAACTGTGGAACGTGCCATCAAGCAATCAATCCGCCTCAGGGATAAACGCGGCAAAGACCTGATTGCCCAACATTAGCCCCCGCTCGGTCAAGCGGATACGCTCGTCGTCCAGTGCCACCAGCCCCCACTCGCTCAACCGGGCGATTTCGTCGGCAAAGACCCCGCGCAGATCGGGTGCAGAGGCGGCACGGGTTGCACGCTCCACCGGGGAAAGGCAGGCCGCGTGCCGGGCGGCAAACCGCGCATAGGACACGCCCTCGCGCACCAGCCGCAGCCCCAACATCATCGTCTCGCCCATCGACGCGCGCGGGGACACGGTTTCCTCCATCGCCACGATTTCTTGCATCCCCGCGGCCTCTTGCAGCGGCGCGATCCCCTCTCGCACCGGCTCCGCCTCTGCGGCCAACACCCGCTTTACATAGCCGGGAACCGGCTTGCGGTTGCTCCAGCGGCGGCTGACCGGCAGCCCGTCAGGGCCGGGCATGATCAGGTGGCTGTGCGCGCCGGGGCCGATGCCGATGTATTCCTGGTTGCGCCAATAGAGCAAGTTATGGCGGCAGGCAAAATCCGGGTTCAAGCCGCTCATCGTGCCCGGTTTGGCCCAGTTCGAAACCTCGTATTGAACATAGCCCGCCGCGGCCAGCGTGTGCATGGCAACTTCATAATGTTCGCCCGCCAAATCATCGTCCGGCGCATCGACCTTGCCCGTGGCAACCCAATGGTGCAGCGGCGTATTCGGCTCCACGATCAAGCTGTACAGGCTCAAATGCTCCGGTGCAAGCGCCAATGCCTGATCCAGCGTGGCCTGCCATGCGCTGACCGGCTGGTGGGGCAGGCCAAAAATAAAGTCGAGGTTGATGTTGGCAAATCCCGCCTCGCGCGCCGCGGCGAACGCGATCAATACATCCTCGACCGAGTGAATCCGCCCCAGGAAGGCCAGTTCGTCGGGCTGGAAACTTTGAACGCCCAAACTGAGCCGGTTCACGCCCAAGTCATGCAGAACTTGAAACTTAGGGCGGTCAACCGTCCCCGGATTCGCCTCACATGTGATTTCGCAGTCAGACGCCAAATGCAAATTGTTGTGTATGGCGTCAAAAAGGTGGGTGAGTTGCGCTGCGTCCAGTACAGTCGGCGTGCCGCCGCCGATAAAGACCGACGTGATCGAGCGTCCGGCCAGCGGCTCGCGCCAGGTCGCCAATTCGCGGCAAAGCGCTTCAACCGTCTGGCCGTACCAATCATCTAGTCCGGCGTAGGTATTAAAGTCGCAATAGGGGCACTTGCGCTCGCAAAAGGGAATGTGCAAATAAAGCCCCAGCGGTGCAGGGGCTGTGTGACGGGCCTGGGGTGAAGCCGCAGACAGTGGCCCCTTCGCAAGCTCCCCCCCATTTGACAGCCTTTTTACCTGCTTGTTTGTCTGCTTGACCGTCTTGCTCACCGATTTTCCAAACGGAAACCATGGCCGCGCACCGTCACGATATAGCGGAATTCCTCGTCGGTTTCCGCCAACCGCTCACGCAGCCGCCGCACCAGCGCGTCGATTGCCTGCTCGCTGACGCCGTCGCTGCTGGCTTCGGGCCAAACGGCTTCGATCACCCGCTCGCGGCTGATCACACTGCCGCCCGCATCCCACAACGCTTCAAGCAAGCGGAATTGGTGCAGACTCAGCGGCGGATCGACCAACTGACCATTGACCCAGACCTGGCGCGTCTCCTTGTCCAGCCGCAGCCCCTGATCGCCCGCGTCCAATGTCAATGGAGCGGTTGCGCCCGCATCGACAAAAGCCAGCTTAAACCGCAGGGCGATCTGCAACTCGTCGCCGTCGTGCAGCGAAGACGGCTCGGCCAACTCTTGGCCGTTGACATGGGTTCCGTTCTTGCTGCCCAGGTCTTCCACTTGAAAATATTCGCCCTGCCATGTGATCTGCGCGTGGTAACGGCTCACCTGGCGATCCGGCAGGACAATATCACACTCCTCGCTCCGGCCAATCGTCAAGGGACGGCTGCGATCCAGCGGCCAGCGCCGCCCCGCTTCAGACCCGCGCTGTAGCACCAACATCGCACTTTCGCGCGTTTTCGGAACAGTCGGTTCTCGTGTCAACGTTTCGGTTTGCAGATTTTCGGTTTGCGGGGGGAGTTGTTGGTTGATATTTGTCGTCGTCATAGGTCCCTTGCTTGAACTCAGCCTCACCCGGTGCATGTTCGACAATGGCGCTGAAATGTAGGTCATCTTCCTTGCATCGCGACACCAGGCTGCGCGTGCTACCATAGCTTGCTCGTTGTGAGCACACTCAACGTACCGTGCACATCCTAACTATGTACATCTTACTCTGTACATCTCACTAAATACATCACACTATGGCACAATCATACACTATGTACAATAGCACGAAGTACAATAGCACGAATGTACACCCATAGAATCGGCAGCCT
>CAZZNG010000019.1:0-21541 GCA_964655505.1 uncultured Litorilinea sp. | reverse complement strand
GTACAATAGCACGAAGTACAATAGCACGAATGTACACCCATAGAATCGGCAGCCTCGCTAGGCTTGCACGTAAGTCTGGGCTTGCGCATAATGGACTCGAAATATTCGCCGGACTTAAGACGCCACTGTAACCCATGGATGCAGACCGGTGATACAGACCATTGATGCAGAGTTACCGGTCGGCGGCATGGGGGCGCTCAGTCTAGCGTTGTCCGCATTATACCAAAAGTAGGCAGTGGGAAAAATGTTGGTGAACTGGTTCGAGGCTAACAGAGGGCTGTGAAGCATATTTTAGAGCCGGGAACACTCCTGCGCGAACGCTATGAAATCCTGGAACTCGTGGGCCAAGGCGGCATGGGCGCGGTCTATAAAGCCGCGGATAGCCGGTTGGAGGGCCGCATCTGCGCGGTCAAGGAAGTGCTGCCGACGTTGGCCGATACTGCGCTGACCGAGGTCGAGCTTGAACAGATATCGGAACAGTTCCGCGTTGAAGCGAGCATCCTCTCGCGGCTCGATCATCCCAACCTGCCCAAAGTCTCCGACTACTTCTCCGTAGACACGCGCGAATACTTGGTCATGGACTTTGTCGAAGGGCGTGACCTGCAGGAGATCGTTAGCGAGCATTACAAGAACGGCGAGCACATCCCCGAAGAGACTGTGCTCAGTTGGGCGGCGCAACTGCTGGAAGCGCTGGAATATTTGCAAGAGCAGGACCCGCCGGTGCTCCACCGTGACATCAAACCGGCCAATATCAAGCTTACCCCGCGCGGCACGATCAAACTGGTGGACTTCGGCCTGGTCAAAGTGCTACATGCCGACGAAACGCGCACGGTGACCGTGGTACAAGGCCGCGGCACCGCGGCCTATACGCCGCTCGAACAATATGGCGGCGATACCGGTTTCACGGATGCACGCAGCGATATCTACAGCCTGGGCGCGACGCTCTATCACCTGCTCGCGGGCATGCCGCCTGCCGACGCCAAAGAGCGCTTTTTGCGTCCGGGCGTGCTTACGTCGCTGCGCCAGATCAACTCAAACGTATCGCCCCGCGTCGAGCGCGCCATCTTTCAGGCCCTCTCCATGCACCCCAACGAGCGCCCTGCCAGCGCGCGCGTCTTTCGTGAACTGCTGTTCGGCACAGCCATGGGCACGCGCCCGACTCAGCTTGGCATCGGCGCGCTGCCGCCCCTGCCGGAAGTGAGTTGGAGCGAAGTCTTTTACGCCAACCGCCACCTCTTGATCAGCGCGGGCGCGCTTTTGATCATCGCCCTGCTGTTGAGCGTTTTTTAGCCCCCAAATTGCCTTCCCGGAAGCGACGCCATCTGCTCGCGAGGTGGCATGTTGCTTCCGGGAAGATCAGCGTGGTGTGAATCCAGCGCGTCTAAGGCTTGACGGCGTGGATCGAACTGCTGGTGAAGCGGCCCGCCAGCCGCGCCAGTAGATCGGTCGGCAGATCCAGCCCTTCGGCTTGCGCCAGCATGTCCGCATCATAGCGTTGGCGGATGTCGATGTGGATATCGGTGAACCCCGCTTCGGCCAAGAGCGTGCGATACTGGTTGATGGTCAGCGCCCCGGCAATGCAGCCCGCCCAGCTGAGCGCGGCGCGCACCTGCTCCTCACTCACCGGCAGATCGGAGAGATCACCGTCGATCACAATATCCGACACAGCCAGCCGCCCGCCGGGTCGCAGCACGCGAAACGCCTCATGCAGCGTCTGCCCCTTGTCCGGCGATAGGTTGATCACACAGTTGGAGATGATCACATCCGCGCAGTTGTCCGGCAGCGGCAGATCCTCGATGTGCCCCTTGCGAAATGCTGCGTTGGTCACCCCGGCCTGCGTCCGGTTGCGCTCGGCCAATGCCAACATCTCGTCGGTCATATCCACGCCATAGACAAAGCCTTGCGGCCCCACTTGGCGTGCCGCCAACAACACATCCAATCCGCCGCCAGAGCCAAGATCGACCACGACTTCGCCCGGTTGCAGCCCCGCGATGGCTGTTGGGTTGCCGCAGCCGAATGAATTGGCCGACGCCTCCAGCGGAATGTCGACGAGATCGACATCGCCATAGAGTGTCACCGCGTTCGCGTCTTGGCCGCTGCCGCCACAACAATCGCTGCCGCAGCAATCATCGCCCTTGCGCACGCGCGCCCCGTAGTATTCAGCAACCGCCCGGCGCGTGCTTTCCGCATCAACAGATTGTGTAGCCATCTCTCATGCCCCTCTTGTTAGATAGTCCTGCTAAACCATTTTTACAGCTTCTACAGCCGCTCAACGCTGGCATCAACGCCGATGTTGTCATGGCAGCCACCGAATCACAGCAGCCCCAATATATTGAAGAACATCAATATAGCGAGCAAAAAAAGATGGCGGCTCAGGCCGCCACTGGGTCAACAGCCTCACTGGTTGCAAGCGCGCCGATCAAGTTGCGCAAAACCGCCATTGCTTCGGGCCGCGTGTGATAGTAGATCCAAACGCCACGCTGCTCACCGGCCACAATACCCGCTTGACGCAGCACCTTGAGATGGTGCGAGATGGTCGGCTGTGACAAATCAAAGTTGGCCTCAATGTCACACACGCAGACCTGCCCGGCCTGTCGCTGGAGCAGACCCACGATCTGCAAGCGCACCGGGTGCGCCAGCGCCTTGAGCATAGTCGCTAATTCTGTTGCTTCCTCCATGCTCCAGCGCAGCGGAGCCGGTTCACAGCAGCAGTCTGCCCCCGACGCGGCAGAAGGCTTGAGATGGAGATCGATTGTTTCTTGTTCCTGACTCGCCTGGCTAGATATGGTTGGCATGGCTCTTGGTTCGCTTGATCAACCGGCAATTTGCGATCATAGTAGGAGAATAGCGGATAGATTGAAGTTTGTCAATATAGAAATTTATCAATCTATCCTATACTTTTCTCCGCACCTGCTCACGACCGCTGATGATCTTCCCGGAAGCTGCGAGTTTCCGGGAAGATTACGGCTCACGCAGGCTAGGGCGCGGCAGAAGCCGCTGATCCGGCTCTGTGGGGGACAGCCTGGGGGCTGCGTAGCTGCCAGGCCATGCCGCAGATCAAGAGGCAGACGCTGAACAGGCCGCTGCCCATCAGCAGCGGTGCCCACGGCGCGGGCAGAACCTGCGCCCACAAATGGTTGAGTCGAGCCAGCGCCGCCAAGAAGTAGGCCAAGACCGCAACCGCGCGCCCCTGTCGATTGCGCCCCCACAGCCAGAAGAGGGCCGGGAGCAGCAGCGTATGGTTGTAGCGCTCGGTATGGGGCATGACGACCAGCGCGGCCTCTAGCCAAAGAATAAAGAGCGCCACTTGATCGCCGTGCCGCCGCTGCCACACAAAATAAGCCAAAGCCAGCCCACCGGCCAAGAGGATCAGCGCCACCAACGCCAGCACAACCTGCGGCGCGATCTGCCAGGGCGGCGTCCAGGTGATCGCGTCGACCTGATCGGCGCGCAGCCCCGGCACATAGGCTCCGCCGGGCTGGGTCATGCGCATGAGCCAAGCAACCAGCGACTGATCGTCCAGCGGCGGCTTGGTCAACTCCTCAGACCGCTGCGGCAGGAACTGGGTCACATAGCGCCACGTCCGCACCGGCAGCAGCAGCCCATGCAGCGCGATCATCACGCCGATGGCGATCAAGCTGCGCTGCAATGCGCGCCAAGCCCCCATGACAAACAGGCCGGGAATCCACAGCAGTGGAAAGAGCTTGGAGCAAACGGCAACCGTCCAGAGGAGAATGCCCAGCGGATCGAACCAGGCCAACCGGCCCGCGCGCGGCTGCGTGGCCGCTTGCCGCAGGTCGCGCATGATCCACAGCGCCAACGTCAACAGCAAGATGCTTGTCTGGCCGATGGTTAAGGTCAGCATCACCGAGCCAAAGGTGAATATCAACCCATAGGCGACAGCGCGGCCCAGCCAATCGTCGATGCGCGCCAAGCGGCACAACTCCCTAGTGCACCAGACCAACAACAGCAGATGCCCGCCCAGCCACAGCCAGGCGACCACCCCATAGGGCAGATAGGTCAACGGCTGCAGCAGCCAGAGCCAGAGGGGAAAGCCGAGCGGGATCGAAAAGCCGGGGCCGACGTTCTCGCGCGCCCACGCCGTAAAAGCAGCGTCCCATTCAAACGAGGCCATGCCCAGGCGGATCGCCCATGCGCCCGCGTAGAAGGAAGCGAGGTCGATTAAAAAGGGCTGGGGGAAGAAGGTGTTCAGTCGCAAGAGGGCTGTGCCGCCGTGGATCACCAGTGCGGCCAGTGCAAACGGCCACAGCCACGGCGGAAGCGGGGAGAGGCGATGCAGCACGGAACGGGATACGCGCATTAGCTTCCTCAAATGCCATGATAATGCAATGATTGTTCCCCTGCGCCAGGCTCACCAGTCTAGCATGGCCGCGCCGAGGCAGCAATCGCGCGGGCGCACCTCGACACTTGCTCGAACTTCCAAGAAATTTAAGAAGCGGCTACGCAGGCCCCAACAGCCCATCCACGATCTTGGCCGAAGAAAGCACGCCAGGCAGCCCCGCGCCGGGATGCGTCCCCGCGCCGACAAAATAGAGATTATCAATGTCCTCCGAGCGGTTGTGCGGGCGGAACCAGGCGGATTGGGTGAGGATCGGCTGCACGGAGAAAGCCGATCCCAGATAGCTGTTGAGCGTGTTTTGAAAATGCAGCGGGTCGATGTGATGCTCAACCACGATGTTGGCCTGCAAGTCGGGCAGGTAGTTCTCCTCCAAGAAATTCATGATCGCATCGCGATAGGGCTTGGCGCGAACCGTCCAGTCAATCGGCGCGGCCAGGTGGGGCACAGGCGACAGCACGTAAAAGGCTTCATGGCCGGGCGGGGCCAAGCTTGGATCGGTCAACGTCGGCATATGCAAGTAGAGCGAGAAGTCCGCGGGCAGCGATTCGTGCTTGAAGATGTCGCGCAGCAGCCCCTTATACCGCTGCGACAAGATGATGTTGTGGTGGGCCAGTTTGGACGCGTTGCGATAGAGCCGCTTGGTTCCGAAGTAGATTACAAAGAGCGACATGCTGTACTTCTTGCGCCGGATGGCCGCGTCGCTGTTCTTGCGCCGCGCCTGCGCAGGAACCAGATTGAGATAGGTCCAAGCCACGTCTGCATTGGAGACCACCGCATCGGCCTGGTGGATCGTGCCGTCCGCCAGGCGCACGCCCGTTGCGCGCTGATTCACCACCACGATCTCCTCCACCGCGCGGTTGAGGTGAATCGTCCCGCCCAATTCCTCCAAGAGACGGCCCATCGCGGCGACAATGGCGTGCGTGCCGCCCAGCGCGTAGTGGACGCCCCATTCACGCTCTAGGTAGTGGATCAACACATAGAGCGAGGCCGCATCCAGCGGGTTGCCGCCGATCAGCAGCGGATGGAACGAGAAACAGCGGCGCAAAAACTCGTCCTTGATGAACTGGGATACATAGCCGTAGACGCTGCGATAGGATTGCAGCCGCACCAGGTCGGGCACGACCTTGATCATGTCGCTGACATGCAAGAACGGTTTGTCAATCAACGCCATGCCCGTTTCGAAGATCTGTCTGGTCGAGCGGATGAAGCGGTCATAGCCTGCTTTGTCCGCAGGGTTCCAGCGCTCAATCTGCTGCAAGATGAAGTCATGGTCGCCGTTGTAGTCAAAAGAGCGGCCCGTGTGGTCAAAGATACGATAGAACGGTTCACAGGGGACCAGTGTAAAATAATCCTCACGCTTGCGCCCGGCCACTTCCCACAACTCATCAAAGAGAAAGGGCGCGGTGATGACCGTGGGGCCGCCGTCGAATTTGAAGCCGTCGATCTCATAGACATAGGCGCGCCCGCCAAGCTTGTCGCGCTTCTCAAAGAGCACAACCTCATGGCCGCGCGCGGCCAGCCGCACCGCCGCGGCCAACCCGCCAAAGCCGCTGCCAATTACGATGACTTTTTGCTTCATCCTCCACCTTGGATCATCATAATGAATCTTGAAAATTCAGCATGGTCATTGCACTCATGTAGGGGTTCACCGGGTGATCTTCCGGGACGCTGCCAGCGTCCCGGAAGGTTAAGCGTCCCGAAAGATCGGCTTTGAACACACTATCCAGGGGGCCAACCATGAACGTCACCATTCAATCCGCTTCCATTTACATCAACCATGTGGGCAGCGGCGTCCCCGCCCTGTTTCTGCACGGCAATCCCGATTCGGGCGACCTGTGGCAGCCCATCATCGACCGCGTGCAGGATCAATTCGATTGCTATGCGGTCGATCTGCCCGGCTATGGCCGGTCGCAAGTGCCGCCGCAGATGGATCTAAGCCTCGAAGGCATGGCGCGCTTCGTCGACGAGTTGGTGACCACCGCGGCCATTCCCACACCGCTCAATCTGGTCATGCACGACTTTGGCGGCCCCTTTGGGCTGCCCTGGGCCATCCGCCATCCAGACAAGGTGCGCCGCCTGATCATCAGCAACACGGTCTTTAACAGCGGGTATACGTGGCATCCCACCGCGCGGCTGCTGCGGATGCCGCTGCTTGGCGAGCTGGTCACGTGGGCCACGCCGCGCAAAGCCTTTGCCAACGCGGTGCAAGACGCGGCGCCCAAGCTCGACAAGGGCTATATCGAGCACATGATGAACGGCATGCATAACAGCGCCAAGCGCATGGCGCTGCGTCTCTATCGCGCCACCGACCCGGCCAACTACGCGGCATGGGAAGAGGGGCTGCACCGCTTGACTGCGAGCGTGCCAACCCTGGTCATCTGGGGCGACCGCGACCCCTTTGCCGATGCGCGCTACGCCGACCAGTTCGGCGCACAAGAGGTGATCCACCTGGCGGATGTGGGCCATTGGGTCCCGCGTGAAGCCGCCGAGGAGTTCGCCGCCGCGCTGCGCCGCTTTGCAGCCTGATAGTCTACCCGCTTAACAACTCATATGAACACACAATAAAGCAAAAGGGCCATCCGCGTCTGGATGGCCCCCCTCTGTTTCGTTCAGTTCATCACGCCTGGACGCGCCGCTAGGCGACTTGCTCCAAAAAGCGCACGTCGTTGTCATAGAAGTAGCGGATGTCGTCAATGCCCCGCTTGAGAATCGCCTGGCGCTCGATGCCCATGCCAAAGGCAAAGCCGCTAAAGACGGATGGATCGTAGCCGCCGTTCTTCAACACGACCGGATGCACCATGCCCACGCCCATAATCTCCAGCCAGCCGGTGTACTTGCACATGCGACAGCCTTCGCCGCCGCACAAAATGCAGTCTACGTCCACCTCGGCGCTCGGCTCGGTGAAGGGGAAGAAGGATTTGCGGAAGCGAATCTGACGCCCTTCACCGTACATCTGATTGGCGAAGTTGTAGATCACGCCCTTCAGGTCGCTAAAGGTCACGTTGCGACCAACCGCCAAGCCTTCCACCTGATAGAACATCATCTCCGAACGCGCGGTCACATCCTCATTGCGGAAGCACTTGCCGGGCAGGTAGACGCGAATTGGGTTGGGCGCGAACTCGCGCAGCGCATGGATCTGGCCTGGGCTGGTGTGGGTGCGCAGCAGCACGTCCGGGTTGGTGGTGTAAAAGGTGTCCTGCATTTCACGCGCGGGATGGCCGGGCGCGAAGTTGAGCAGGCCAAAGTTCATCTCGTCGGTTTCGACATCGGGCGAGTCATAGGGCTGAAAGCCCATCTGCACCATAATGTTCGCAATCTCGCGCAGCGCGGTCGTCGTCGGGTGAAAGTGCCCCACGATAGGCCGCCGCCCCGGCATGGTCACGTCCACCCCTTCGGCGCTCAGTTGGCGCGTCATCTCCTCATTGGCGATCGCGGCCTGGCGCTCTTCGAGCGCGGCCTCTAATGCGAGCTTGATCTCGTTCGCCACCTTGCCGACCAAGGGCCGTTCCTCGCGCGGGAGTTGGCCCAAGCCGCTCAACAACGAAGTCAGCTTGCCCTTACGCCCCAGATATTCGGCATGCCAGACGCGCGTGGCTTCGGTCGTGTCGGCCTGGGCCAGCGCAGCCTGCGCCGCTTGCTGCAGTGCTTCTAACTGTGCCACCAAATCGCTCATGGTTGCCTCGTATTCAATGGATCAATCCTGTGGGTCTATCCTGCGTAATGAACCAACGATAATATCATGCTGTAACGGGTTGCAGCAGGCTGGCCTGGAAGGTATCGCCGTCCAGCCCGTCCAGCCGCACCGGCGTAATCCGGTTGTGCAGATCCAGCGTGGCTGGCGCTTCCACCAAGGCCGGTAAATAGTTGTCCGTAAAGCCGCGCCAGAGCCGCGCCGCCGCGCCAGAGTCGGTCTGCTGCGCCGACAGATCGCCCTGCACTTGCTCCCACAGGACGGGGCGCACCTGGTGCAAAAAGCGTGCCCGCTCGCGTGCGCCCAGGCGCGCGATCAGCGCGTGCATCTGGCGTGAACGCTCCTGTTTGACCTGCTTGGGCAACTGCCCGTCGAACTGCGCCGCGGCTGTGCCCTGGCGCGGGCTAAAGGGGAAGATGTGCGCGTGAGCAAAGCGCATCTCCTCCACAAAGGCCAGCCCTTCGGCAAAATCCTCATCGGTTTCACCAGGGAACCCCACGATCAGATCCGTCGTCACCACCAGGTCAGGAATCGCCGCGCGCGCCTCCGTCACTAGGTTGCGGAAGCTGTCCGTGGTGCAGCGCCGCGCCATGCGCCGCAGTTGGCGATCGGTCCCGGCCTGCAGCGGCAAGTGCAGGTGCGGACAGAGCCGCTGGGGATACATGGCCCACAGGTCGAAAAAGCCGGGCGCAAGTTCCCACGGCTCCAAGCTCGACAAGCGCAGCCGCGGCAAGTCGGTTTCATCCAGCAGCGCGGCCACCAACTGCTTCAGATCGCTGCGCTGCGCGCCGGGCAAATCGCGGCCATAGCTGCCCAGATGCACCCCCGTCAGCACGGCTTCCTGCAAGCCTTCCTCGACCAGTCTTTGCACCTCGGCGATAATCTCAGCCATGGGACGGCTGCGGCTTTCGCCACGGGCAAAGGTGACGATGCAAAAGGTACAGCGGTTGTTGCAGCCGTCTTGCACCTTAATAAAGGCGCGCGTGCGCGGGGCGCGCAGCAAATTCTCGTCAAGCGTGATGTTGCCGAGCGCGATGTTGGTAGTGGCAGCAGGCGCACCGGCGCGGCTGAAAGGCGTGCCGTCCGGGTCCATGCGCGCCAAGTCGTCCGGGTCATCCAGTTCAGCGCTCCACGGCTCCAGCAGTTGGGCGAGCAAATCCTTGCGCGTGTTGTCCACTGCCAGCGCCACGCCCGGCAGTTCCGTGGCGGCGCGCGGGTTGAGCGTCGTCCAACAGCCGGTCGTCACGATGCGCGCCGCGGGATTTTCCCGATGCAGCCGGCGAATCCGCTGGCGGCTGGCCCGCCCAGCTTCGCGCGTCACCGCACAGCTGTTAAAAACAATCACTTGGGCCAATTCAGGCGCGGCCACCGTCTGATGCCCTGCCTCGCGCAACTGTTGGGCCAGGGTTTCCATTTCGCTGTAGTTCAGGCGACAGCCAATCTGATCCAAATAAATACGCATAACTCGGTCAATCTACGGGCAACTTCCGGAAATTCACGAACGAACCGGCAGCAGTCGGCTTGCTATGATACCACAGCCTCGAGCCAACGGCGCATTCCGCCCGCGCTTTGCCCCATCGACGCGGGCCTATGGTACACTGACCCGGTATTTATCCGGCTACCTGCTATTGAGTTCACAGCAAGTCGAGTTGACATCGAGGTTCATGATTCGCCAATCTTCCACTTCAGCACGTCACGCTGCCCCCACGTCGCCCGTCGATCAACCGACCGCGACATCCGGTGAATCGGGTGACGCCCACAGCATCGCCCGCTCTGCCGTCCAGGCGCGCCGCGCTCATTTGGGTGTGCTGGCGCTCTACACGCTGCTGACGCTGCTCCTCACCTGGCCCATGCTGGCCCAAGCCGCCACCCATGTGCCAGGCGTGGCCCAGTGGGCCTTTGACGAATCGACCTTCCTGTGGAATGTCTGGTACTTCAAGCACGCGCTGGTCGATCACCTGTCAAGCCCGCTGCACAGCGAACTGATCTGGTATCCGCTGGGCATTGACTTGATCCTCTACACCTATAACTTCTTCCACGCGCTGCTGGCGCAGCCGCTGATGCTGGCCGTCAATCTGCCCTTCGCCTCCAACGTTGCCCTCTGGATCAGCACGATCCTCAGCGGCTACGGCGTCTTTTTGCTCATGCGCTATCTGCTGGCGCGGCCCTGGTCCGGCCTCAACGGACGCTCGACGCCCGCGGCCGCGGCCTTCGCCGCGACGGGCGCGGGGCTGCTCTATGCCTTCGGCTCCAACCGCGCCATCTACGCCATGTTGGGCCACTATGACATGGTGACGACGCAGTGGATCCCTTTCTATGCGCTGGCGCTCTTACGCAGCCTCGACAGCGGGCTGTCACGCCGCCGCCGCGTTCACGCCGCGCTGTGGACGGGCTTCTTCATGGCGCTCAACGGCCTGGCCGAGATGATCACCGCGGTCTTTTTAGCAATCTTCACGCTGATCGTGCTGTTGATCGTGGCGTGGCGGGCACGCCAGGCTGAGCGCAGCGCGGTCGATCACGGCGCGGGCGCGCCCTGGCCGGGGTGGGCCATGTTGGTCGCGCTGCCGCTCTTGGCCGCGGTCACGGCGTTCATTCTCTGGTCGCCCGTCCTGCTGCCCATCCTGTATCAATTTCTGACCGACGACTTCTCGTTGCAAGGTTGGGGCGAAGCGATCCCCCTTAGCGCCGACCTGTTCGCCTTTTTCACACCCACGGTCATTCACCCCATCTTTGGCGGCGACCTGGTGGCCGAGCTGCGCCGCGTGCAGCTGCGCGCGCTGGAGCAAGGCGTCACCGGCCCGCGCGATGTGACGACCGTCTTTCTAGGCTGGGTGTCGGCCGCGCTGGCGCTGATCGCGCTGGTGCGCTTTCGGCGTCGCGTGCGGCTGTGGGGGTGGACTGCACTGAGCTTTGGCCTGTTCTGCCTCGGCCCGTTCCTGCAGATCAATGGGCGCTACCGCTTTGACCTGGACGGCGTCGAAGCCACCTTTCCCATGCCCTATGCCCTGCTCCACTACTTGCCCATCATCAAAGCCAACCGCGCGCCCAATCGCAACTCGGTCTTGCTCATGTTGGGGCTGGCAATCCTGGTGGGCTATGCGCTGGCCTGGCTCTTGCAAACGCGGCGCGGCCAACAGGCCCAAGCCCTGATCCGGCGGCCCCAAAGCTGGCTGGCGGGCGCGCTCTGCGCGGCCATGCTCTTTGAGCATCTGGCTGTGCCCCTGCCGCTTTCCGATGCACGCGTGCCCGCGGTCTACGATCAGATTGCAGCCGACCCGCGGCCGGTCAGCGTCATGCATGTGCCGCTGGGCTGGCGCAACAGCTTCGGCGTCTTTGGCGCGGAACGCACGCAGCTTCAGTATTACCAACACGTCCACCAGAAGCCCATGATCGGCGGCAACATCAGCCGCGCGCCCGACTTCAAGATGGCCTACTTCGCGCGCATTCCCTACTTTCAAGTGATGGAGGCGATCCAGTTCGACCGCGAGGTCGACCCCGCGCTGCTGGAACAGGTACAGGCGCAGGCTGACGAGTTGATGTACCTCTATAATACCGGCTACGTGCTGCTCATGCCGCCTATCCCCCAACGGCTGCCCTATGCCGACAATTGGGAGGCTGCGTGGGACTTTGCCAAGGCGACGCTGCCGCTGGAAGATGAGCCGTTTTGGACAGGCGACGGCATCGAAGCCTATCGCGTGGTGCAGCCGCCAGGCGACGACGCGTTCACCCTCGACCTGGGCGAACCGGGTACATACCCCTACCGCGCCGAGGGATGGGACGAGTTGGAGGTAGATACCCCCGGCGATCCGCGCGTCCGCATGCCGATCCCCGACGGTGCGGCGGCCATTTGGGCCACCGGCCCCAGCAGCCGAGCCTTGCTGCCGCTGCGCGATGTGGATCCGACAGCAACGTACCAGGTACGCCTGCGCGCCCATCCCTTTGTCTATCCCGGCAGCCCGCAGCAGATGGTTACCCTGCGCGTCAACGAGCAGCAGTTCCCCAGCCAGCCGCTAGACGGCGCATGGCAGACGCTCTCTTGGACGGTTCCCGGCGACGTGCTGATTTCCGGCCTCAACCGGCTTGAATGGGTCTGGGGCTGGCGCGCGGCCCCGCGCGATGTGCTGGGCGGCGACCGCGCCATCGGCAGCACCGGTGTGCAACTGCCGCTGGACGCGGATCTCAAAGCCTTTGCCGATGGCGGCTTTATGGCGCTTTTTGATGAGACAGGCGAGCAGATCGACGCGTCCGCCGGGCGGCTGGGCGTCAACGTGACTGTACTCGATGCGCAAAGCGGCAGGCTGATCGACAGCGTGGGCTTCGACACAACCGCCAATCAATACGAAAGCCAAGCCCTGGCCGCCTATCTCGACGGGATCGAGCCGGGGCAGATTGTGCTGGTGGTGAGCTATGGCCTGGCCTGGGCGCATCTGGGCCAAGAGGCAATCGACAGCCTGCAAGGCATCGGCGCAGCGGTCGAGCTTAACCAACTACAGGAGAACTATTTCGCGCTCATTGGCGTACAAGGTGCAGAGGCGGGCAGCGCGGCCCAAGCGGTCGATCCCAACGAGGCCTTCTTGAGCATCAGCCTCAACCGCGACCGGCGTACTCTGGCCGCCGCGGTCGATTGGATCGAAATCACGCCGGTGGAGTAATGCACAGAGCGAGAATGAACAGGATGATTAGTGGGATTATCCGGCGTTGCGCGAATGATAGCGGCGGTAGATAGCGACCATGCGATCCCACGGCAGCGCGCGCGTGCGCAGCCGTACCAGCGTGTAGAAGGCTTTGTAAATTTCGACTTTGCTGATTTTGCTCGATCCGCGCGTGCGGTTGACAAAGGTGATCGGCACTTCGCCGATGCGGAAACCGGCCTCTTCGCACAGGAAGGCCAGTTCGATCAAAAAGCTGTAGCCGCCGCTGAAGATCGTCTCCAGGGGAATGGTTTCCAGCACGACCCGGCGATAGCAGCGAAAGCCCGCGGTGCAGTCGCGCGTGGTAATGCCCAGAAAGAGGTGGGCCAGTTGATTGGCCGTAAAGCTGATGAGTTTGCGCAGCCGCGGCCAGCCGACGACGCTGCCGCCCGGCACATAGCGGCTGCCGACAACCAAATCGCAGCCGGACGCTGCCCGGTCGAGAAGATCGGGCAGCCGTTCGGGCGCATGGCTGAAGTCCGCGTCCATGGTGCAGATGTACTGATAATGGCGCGCCAGGCCAAAATCGAACCCGGCACGGTAGGCTGTGCCCAGCCCCAGCTTACCCGCTCGGTGGATGGCATAGACGCCCGGATCGGCCGCGGCAAGGCGTTGGGCGATCTCGCCGGTTCCATCGGGAGAGTTGTCGTCTACGACCACCACATGCACATCGCCGGGCAAAGCGCGCAGGCGACCAACCAATTCGGGCAGATTTTCACGCTCGTTATAGGTGGGAATGACCACCAGCGCGGCCCCCGACCAAACTTTCTCCATGCGCATCCTATCCCTGCGCGGGCAGCGATTCAACCAATCACTCGACCAACCTTGGCGGTGACGGTGCAGCGGCGCGCCGAACAGCCGCCCAATGCAGCGCACCCACGTTGAACATCCAGATTATCGGAAAACCATGGCAGCGGTCAAATTCTCGGCACTCACCCAACCAGACCGGCGGCTTTCGTTGCTGCTCGGTGCAACCTCTTTGGCGCTCTACTTGCGTACCCTGGCCCCTGGCCTGCTGCCAGGCGATCCCGGCGAATTTCAGTTTGCCGCGTGGCGGCTCGGCCTGGCCCACCCCACCGGCTACCCACTCTATCTGATCTTGGGCTGGCTGTGGCAGCATGGGCTGGCGCTGGTGGGCGTGGCGCCTGCGACCGCGCTCAACGCGCTGAGCGCTGTTTTTGGCGCGCTGGGCGTGATCCTGTGCTATCTGTTGGTGGTGCGTTGGCTGCCGGGCGTGGATGGCCTGCGCCGCGCGGCCGCGTTGACCAGCGCGCTGATCTTGGCGACCAACCTCACCTACTGGTCGCAGGCATTGATCGCCGAAGTCTATACGCTGCACATCGTCTTGGTGCTGGCTCTGCTGCTGGCCGTGCAGCGCCTCGTTGCGGGGCCAACCCGGGGCAGGCTGCTTCTGGTGGCCGGGCTGACCGGGCTGGCGCTGACCCACCACGCCATGACGCTGCTGCTGCTGCCGCCGCTGCTGCTCTATCTTCTTTTGGCGCGGGCCGATTGGCGCGGGGTGCGCGCCGCTGATTGGCTCTTGGCAGTTGGCGTGGGGCTGCTGTCGCTGCTGCTCTATCTTTACATTCCCCTGCGCAGCGGGCCGGATGCATCGCCCTGGTATCACCAGCGGCTGGGCGACGGTGTGCTGCATCTCTATGAGAACAATTGGGCCTCGTTCTGGGCCTTCATCAGCGGCCAGTCGATTGCAGTAGGCTTTCGCAGCGTCGCGGGCGCGCTCAACCAACTGGGCACAGCAGGTTGGCTCTGGCAGCAACATTTTGGCTGGGGCGGCCTGGCAGTGATGGTTGCGGGCCTGGTCTGGTTGGCGCGTACCCGCCAGATTGCCCTGCTCGGCTTCACCCTCTCCTATGCCCTGCTGCAACAGGGCTTCAACCTTTTCTATAATATTGGCGACATCCTGGTCTACTACATCCCGCTCTACCTAATGGGCGCGATCTGGATGGGCTGCGGCGTGGCTGGTTTGGCATCGGGCCATTGGCGGCCCGGCGCACCCCAAGCCCCGGCGCAAAACTGGGCCGGGGTGCATCCACTGGGCTGGGTGTTGACCGCGGCGCTGCTTCTGTTCACGCTGCGCGGCGCGCCGGTGACCGCGGCGCAGATCGACCAATCCAGCGCGGACAGCGCCCGGCGGCAGTGGGAAGCGATCCTCGCCGCGCAACCGCCCGCGGATGCCATCTTGATCTCCAACGACCGCAATGAGATTGTCCCCCTCTTCTATCTTCAAGCGGTGGAAGGCCGCGCAGAGGGAATGACCGGCCTCTTTCCCATCATCGCGCCGGATGCGCGCTTTGCCGACATCGGCGCGACCATCGACACGGCATTGGCCGCGGGCGGCGATCAGCCTGTCTACCTGATCAAACCCATGCCGGGGCTGGCGGTGCGCTACCAATTGGAAGCGGCCAACCCGCCGCTGGTGCGTGTGCTGGGTCCAGCCGATGCCGCGCCGCCTGCTGTTGCCCTGGAGATGGGCTACGGCCCCTTGACGCTGGTCGGCTATACCCGCGCCAGCGATACCCAGTCAGCCGATGAAAACAGCCTGATCGTTGACCTCTATTGGCGCGTCGACGCGGCGCTGGACGGCGACTACACGGCCACGCTGCAACTGTTCGACGGCAGCGACCAAAAACTCGGCCAAGACGACCATGCGCCCGGCGGCGTCTACTACCCCACTTCGCTCTGGAAACCGGGCACAACGCTTGTTGTGCGTCACCGCATCGCCATAGACACCTTGTCGGCGCAGAACCTCTCGCCTGATGCCGTGCTGCGGACAGGCTATTATCGCAGCGACGACCAGACCCTGCTGGCCCCGCTCCTCTCCATCGCGCCGGTCGAGTAAGCGCACTCAATCCTTATGGACGGTTCGGGGCCTAAACTTTCCGGACGCTGCGATGCACCTTTCGGGACGCTCGGAGTTTCATGCCCATCTCGCGAGCAGATGGGCGTTAAATGACATTCCATCTCGCGAGCAGATGGGCGTAGCGTCCCGGAAGATCGGCCTGAACCATCCCAACACGATTAATGTAGACAAGACTTACAGAACAACGCCTCTGGATCGGCTAGGCTGCAAGTCCAGACACAGATAGACATCGCTATTTCATTCGCCCTCTTTCTTCGCAGCGTACTCGTCCCGATGACTTGTCTCTATCGTGATGGAGAAGAGATCATGATAGAGAGGACATGACACGGTAGGAGCCATCTATGAACCGTAAAACGCTTTTCGCGCTTTTAACGTCGCTTGCCCTCATTCTGGCGCTGGCTGGGCCTGCCGCGGCCCAAGATGACACAACGCAAGACGACACGGCTCAAGACAGCAGCGGCACAATCATAGACGTGGCCGCAGGCAATGAGGACTTTAGCACGCTGGTCGCTGCGCTGCAGGCTGCCGGGCTTGCCGAAACGTTGAGCAGTGAAGGCCCGTTCACCCTCTTTGCGCCCACCAACGACGCGTTCGCGGCGCTGCCCGAAGGGACACTGGAGGGGCTGCTGGCTGATCCAGCGGGTGACCTGACCGATATCCTGCTCTATCATGTCGTGTCCGGTCAGATGATGGCCGCAGACCTGAACGAAGGCATGATCGCGCGCACGGCCAGCGGCGTGCCGGTGATCATCAGTGGCTCTGACGGCTCGCTCACGATCAACAGCGCCAACATTGTCTCCACCGACATCGAAGCGGCCAACGGCGTGATCCACGTCGTCGACAGCGTGCTCCTACCGCCCGACATAGGTCGAGCCGCAGGCGCGGCGGCTGGCGCGGAATCGACTGCAGATGGATCGACTCAAGGCGATACGGCCCAAGAGGATACGGCAGCCACCGGCGCGGATGCAGATGATGCAGGTGCGGATGACACGGCTACAGACGACGCGGCAGCAGACGAACCGTCCGCGGGCGCGATGGCAGCCGGTGGCAGCGAAGCCGGTACAGACGACGATGCCGATGATACAGCCGGAAGCGGCGCAATGGATGATTCATCCCAGGGCGGCCCGTCCACCATGCCCATCACCGGCGGCAACTTCGGCAGCAGCCCGCTGTTTATCATCGTCGCGGGCGCGGGGATGGCCGCGCTGGCAGGCAGCACCTGGTGGAGCCGCCGGAACCACAACCGGAATCACCGTCAACGCTAACCAGGCGCAATTTGATAGCAGAATATCTGATAGCAGGGTAGAAGAAGACTCGCAGCGCGGCGAGATTGGCTAGTTGCCGGTCTCGCCGTCTTGTTCCTTCGGCTGTTTCTCGTTACACTACAGGTGCTCGAGCGCATCAAATCAACCAAACCTTCATTAGACACAATCGCAATCAACCAAATCGCTATCAAATGAACTGCTATCAAGTGAATCGCACAAAGGAAAAACCTATGCGCGTACAACGAAAGTGGCTCGTCCTCTCTCTCATGCTGGCGGCTGTGCTGGCGCTCAGTGCCTGTACTGCAGGCGTCACCCCCGCGCCGGACGGCGAAGCCCCCTCCGCCGACACGCCCGCCCAGCCTGCACCCGCCGCGGACGCGGGCAGCATCCAGATTCCGGAAGCGCAAGAAGGCGCGTTCAATGTGGCATTCGTCTACGTTGGCCCCATCGGAGACGGCGGCTGGACCTATGCCCACAATGAGGGCCGGTTATATCTCGAAGAGCAATTGGGCGACGCCATCCACACAGCCTATCTGGAAAGCGTCCCCGAAGGCACGGATGCCGAACGCGTGGTTCGTAACCTGGCGCGCGCCGGCTTCGACGCGGTCTTTACCACCTCGTTCGGCTTCATGGACGCGACCGCGACCGTGGCCGAGGAATTTCCCGACGTCTATTTTGTCCATGTGTCAGGCTATAAGAAGAACGACACCAACTTTGCCAACCTGTTCGGCGCGATGGAGAGCATCAAATACCTGGCCGGGATGATTGCAGGCGCACGCGCCAGCGCGGACGGGGCTACCCAGGTCGGCTATATTGCCCCCTTCCCCATCCCCGAAGTGATCCGCCATGCCAATGCCGCGGCGTTGGGTATGCGCCAAACCTGCCCCGACTGCACCATGGATATCCGCTGGATCTTTACCTGGTTCGACCCGAACCTTGAGCGCCAGGCCGCCGAGTCCTTGATCGAATCGGGCGCGGCAGTGGTGATCAGCGGCTCGGACACCACCGGCCCGGTGCAGGCCGCCAGTGAGCGCGGCGTCTATGGCATTGGCTACGACTCGCGCAATGCCTGCGATGTGGCCCCCGACGACTGTCTGACCACGCCTTATTGGAACTGGGGCCCCTTCTACGTGGACATGGTGCAGCAGATGATGGACGGAACCTTCGTACCGGATGACATCTACTTCGATGTAGACAGCGGCGCGCTGGGCTTGCTGGGCTTCATGGAAGGCGAGGAGCCGTCGCCGTCTGTCCCCGAAGAAGTCATTCCCCAGGTGCGCGAAGTGCTCGACCAGATGTTGGCGGGCGAAATCGACCGCTTTGATGTCTTCTCCGGCCCCATCTACGACAACAAGGGTGAATTGGTCGTGCCTGAAGGCGAATCGCTCACCCAGTCGGACCTGGAAGGCATCGACGAAACCATCGCCGAGCAAACCGGCCGCGAGCCTTGCACCTACTGCATGAACTGGCTGGCCGAGGGCATCTCGCCCGAAGCCGAACTGCCCGACTAAACGCGCAGACGCCATCCGCAGGCCGTACCACCCGGCCTGCTGCAAGCTGACCGTTTGTACTGCCCAGCCGGGCGCATCACCCGAGAGAGATCGATAATCCGGGGGCGTGCGCCCGGCTGTTGATTGGCGCGTGGCGCGCCTGCTCACGGCAAGCCAGCCGCCGGTCGAAACTGCTGCAATTCAGGGGGGATCATTTGCACAAATGCCGCGCATCTGGCATCCTGTCCACAGCAGTCCAGGCTGGTGCAGCCGCATTGATCAGCTTGCGCCAGCCATTCGATTCGTTGCGTCGTCTTGATGCTGGATGCCCTTGCGTTGATGCGCAGGATGACGCTTAGCCAACAATAAACGCATGAGTGATTCGACTCCGGCATTTGAAATGCGCCACATCACCAAACGGTTCCCCGGTGTGTTGGCAAATGACGACGTTACCTTTAGCGCAAACAAAGGGGAAGTGCACGCTCTGTTAGGCGAAAACGGGGCGGGCAAATCCACCCTCATGAACATCCTCTGCGGCCTCTACCAGCCCGACGCAGGTGAAATCCTCATCGACGGTCGCGTGGTCGACTTCCATTCCCCGCGCGACGCGATCAAGGCCGGGGTGGGCATGGTCCACCAGCACTTTATGCTGGTGCAGTCGCAGAGCGTGGCCGAAAACGTCATCCTGGGGATGAACGACGTCCCCTTTATCCTCGACATGCAGGCAATCGAAGACGAGGTGGCGCGCATCGGCGAGCAATTTGGGCTGCCGGTGGACCCGCGCGCCAAGATTTGGCAGCTCTCTGTGGGCGAACAGCAGCGTGTCGAGATTATCAAGCTGCTCTATCGCGGCGCGAACATCCTCATTTTGGACGAGCCGACCGCGGTGCTTACGCCGCAGGAAACCGAAGTCTTTTTTCAGACCCTGCGCGAGATGACCGCTACGGGCAAAACCATTGTCCTGATCAGCCACAAGCTGGATGAAGTCTTGTCGATTGCCGACCGCATCACGGTCTTGCGCGGCGGGCGCTCCGTCGCCACCGTGACCAATGAAGGATTGACCAAGCCCCAGCTTGCCAGCCTCATGGTTGGCCGCGAAGTGCTCTTCCGCATCGACAAGCCCCCCGCGGCCGCGGGCGAAGTGCGGCTGACGCTTGATAATGTGACCGCGCTCAACGACAAGGGGATCGAAGCGCTGCGCGGGCTGTCGCTGCAAGTGCGCTCAGGCGAGATCGTGGGCATCGCCGGGGTAGCAGGCAACGGGCAGCGCGAGTTGACCGAGACCATCTCCGGGCTGCGCCCAACCACCGGCGGACGCATCGACATTTCCAGCAAAGAGGTGACCAATGCGCCCCCGCTGGTTATGATCGATTCGGGCATTGCCTATGTGCCCGAAGATCGCAGCGCCACCGGCAGCGCGCCCAACCTCTCTATCACTGAAAACCTCGCGCTGAAGAACTATCGCGCCGAGCACCTGGGCGGGCGTTGGCTCCTGAGCCGCCGCGCCATGCGCCAACAGGCCGAAGCGTTGATCAAGCGCTTCAACATTGCCACGCCCTCGCCCGAAACACCGGCGCGCCTGCTCAGCGGCGGCAATTTGCAAAAGGTCATCCTGGCGCGCGAGATCGCACAGCACCCCCTGGTCATCGTCGCATCGCACCCGACGCGCGGGCTGGACGTGGGCGCGACCGAAAATGTGCGCAAGATCTTGGTGCAAGAGCGCAACAATGGGGCCGCGATCCTGCTCATCTCCGAAGATCTAGATGAAATCTTCGCCTTAGCCGACCGCATCGCGGTCATCTACGAAGGCCGCATCGTGGGCGAAGTCCCCACCGAAGAAGCGACAGTGGACGAGATCGGGCTGATGATGGGGGGCGCGACCGCACCCGCCGCGACCCACGCCAACGGGTCTACTGCTGTACAAACGCCCACCCCCAAGGAACCAGCGGCATGAGCAGCCAAATCACCTCTGCCGGGGCCGCGCCGCGCCGGCTGCGTATCGAACGAGTGCCCGCCCAACCGCTCTGGCTGGCAATCCTCTCGCCCATTCTGCTGATTATCTTGGCGCTGCTGGTCGGCGCGCTGCTGTTATGGGTTGCCGCGGGCGCAAACCCCTGGTTTGTCTACCGGCGCATGGGCGAATTGGCCTTTGGCTCGGCCTATGGCTGGTCCGACACGACGATCAAAGCGACGCCATTGATCTTGGCCGGGCTGGGCGTGTCGGTTGCCTTTCGGATGCGCCTGTGGAACATCGGCGCGGAAGGGCAGCTCTACCTGGGCGCGTTCATGGCAACAGGGGTGGCGCTGCACTGGCTGCCGCCCGACACCCCCCAATTCTTGATGCTGGCGGCCATGGCCGCGGCCGGGTTCATCGGCGGCGCAATTTGGGGCCTGATCCCCGGCCTGCTCCGAGCCAAACTCAACGTCAACGAGATCATCACCACGTTGATGTTCAACTACGTCGCAATCCAGTGGAACAACTTCTTCGTCTATGGTCCTTGGGGCGAACGCGGTTTTGGCTTGACGCCCCAATTCCCGCGCTCGGCGTGGCTGCCGCGGCTGACCGATTACAGCGATCGCCTGCCCGCGCTGCGCGGGCTGACAGCCCATTTCGGCATCTTCATCGCGCTGATCGCCGCGCTGATCCTCTGGTTCATCTGGCAGCGCACGCGCTGGGGCTTCGAGGTGACGGTGGGGGGCGACAACCCGCGCGCGGCGCGCTACGCCGGGATCAACCTCACGCGCAATATCATCCTGGTCATGGTGATCAGCGGCGGCTTGGCCGGGCTGGCAGGCATGAGCGAAGTCGCCGGGGTGGTTCACCGGCTGCAAGAGCGTTTTTCGCCCGGCTACGGCTTCACCGCGATCATTGTGGCCTGGCTCGCCAAGCTGCACCCGCTGGGCATTGTGCTGGCAGCCTATCTCTTTGCGGGGCTGCTGGTGGGCGGCGATGCCATCCAACCGGCAGGCATCGCCCAACTGTTGCAAGGCGTCATTCTCTTCGTCGTGGTGGGCGGCGACATGCTGCTGCGCTACCGCGTTCGCTGGCAGCGCGCCTGAATGCGCGCAGGGGGCCAATCTTCCTGGACATTGCAAACTTCATCCCATCTGCTCGTGAGATGGGCGTAGCTTCCGGGAAGATCAGAGTGTAGGCGTCATTTCG
>CAZZNG010000018.1:0-36303 GCA_964655505.1 uncultured Litorilinea sp. | reverse complement strand
GGTAATCGCGCCAAGGCACGCCGCCACCATGCGCGGCGCAAACACACTGAATTAAGCTGATCCATTACACCTGTGTAGTTTGACGGATCGGTTGCCGTCGTTTAGCATGAGCCGAACTAGCCGGCTTTAGCCATACAGGGAGAGAACGTTTTCTATGTCCGTTGATTTGGAACTGGTCGAAAAGCTCGATCGCTTACCGTCTGATTTGCGCGCCATTGTTGAGGATTTCCGCCTGGCAACCCCGCGCGAGCGGCTTGAAATGCTGCTCGATTTCGCGATGGATCTGCCCGACCTGCCTGAGCATCTCGCGGATGCGCGCGACAGCATGGAACAGGTACATGAGTGCCAAACCCCCGTCTTTCTCTTTACCGAGATCAACGACAGCGGGGTGCACTTCCATCTAGATATCCCAGAAGAATCGCCCACTGTGCGCGGCTATGCCGCCATTCTGGCCGAAGGGCTTGACGGCGCAACGCCCGCCGAGGTCATGGACGTGCCGGAGGACGTGTACAACCTGCTGGGCTTGCAGGAGGCGATCACGCCCCAGCGGCTGCGTGGACTCCACGCGCTTCTGACCTATATGAAACGCCAAGTCTCCAAAAAATCCTAGGCGTGACCATGCCAGCTCCGCAGGCGGCAAGTTCCTCCAGCCACCCTGCAACCGGGTCAGCCGTTTCCCTGGGCGACGCTGGCCTACTTGCCGTGCTGCTGCTGGTTGACAGCATGCACCTGGTCTTCGCCCGTGCCCTGACGCCCTACCTCGATCCTGTGCTCGCGGCGACGCTGGTGCTCTGGATCGCCACGCTGCAAGTTGGCGTTTACGGCATTGCCCGGCGGCGTCTCGCCCTGGGCGCAATTCGCCGCAACCTTTGGTCCCTGGCCGCGATTGGCTTGCTGGTCGGCGGCAGCACCGCGTTCGGCTACATGGCCGTTGGCTACATCGACCCCGGCACAGCCTCCATGCTCTCGCGCATGACCACCATCTTCAGCATCGGCATCGGCGTCTGGTGGCTCCAAGAACGGCTGCACCGCTGGCAGGCAATCGGCGCTGGCTTGGCGCTGGTCGGGCTGCTCATCATTACCTTTCAACCGGGCGATGTCCTACAACTTGGCTCCCTCTTGATCGTGGGCAGTTCGCTCATGTACGCGATCCATGCGGCGCTCGTCAAGCGCTACGCGCAAGGCATGGATTTTCTCGACTTCTTTTTTGGTCGCCTCCTCTTCACCGCGCTGGCGCTGTCACTCTTCACCTTCGTCTGGAGTCCGATCACCGCGCCCGTGCCCGTCGCCTGGCTGCTCTTGCTTGCCACCGGCACAGTCGATGTTGTCATCAGCCGCACACTCTACTATCTAGCTCTACGCCGCCTCACCGTCAGTATGCACGCCATTATCCTCACCCTAAGTCCGGTCGCGACCATCTTGTGGTCATTGCTTTTCTTTGGCGCTTTTCCCACGCCCCAACAATTGATCGGCGGCGTGATCGTCATGGTCGGCGTCGGGCTTGCCGCCATCCAGCGCACAACCTAGCTGCCCAGACATGATCCATCGGCATCCATTGCCCCCCGTCACCGGCAAACAACCGGCGTAGACCCAATGTACGCCCAGTAATGAACGTGCGTTCGGTTGCCTTATTTATTCGTAACGCGCTTTCTGTTATAATATTCCCATCGACTTTGCAATATTCTGTGCATAAGTAGACCTCGACAGCGTTGACAGAGACTCTAGTACCACCGGCCAATTGGCGTTTATCCCATCCCGCATTTTCCCACTTGCTCACTGCTATCAGTGCCGATAGTCCGAGCGTCTATCTAGTGGGTGGGGCTGTGCGCGACCTACTTTTGGGCCGCCACAGCGGCGGAACCGACCTCGACCTAGTCGTCGAGGGTGAAGCCATTTCCGTCGCGCGGCGTGCAGCCGACCGGCTCGGTTGGGCCTTTTATGTGCTGGATGAACTGCGCGACGTGGCACGCCTCATTTTCCAATCAGGCCAAGGTGCGCCGTTGGTCTGCGATGTCGCAGGCTTGCGCGAGGAGAGCATCGAAACAGACCTTTTCCTGCGCGATTTCACCATCAACGCCATGGCCGCGCGCTACACCCCAGCGGGCTTCGGCGATCTAGTCGATCCCTACAAAGGTCGCGACGATCTACGCAGCGGGATCGTGCGTCGCGTATCGCCCATCAGTTTGGCCGATGACCCGATCCGGCTTGTGCGTGCCGTGCGCTTTGTCGCGCAATTCGGCTTCACGCTCGATCCTGCTACCGAACTCCAGATCCGCCGCTTGAATACAACGCTGGCGCTTGCCAGCATGGAACGCGTGCGCGATGAACTCTGGAAGACCATGGCAACCCCGCGCGCGGCCGAGGCCATCAACCAACTGCATGAGTTGGGCTTATTGAGCTACACGCTGCCTGAACTGTCCGCCATGATCGACGTGACCCAGCCGCCGCCCCATGTACACGACGTGTATCATCACACGCTCGCGGCTGTGCGCGCCGCCCAAGCCGTGCGCGACTGGGCCATAACCGGCCAGCCGCAAACCACGACCGGCGGCGTCATGCCGCTGGACGCGCTTGAAGCGTGGCGCTTTCGCATCAAGCAGCACCTCATGACCCCCCTGGCCGCCGGACGCTTGGCAGGCGACTGGCTCATCTGGTACGCGCTGCTGCATGACATTGGCAAGCCGCAAACGCGCACCGTCGAACAGGACAACCACAGCGGCGTCGCACGCATCCACTTTCACGGTCATGAAGCCACGGGCGCAGAGATGGCCTTGCACCGGCTCGAAGCCCTGCGCTTCAGCCGCTATGAGGGAGAAGCCGCGCGCACGGTCGTCAACGCCCACATGCGCCCCCACCACCTGCACCATAGCTTCCAGGGCGAGGCTATCAGCAACCGCGCCGCCTTCCGCTTCTTCCGCGACATCGACGGCAGGCTGCCGGGCCGCGAAACGGGTCTGGATGTCCTCCTGTTGGCCCTAGCCGACCGCTGGGCCATCTATGACCAGGAGCCGCCCGATTGGGCCGAGTACTTGCAGCATGTCGAACAACTCTTGGCCTTTCACTGGTCGCCAGAGCGCCAATCCCAAAGGCCGCTCGTCGACGGTCACGAACTGATGCGCCGTCTAAACCTGCCGCCAGGCCCGCAAGTGGGCATTCTCCTCGACCAGCTCATGGAAGCCCAGGCCGCAGGCGATATACAATCAGCTGATGAAGCCATCCGCTTGGCTGCAAGCTGGCTGGAGCAAGCACAAGCATGAGCGGATTCACGCCCAGAGCCAGGAAACCGGAAGGTCCTCCCCCACCATCCCGCTGTCCGCTGTTGGGCACGGAAGGGCGCACAGGAGCGCAAAGCGATCCCGTCGAGCATCCCAGCTTTGAAAACCGCTGCTGGGCGGGGGATCGCCCTGCCTCGCTGCTGCTGACCGATCAAGCCACCCTCTGTCTCTGTTCGGGCTTTCGCCACTGCCCGCGCTTCGTGGCCGCGCGGGCTGCGCGCCGCGCGCCGGAAATGCCCGCCAACGTGCCATACCGGAGCAATCCCACCCCCGCAGCCGCAACAAGCACGCACAGAAACAGCCCGACCAGCAGCAGCCCGATCAGTGACAGCACGCCAACCGCGGACGCACTAGCAGGCGATCTCAACGATGATCTGCCCGACGATCCACTCAGCCACGCGCTCAACGAATTGGAAGCGGAATACGACGCGGCGGAAAAGGCCCAAACTCGCAGCCGCCGCCGCTGGGGCTGGATTGGGGCCGGTCTTATCTTCGTCTCCAGCCTGCTCTGTGGCGGCCTCTTTGCCGCTTATATCGGCTGGCAAATGGTGCGCACCGACATCCTGGCGACCCAACCGGGCAGCGTCGATACTCTTGCCGCCGCGCCGGTTACCCAGCCGCAGCTCTATCTAATCGTCACCGCCACCAGCGAACCAGCCGCAGCCGATCCATCTACCGGCGCGTCTGCCAGCGACCCCCTCATCGGCCCCACGCCCATTTTCCCGATGGCCGTAACACCGACGCCCGGAGGAGTCGCCACCACAAGCCTAAACCCCAACACCGCGCCCAGCGGCATAGCCCTTGCCGCCGAAGCGGAACAACAGGCACAAAACGAACCGGATCCGCTTCCCCAGGCTGTGCCCCAACAGCAGGGCCAGCCTGCCGTCCAGCAGCCGCCGGCCACATCGCCCGTCGACATCCAGTTGCAGATTCCGACTCGCAGACCGACGCCGATTCTCGACATTCCCACCAGCACGCCCGCGCCGGACGAGGCCACCGCGACGCCCACCCATTCGCCTACACCGCTGCCGCCTCTGGGCACACCCTTTGTCCTCTTCTCCGCGCGCGACAAGACGTTGCAGCCCGGCGAATGCACAATTGTAAGCTGGCACGTAGAAAATGTGCGTGCGGTCTATTATGAGAATCTTGGGGTCGATGGACGGGGCGAGCACGAAGAGTGTGTGCGCAACGATCCGGGTGACTACAACCTGCTGGTTGTGCTCGCCGATGGCAGCACGCGGATCTACACGGCAACCGTCGATCTAGTCATTCCGACCGATACACCGCAGCCCACGCCCACCTTTACCATTCCGCCGGAGCCGACCCCAACCTGGACGCCCAATGTGCCGACCGACACACCGGTCCCACCGATGCAATGGGGCGTGCGTCTCGAAGCAAGCGGAAAGACAAACCTGACCTGTAGCCGAGGCGAGACCTGCCAACTCGACCTATATGTCACCAATACAGCGACCGCAGTCGACAGCCTCTATGTTGGCTTCACCGAAGCAGGCGCATGGCCGCACCACCTATGCCGCATGGACGGCGTATGCAGTGACAACGGCATGACGCTCGTCAACGTCAGCCCGAGCAACACCGGCGTCATCCAGTTCAAGGTCGAAGTTCCTGCCGAACCAGACTTCAACGAAATGACCTATCGCCTGCGCGCAGCCAGCGAAAACTCAGGCGGCTCGGTTACCTCCGAAACGGTAACCATTCATATCACCACTGAATAATTGGCAGGATAATCAGCAGGTAATTTAGGAGGACAAGCAACCTCGCCATCATGATAGGCCCACTCCTTACCGTTATCGCCGTTGTCTTGCTGTTGATCTTGATCAACGGCGTCTATGTCGCGGCCGAATTTGCAACGGTTAGTTCCCGGCGCCCACGCCTCGCCCAAATGGCCGATGAAGGCAACAGACTTGCGGGCTACATTCTTTCCATCAGCGAATCAGCCGAAGGATTGGACACCTACATCGCGGCGTGTCAATTGGGCATCACCATCTCCAGCCTTGTCCTGGGTTTCTACGGCCAATCAGAAATACTCGCGCTCTTCGAGCCGCAGTTGGCGCAGCTTGCTCCTGGCGTCGAGGGCATCGTCCGCACAAGCATCTCGATCATCATCCTGATTATCTTGACCATCACGCAGGTAGTCCTCGGCGAACTCATGCCCAAAAATGTTGCCGTGCAATTTCCAGAGCGCTTGGCAATCGCCACCGCGCCGATCATGCGCTGGTCTGTGGTCATCCTGCAACCGCTGATCTGGTTCTTCAACGGCAGCGGCCACCTGGTTCTCAAACTCCTCGGACGTCCCCCCGTCATCGAACATAGCCACCTGCACTCGCCCGAAGAGATCGTGCTCTTGGTCGAAGAGAGCAGCGCGGGCGGCGTATTGGATGCAGAAGAGCGGCGTCTGCTGGTCAACACCCTGCAACTGCGCAATCTCACCGCGCGCAAAGTCATGATCCCGCGCACCCACATGTTGACCGCGCCGGTTGATGCAAGCAGCGACGAACTGCTGCAAATGCTGGCCCACTCTCCCTACTCGCGCCTGCCCCTGTACGAAGAGAACATCGACTCAATCGTCGGCATCATCCACCTTAACGACTTGCTCCAACTTTACTACGCGCAAAAGCACCCAACAGCCTCTGTTGCCAAAAAGACGCCGCGCCAGCTCATGCACCCGGTGATGCATGTCCCCGACTCCGCGCCCGTCGAGGAAGTCATGGACGGTATGCAGCAAGGGCACTACAACGTCGTCATCGTCGTCGATGAATACGGCGGCACAGCGGGCATGATCACCTTTGAAGACCTGGTGGAAGAGATCATCGGCGAGTTTCAAGACGAGTTCGATATCGAGAACCCGCCCATCGAACTCCGTCCCAACAACCGCCTGCGCGTGCGCGGCGACGTTCACATCGAAGACCTAAACGAGTTGCTCGACACACAACTTACCGATGAAGATGTGGACACCATCGGCGGCTTGGTTCTGGCAACCATCGGGCGCATCCCCAAAGTGGGTGACATCGCCCAGGTTGGCGTCTATCCCATTCGTGTCGACCGGATCGTCAACAACACGGTGCTTGCCGTCAGCTTTCCCATCAACGCCGACCAAGTGGCACGCATCAAGTCGGAAATGGCCGGCTGGTAACTATGCTTGAATATGGCATTCCCATTCTCGTCATTATCTTTCTAATTGTCGTCAACGGCTTCTTTGTAGCGGCTGAATTTGCCATTGCCGGCGCATCGCGGCCGCGCGTCGCCACGATGGCGGAAAGCGGCTCCGCCGCGGCCAAGCATGTCTTGCACATATTGACCCATCCCATTGAGATCAACCGCTATCTAAGCACCGCACAAGTCGGCATCACCTTAGCCAGCCTGGGCTTGGGCATGTACGGTGAACACGCGGTTGCTGGGTGGCTCGTTCCCCCGCTCGAACATCTCGGCTGGATCGGTACCACCGCGGCCCACACCATCGCGTCCATCATCTCTGTCGCCTTTTTAACCTACCTGCATGTCGTCTTGGGCGAGATGATCCCCAAGTCGCTTGCGCTACAGTCCGCGTCAGAGGCAGCCGTCTACCTCGCCGCGGCCATGTCCTTTGCCGAAACGCTCTTTCGCCCACTGACCGCCATCCTCAACTGGGTCGGCAATTACCTGTTGGGGCTAATGGGCATCGCCATCACCAACGCAGAAACCCGGCTCGTCTCCACAACCGAACTTTCCTACATAGTGGAAGAAAGCTCAGAGGGCGGCCTGCTCGAACCTAACGAGCAAATCTTCTTTGAAAACGTGATCGACTTTCACGAGCGCACCGTCGGCCAAGTCATGACCCCGCGCACGCGCATGGTCGCCATCCCCGTGGACGTGGACGAAGAGACGCTGCTCAAGATCATCCTCGAAGAACACCATTCCCGTTATCCCGTCTATGACGGAGACCGCGACCACATCGTCGGCATCCTCTACGTCAAAGACCTGGCGCGCCAACTGGTCGATCCAAACGCCACGTTTGATCTACAAGCCCTCCTGCGGCCTGCTGTCTTTGTGCCCGACTCGCTGTCGCTCGACGAGATGCTGCAGCAATTCCGCAGCCGCCACTTTCAAATTGCCATCGTGCTGGACGAATACGGCGGCACAGCCGGTCTGGTCAGTCTAGAAGACCTGGCCGAAGAGATCATCGGCGAAATCCAAGACGAATTTGACGAGGAAGTGCCCCCCTTCGTCGCCATTGACGAGCGCACCCTCCGTGTCCGCGGCGACCTCTTGCTCGATGAGTTGACCCAACACTATGACCTCAACTTTGAGGAAGAAGAGGCCGAAACCGTTGGCGGCTTGATCATGGCGCAGCTCGGCCACGTCGCCGAACCCGGCGAGCGCATTGTCTACCAGCAAACCACCTTCGAAGTCGAGTCAATGGAGGGGCTTGCCATTGCCACAGCCCTCGTCTACCTGCCCGAAACCCATGTGACCCAAGAGGGCGAAGAGCAAGAAACAGGCGACCCGAATCCCGCCGATGAAGCCACGCAGTCTAGAGCATCTGTGCCAGCCGATGAACCGGCATCGTCTGCTGAATCCTCCGACCGTTCGCGCCCCGGCCTCCAGCCCGACCAATGAGGTAGCTGATACGGTGGCCCGGCCGCAACTGTGATTGACTCATACCATGTCCGAACCACTCACCACAACGGTGCAGCCATGACCGCTGCGCCTTCAGGCCCCCTCGTCGCCGCCGCCTCTCCCGGCCTGGCCGCGGTGATCCACTGGTTCGACCAGCGCGGCTGGACCCCCTTTCCCTTTCAGGTTGAAGCCTGGCAAGCATACGCTGCCGGTCGTGATGCACTCATTCACGCGCCCACCGGCACAGGCAAGACCTATGCAGCGTGGCTCGGCCCGCTGATCGACTGGCTCGACGCGCACCCAGATCCCGCCACATGGCCCGCTGCGCCGCTGCCCCTGCACGTACTCTGGATCACGCCGCTGCGTGCCCTCGCCAACGACACCCTCACCACCCTTCAAGCGCCTGTTGCCGATCTGGGCCTGCCCTGGACGGTCGAGCTACGCACCGGCGACACCTCCTCCAGCGTCAAACAGCGCCAGCGCAAATCACTGCCCACTGCGCTGATCACCACGCCGGAGAGCCTAACCCTCATGCTTTCCTACCCGGACAGCCGAAGGCTATTTGACCATCTGCAAGCCGTGGTGGTGGACGAATGGCACGAACTGCTTGGCACCAAGCGCGGCGTGCAGACCGAACTGGCGCTGGCTCGCCTGCGCCGCTGGCGGCCTAAATTACAAACCTGGGGCCTCTCCGCCACGCTTGGCAACCTCCCCCAGGCGCTAGACGTGCTCGCGCCCAACAAGCCGGATGACCAGCGCCTGCTCATCAGCGCCGACATAGATAAACCCATCGCCGTCGACACCCTCATCCCGCCCGACATCGAGCGCTTTCCCTGGGCCGGGCATCTCGGCCTCAAATTACTGCCGGAGGTCGTCGCGGCCATCCACCGCGCACGCACGACCTTGGTCTTTACCAACACCCGCGCCCAGACCGAAATCTGGTTCCAGTCGCTGCTCGACGCCTGCCCGGAGTTTGCCGGAGAGATCGCCCTCCACCACGGTTCGCTCGAATTCGCCCTGCGTCAAGAGATCGAAACGCGACTGCGTGAGGCGCGTCTGCGCTGCGTCGTCTGCACTGCCAGCCTCGACCTCGGCGTGGACTTCTCGCCCGTCGACCAAGTGATCCAGATCGGCAGCCCCAAAGGCGTCGCCCGCCTCTTGCAGCGCGCCGGGCGCAGCGGTCACCAGCCCGGCGCGACCTCGCGTATCCTCTGCGTTCCCACCCACGCCTTTGAGTTGGTGGAGTTCGCCGCTGTGCGCCAAGCCATTGCCCGGCGCGACATCGAAGGCCGCGCCCCCCTCCAAGCGCCGTTGGACGTGCTGATCCAGCACCTCGTCACCATGGCGATGGGTGGCGGCTACCGCGCCGATGATCTGCGCGACGAAGTCCGCTCCACCCATGCCTATCGCCACCTCTCCGACCGCGATTGGGCGTGGGCCATGGACTTTGTCACCCGCGGCGGCACCGCGCTGCGCGCCTACGACCACTATCGCAAAGTGGCCGAGCGCGACGGCATCTATCGCGTGAGCACCGCGGAGATCGCGCGCTATCACCGCATGTCGATTGGAACCATCACTGCCGATGCCATGCTCACGGTCAAATTCGCCACCGGCAGCACCCTGGGCAGCGTCGAAGAGTCGTTCATCGCGCGCCTGCGTCCCGGCGATACCTTTGTCTTTGCCGGTCGCGTGCTCGAACTGGTGCGCGTCAAGGACTTAACCGCCCACGTTCGCCTTGCCAAATCCACCCGCGGGGCCATTCCTCGCTGGAACGGCGGGCGCATGCCCTTGTCGACGCGCCTCGCCCGCGCCGTTGCCCAACAGTTGGAGGCCGCCGCCAACGGCGAAATTACCTCCGATGAATTGCGCGCGGTCATGCCCATTTTGCGCATCCAAGCACGCTGGTCACAAATCCCCATCCCCGACCGGCTGCTGATCGAGCAGATCAAAACGCGCGACGGTTATCACCATTTCGCCTTCCCCATGGCCGGGCGCACCATCCACGAAGGCTTGAGCACCCTGCTCGCCTACCGTTTGACCCGCCAAACGCCGCGCACCGTCAGCGCCTTTGCCACCGATTACGGCTTCGAGTTGCTCTCCGACGAGCCGCTTAACCTCACCGTGGCCGACTGGCGCGCCCTGTTCACCAGCGACGATCTCGTGCCCGACGTCCTCGCTTGTCTCAACACCACGGAATTGGCTCGCCGCCAATTTCGCGACATTGCACGCGTCGCCGGGCTGATCTTCAGCGGCTATCCCGGCAGCAAAAAGAGCACGCGCCAGTTGCAGACCTCCAGCGGCCTGCTCTTCGACGTCTTCAGCGAGTTCGACCCGGATAATCTCCTGCTCGACCAAGCGCGCCGCGAAGTATTGGAACAGCAGCTATCGATCCAGACCCTCGCAGCCAAGCTAGAGGAGTTGAACCAACAGGAGATTGTCATTACCACCCCCCCGCGCATGACCCCCTTTGCCTTCCCCATCTGGACCGACCGCCTGCGCACGCAAGTGAGCAGCGAGTCTTGGACAGACCGTGTGCAGCGCATGGTGCTGCAACTCGAAGATGCCGCAGACGAATAAAGCGGACGAATAAATAGACATGACCCAGGCGATTCCGATTCACGTTCCGCTCCATGAACTGCCGCAACCCGTCGAAGTCCATCTCGACGCGGGCGGCGCGCTCTTTTGGCCCGAAGGCAGCACCCTGTTCATCGCCGATCCACACTTTGGCAAAACGGCCACTTTTCACGCCGCGGGCATTGCCATTCCCTCCAAACTGCTTGAACATGACCTGGCACGCCTGGGCGCGCTTGTGCAGCGTCACGCCGCCCGCCGCCTGATCATCCTGGGCGATTTCTTCCACACCAAAGAAAGCCAGAGCCAAGGCGTGCTCGATCAGCTTGCCGCATGGCGCGCGCGCCACGCCGACTTGGACGTCGGCCTTGTGCCCGGCAACCACGACACCCACGCCGGCGCGCCGCCCACAAGCCTCGCCATCACGCCGCTTGCCCCTGGAACCGCACTCGGCCCCTTCAGCCTCGCCCATGAGCCAGACGCCTCCCCCGCTGCGCACAGCGGCTATCGCCTTGCCGGACATCTCCACCCGTCCGTCACGCTTCATGGACCCGGCGGCGTAACGTCGAGCGAACGCTGCTTCGTCGTCGGCCCCCACCAAGCCATCCTGCCCGCGTTCGGCAGTTTCACCGGCAGCAGCCGCTATCGCCCTTCTGCAAGCGACCGCATCTTTGTCGTGGGCGAAGGTCAGATCGTGGAGATCACCCGGCGCAAATCGCCGCGCCGCACATAGTCCCACTTCCGGGAAGCTGGCAGCTTCCCGGAAGATCACCTTATATTCAACGCGCATAACGCCGCGGGCCGCATACCACACAGCTTGCGCGCCACAGCATCAATAGGCACAATAGCATAATAAAGAAGACGCGCCGTATAACCGTGTGACAGGTTGACACCGCGCCCGTCTATATCCGGCACAAAGCAATCCGGCACAAAGCACCAGTACATTCAAGTGTCTCAGGAACAATGACCCAAGAATCACAAGAATCAATTGTGCAGCGCATCCGCGAATCACTCCGCCGCCTCAACCAAGCGCCGGAGCGCACGACTGAATCCTACGCAGGCACAGAACGCAACGTGCAGGAAGCCATTCGCCGCCTCTCCCGCGCCCGAGTCAGCGACATCCTGCGCCAACTGCGCGCGGCCCACGGCTTGAGCTATGCAGACGTGCAATTGGCGACCGGCCTTTCTCAACAGCTTCTATTTGACGTAGAGTTCAAAGACCGCCGCCTACAGCTTGACGAGTTGCGCCGCCTTGCCCAATGCTATCGCGTCAGCGTCAATGACATTCTCGGCATCATCGTCGATGACGAATAGATACGGGGTAGACACGGGAACGACTTAACCGCGAGAACGAGTGAACACAGACGCGCCAACCGCAGCCACGACCAGTGCAGGCAGACCATAGTGCAGGCAGGCCATAGCGCCAACACACCGCAGCCCCAACACCATTGGGCCGCAGGACACGCCCGGCCCACAGGAACGCTAGAAGCAGGAAAGCCCCATGCCGCGCCTTGAAATCCAACTCGCCGTCCAAAAGATCAATAAATACGCCAGCCAAGAGAGCGGCGACACAGTGGAGATCATCGAGCGCCCCGCAGGCGGCATCAGCGTGGTCGTCGCCGACGGGCAGCGCAGCGGACGCAGCGCCAAAGCCATCAGCAACATCGTCGTCCACAAAGCCGTTGCCCTCCTCGCCGAAGGAGTGCGCGACGGAGCCGTCGCCCGCGCCACCCATGACTACTTGCACATGCAGCGCGGCGGCAAAGTCAGCGCCGAATTACATATCGTTAGCGTCGATCTGCGCACCAACACCCTCGTCGTCAGCCGCAACGCACGCTGCCCGGTCCTCATGCGCAGACACGGCGACTTTCAATGGCTCGATGAAGCCAGCGACGCCGTAGGCATCCACCACTTCACCAAACCGGCCATCTCCGAACATCAACTTGACGATGGACTCACGCTCATCGTCTTCACCGATGGCGTGTGGAGCGCAGGCAGCCTATCCGGCAGCATCATCGACCTGCCTGGCATTGTCCTGGCCGCCGATCCCGACGGCAGCGCAACCGCCGAGCGCATCGCGGGCGCGGTGCTTGCCGCCGCGCTCGACCTCGATCAAGGCCGCCCGCGCGACGACGCCACCGTGCTCGTCGTCAAGCTCGCCCCGCGCAGCAGCGATGACAACATTCGCCGTCTAACCATGCATTTTCCCATCTAGCCATGCTACCTCTATCAGCCAGGTCGCTATCAGCCAGGTCACGCCGTCGCCGCAAACAGGCGCAGGAAGCACCCCACCCAACGCCGACGTTGCTGCCTGCCGGAGATTTGCCGGTCATCAAAGTGGTCGGCATCAGCGGCTCAGGCAAGTCCACCCTTGTGCATACCCTGCGCGCCCACGGCTACCACGCGCGCTCGATCAGCCAAGAGCATAGCAATGTGCCGACCCTGTGGCAGCAATTTGACCCGACCCACCGGCTCATCTATCTCAGCGTCTCGCTGGAGGGCCAACGCCAACGCCGCCCCGGTGTAGGGTGGAACGAAGCAGCCTACCGCACCGAGGTTGACCGGCTCGCCCATGCCCGCAAGCACGCCGACCTGCGCATCGACACCACTGACTTAACGCCCGACGAAGTCGCGGCAGTCGCGCTGCACTATCTGCGCGCCCAGAAAGTGCGCCATGCAGAAGGCCCGCTTGAGCCGCTGCCGCCAACCGGCAGCGCGACCCCACCCGCCTAGCTCTGGCACACAGCCTGAACAAGCCGCGCAGCCGCCGCCAAGCCCAAGCGATGGCTGCCCAGGCTTCAACTTGACAAGCCAACTCAAGCACCATAGGATGCTTCTGCACCGCGTTCGCTGCCGTCCGCGGAACCACAAGCCCTTGCTGCAGGCAGGACATCATGCCGCCTGCGCCGCCAACGCAACCAATCAGGATCAAGCGCCCACTCGCCGGAGAACATTCATGCGGATCGGAATTGTTGGGGCCGGAGCCATGGCACGCATCCACGGCGCAGCCTGGAACAAACTGCCCGTCACCCTTGCCGGCTGCTATGATCGCCACCCCGAACGCGCGGCTGCCTACTGCCAGGAGTTCGGCGGGCAGCCCTATGCCAGCCTCGCAGAGCTACTCGCCAACATCGACGTCCTAACCGTCTGCACCCACACCGACGGTCACAAAGAGGCTGTGCTGGCCGCGGCCAAAGCCCGCGTTGCCGTCGTCACCGAAAAGCCCTTGGCCCGCCACCTGCGCGATGCCGAGGCAATGGTCGAGGCGTGCGAAGCCACCAACACGCCGCTCTTTGTCGCCCAAGTCGTCCGCTTTTTCCCGGCCTTTGCCAAAGCCCACGCCACCGTCACCAGCGGCGCAATCGGCAAAGTGGGCGTCATCCGCACCAGCCGCGCCGGTACATTCCCGCGCGCGGGCGGCGCATTCTCCAGCCCCTTCTATGCCGATTTCGCGCGCAGCGGCGGCGTCATGCTCGACCTTGCCGTCCACGACATCGATTTTCAACGCTGGATCGGCGGCGAAGTGGAACGCGTCTTTGCTCGTCGCGTGGATGCCGGGCAGCACGCCCACCGCGACCACGCCTTCATCACGCTCCGTTTCAAGAGCGGCGCAATCGGCCACATCGAAGCATCCTGGGCGCTGCCGCCGGGCCACTTCCGCACCAGCTTCGAGATCGCGGGCGACGCCGGTCTCGTCGAGTGGAACTCCATGCAGCCGCCCCCGCTGACCAGCGTAACGCTCGACCCAAGCGGCCAGTCGATAACCAGCGCGGCCAGCCCCCTTGGCAGCAATGACGAACCTTACTTCGCCCAGTTGGCCCACGTATACCAATCGCTCACAACCGGCGCGCCCTTCCGCGTCTCGCCCCACGACGGGCTGATGGCAGTCAAAGTCGCGCTCGCCGCCATCCATTCAGCCTCCATCAACCGCCCTGTTGAACTCGATGAATTTGTGGAGAATGCCGCATGATACCCGGCGCGCCATCAACCCATCCACCCGCCCGCGTCGCGCGCATTGGCATGGCGAGCTTTGCCCACAGTCACGCCTACAGCTATGCCGCGGCCCTGGCGCACCATCCCGCCGCACAGATTGTTGGCGTCTTTGACGAGGATCCAGACCGCGGCCGCGCAGCCGCTGAGCAGTACAATGTTCCCTACCACGCCAGATTGGATGATCTATTAGCAGCCGGTTTGGATGGTCTGGTCATCTGTTCCGAAAACGCCAAACACGTCACCCAGGTAACTGCCGCCGCGGGGCGCGTCAAGCACATCTTGTGCGAGAAGCCCATCGCCACCACGCGCAAGGACGCGCTTGCCATGATCGCGGCCTGTGCGCAGCACGGAACCCACCTCCAAATCGCCTTTCCTGTGCGCTTTCTCGCCCCAATCCGCGAACTCAAACAGCGCTTGGAAGCAGGCGAAATCGGCGCGCCCATCTGTGTAAAATGCACCAATCAGGGTCTCGTACCCGGCGGCTGGTTTGTCGACCGGCCCCTGTCCGGTGGCGGCGCAGTCTTGGACCACACCGTCCATGTCATTGATGTGCTGCGCTGGCTTTGGCATACTGAAGTGACCGAAGTCTATGCCGAAATCGGCGGCAACCTCTTCCACCGCGACAACCCAATTGACGATGCCGGTCTGCTCACCTTTCAACTTGCCAACGGTGTCTACGGCACGCTGGACACCAGTTGGTCGCGCCCGCCAAGCTATCCCACTTGGGGCAACGTCGCCATCGAAGTCACCGGTGAGCGCGGCATCATCACCGTCGATGCCCTGAACCAGAATCTCGCCCTATCATCCAACGCATCCGGCAAGCAGCATTGGGTACACTGGGGCACAAACATGGACCACGGGCTGATTGCCGATTTCGTGGACATGATCCAAACAGGCCGCGCGCCCAACATCACCGGCGAAGATGGCCTGCGCGCCCTAGAAGTCGCGCTCGCCGCCTATGCCTCATCTGCCGCGCACCAACCCATTGTGATCGATCACGTCCCTGTCTAGACAGTTGAGACCATGCCCGCACGCACCCACACCGATTTAGCCGACAAACTCCAGTCCATCTACGGGCCAACCTGCGCCCAACACACCGAGCGTTACGCCAATGCGCTGGCCCGCTTCGACCATCTCTACGGCCCCGGCCCGGTCGAGATCATGCGCGCGCCCGGCCGCGTCAACATCATCGGCGAACACACCGACTACAATCACGGCTTTGTCCTGCCCGCCGCACTGGACAAGGACATTGTCCTCCTGGCGCGCCGCCGCACGGATCAGCATGTGCGCGCCGCCAACATCGAACCCCAGTTCGCCACAGCGGAATTTGAACTTGGGCCGGACATACCGCCAGCCGCAACAGGCGATTGGAGCAACTATCTGCGCGGCCCGGCCCAGTACATCGCGGCTATTCCAGACAGCGCGGTCACCGGCCTAGACATCCTGATCGACGGCGCGCCGCCCCTCGGCGTGCCCCGCAGCGCGGGCCTCAGTTCATCCTCTGCGCTCGTCGTCGCCATGGCCCTGGCTCTCTCCCACTTCAGTAACTGGCACATCACAGGCGCGGCCTTTGCCCATGCCTGCGCAGACGCCGAATGGTACGTCGGCACGCGCGGCGGCATCATGGATCACTTCGCCGCCATCTTGACCCAACAGAACCATGCCCTTTTCCTGGACTGCCGTCCGGCTGCAGATGGCGCATTCCAGTTCGAACACATCCCGTTTCCCCCCGGCTACCGGCTCTTGGTCGTCGATTCCGGCGTACACCATGACAATGTGCGTGGAGCGTATAATCGCCGGGTAGCCGCTTGCCGCGCCGGGGTTGCTCTGCTGCGTCAACAGCGCGTCACAGGCAACCAGCCGCTCACCCACCTGCGAGATGTGCAAGAAATCGCCTGGACAGCGTTGGAACCCCATCTGCCCGACACCGTCACACTCGACAGCCTGCGCCACAAAGGGATTGACCTGGGCGAACTGCCCGGCGTCGCGGACGACACCCCCCTGGCAGTCCGCGCCTGCTGCCGTCACGTTTGGCATGAGAACGCGCGCGTCCTCGCGACCCTCGCCGCGCTGCGCCGCAACGACATCGCAGCGGTCGGCCAACTGCTCAACGAGTCCCATGTCAGTATGCGCGATGACTACGACATCAGCACCCCCGAACTTGATTTCTTGGTCGCCGCGGCCAACGAAGTCGACGGCGTTGCCGGTGCTCGCCTGACCGGAGCCGGGTGGGGAGGCTGTATCGTCATCCTGGCCGCAGCAGACGCGGTGGACGACCTCCAACAGCACATTGCCCGCAGCTATGAGCGGGCCTATGGTCGTCAGCCCAACCAATTTCTCTGTCAAGCCGGACCGGGCGCGGGCCATGTCGCCACGCTCCAACGCTAGCCCTGCCATGCAGCCCAAGCGCCTCATACGACCGTCGCCGTCAACCTTGCTGGCCTCAACCATGCCTAGAAAGTGACCAACACCGTGTCGCGCCCACTCGAACTTGTGCTAATCGGCGCCGGACAGCGCGGCGCACGCGCCTATGCCTCCTATGCCTTCACCCACCCCGACCAAGTGCGCTTTGTCGCCGTCGCCGAGCCGGACCCCATCCGCCGCCGCCGCTTTGCCGATGCTCACGACCTAGACGATAGCGACTGTTACGAAGACTGGCGCGAACTGTTGGCCCACGGCCAACTGGGCGATGCCGCCATCATCACCACCCAAGACCAGATGCACGTCGAGCCTGCCGTTGCGGCCATGCAAGCGGGCTATCATGTCCTGCTTGAAAAGCCAATGGCGCATACCTTATCCGGCTGCGTTGAACTCGTCCAGACCGCAGAGCGCACCGGGCGCATCCTCCAGATCTGTCACGTCCTGCGCTACTCCCCCTTCTGGCGCACCTTGCACAGCATCCTAGAGTCCGGTCGCCTGGGCGACATCATCACCGTCGAGCACCGTGAAAATGTGGCCTACTGGCACATGGCCCACAGCTTCGTGCGCGGCAATTGGCGCAATACGGCTGAATCAAGCCCCATGATCCTCGCCAAGTGCTGCCACGATTTGGACATTTTGGTCTGGAACCTGCCATCGCCCGTGCGCCATCTCAGTTCTGTCGGCTCGCTCATGCACTACCGCGCCGACCAAGTAGGCGACGAGATTCCCGCCCGCTGCACCGATGGCTGCCCCATCGAGCCGCAGTGCCCCTTCTCGGCCATCGGCATCTACTTGGACATGCGCCCCTTCGACCATCTGCGCGCCAATGCAGACACGCTCGGCATCGACCTGGACGCGCCCCAGACCTGGCCCTTCACCGTCCTCAGCCCGGACGTGACCCGCGCCGGTCGCCTGGCCGCGCTCCAAACCGGCCCCTATGGGCGCTGTGTCTACCGTTGCGACAACGACGTGGTGGACCATCAACTCGTCACCATGCAGCTTGAATCCGGCACATCCGTCGTGCTTGCCATGCACGGTCATTCCAACGAAGAGCACCGCTCCATGCGCTACGACGGCACGCGCGCCACCCTGCGCGCCCGCTTCGGCCACACCTCGGAGATCACCATTCACGACCACCTGACCAACACAACCGAGATCGTCCCGCTGGACCAACAGGGCACAGGCCACGGCGGCGGCGATCAGGGTCTAATGGGCGACTTCGTGCGCGTCCTGCGCGGCGAAATCGAGCCGCTGACCAGCGCACGCGTCTCCCTCGAAAGCCACCTGCTCGCCTTCGCGGCGGAGGAGGCGCGGCTCAACCACAGCGTGATCGACATGCAAGCGTTTCGCCGCCGCGCCGAACAGCTCGTCCAATAGACCGCAAAACAAAAACGACTGAGATGACTGAAGGAGACACACACTTTATGAAGCCCGTTATCTGGTATCAACTCGGCATCGACGAGGCCAACCGCGCCCGGCTCGAACCCCACGCCGAGATCGTCGAAGGCGGCGACGTCGCCCAACTCAAAGATGTCTTTGCCATCGTGATCGGCTCGCTGATCGATGCCAACGGCGCGCTCATGGACACGATCGGCCCCTCGCTGCGCGCCATCGTCCGTCCCGGCATTGGCGTCGACAACGTCAACATCGCCGACGCCACCGAGCGCGGCATTCTCGTCATCAACACCCCAGACGGCCCCACCGAATCCACCGCGGAGCACGCGGTCGCGCTGCTTTTGGCCGTTGCCAAGCGTGTTGTCACTGGCGCGCGCTTCCTCCAAACCAACGGCACAGACCGCAGCATCATGTTCGGCACAGAAGTGCGCGACCGGGTACTAGCAGTCATTGGCTGTGGTCGCATCGGTCGCCGCGTCGCCGAAATTTGCAGCCTGGGGCTAAAGATGCGCGTCATCGTCTATGACCCGTATATCGAATCCCTGCAAATGCCCGGTGTCGAGTTCACCAACGACCTGGACAGCCTGATCCAACAAGCCGATTTTGTGACTCTGCACCTGCCCTACATGCCAGAGACGCGCCACCTCATGAACGAAACCCGCCTACGCAGCATGAAGAAAGGCGCGTATCTCATCAACGCTGCACGCGGCCCCATTGTCGACGAACAGGCGCTGATCCGCGTGCTCCAAGAAGGCCACTTGGGCGGCGCGGGCCTCGACGTCTTTGACCCAGAGCCGCCCAAACCCGACAACCCGCTCCTGACCATGCCCAACGTCGTCTGCACGCCTCATACAGCCTCCTTCACAGACATGGGCGCGGCGCGTATGCGCGGCGGCGTGGTCGATCAGCTTATCCAACTCATCCACAACGAACGGCCGCCCCATATCGTCAACCCCCAAGCTTGGCCGGGCCGTATGCAGCCTGCCCAGTCCACGGAGAGACAGCGATGACGACGGTTGCAGAAGTAATCGCCGCCCACCTCCACGCGGCCGGTGTGCGTATTGTCTTTGGCTTGCCTGGTGGTGAAACAGTCGAACTGCTCGACGCGCTCCGCCGCAAGGGGATCGACTTCGTGCTCGTTCACAACGAATCGTCGGCCATCTTCATGGCCGACGCGTACAGCCGCGTCACAGGCGGCTTCGGCGTCTGTGTCACCACCCTCGGCCCTGGCGCGACCAATGCAGTCATGGGCATGGCCCATGCTCACCTGGACCGCGCGCCCATCATCCTGTTCACCGCGCAGAAGCCCGACGCGCTGCTGCCCGACTACACCCATCAGGTGCTAGACCTTCACGGCATCTTCGCGCCCATCAGCAAAGCGACCATCAAGGTCAATCACACCAACGCGGGTGAGGCCATTCGCACAGCCATTGCCCTGGTGGGCGAAGGTCGCCCCGGCCCCGTCCACCTACAACTGAGCAACGAGGACGCGGCCCAACCCGCCGACGATGACCGCGTCGAGCTGCCCGCGCCCACACAGCCGCCGTCCCCCGACCAAGCGCGCCTGCAAACCGCGCGCGGCCTTCTCCAATCCGCGCAACGGCCCGTCATCGTCGCCGGATTGGGGCTGGAGCCGCAGCGCCCCTATGCCGCGCTGCGCGAACTGGCCGAAACGCTGGACGCGCCCGTCATCGTCTCGCCCAAGGCCAAGGGCGCGCTGCCCGACGACCACCCCCTTGCCTCCGGCGTCATTGGGCTGACCCAAACCGACCCGGCCTATTCAGTCCTCGACGAAGCCGATTGTGTGCTCGCCGTCGGCTTTGACGTGGTCGAACTGGTCAAACCCTGGGCCACCAGCGCGCCGCTGATCTGGCTCGCCCCGTGGGAGAACAGCGATCCGGTCGTGCCCGCCCAGGTCGAACTCGTCGGCGACGTTGCCCACCACCTGGCCGCGCTGGCCGATATCGCCCCCACGCACAATCCCGACTGGGGCGCGGCCCGCGTTGCCCGCTTCCGCCGCGAGCAAAAAGAAGAACTCCCCGACCCCGCGCCGGGCCGCCTGCTGCCCCAAACTGTGCTCACCACCCTGCGCGATCGGGTTCCACCCGAAACCCTCACGGTGGTTGATGTCGGCTCCCACAAGATCTATAACTCGCTCGCTTGGCCGACCCTCCAGCCCAACACCTTCTTTCTCTCCAATGGGCTGTCGAGCATGAGCTTTGCCCTGCCCTCGGCCATCGGCGCGGCCATGGCCGATCGCGCGCGCCCCGTCCTCTGCATCACCGGCGACGCGGGTATGGCAATGGCAATGGGCGAACTTGGCGTGCTGGCCGCGCGCAACCTGCCTGTCCTGGTCATCGTGCTAAACGACGGCGCAATCGATCTCATCCGCGCCGCCCAACTGCGCGCCAAGAAGCCGGTCTTTGGCACCGAGTTCACGCCGCCCGACTTCTCCCAGATCGGCGCGGCCTATGGCCTGCCCGCCGCGCGCATCGACGAAGCCGACGCGCTGGCTGCCGCGGTGGAAGAATTTATCGCCAACCCGCAGCCGCGCCTGCTCGAAATCATGCTCGATCCAATCAGTTACCCAACTACTCCGCGGACAGTCGCTGTCCGCCGCTGACATAGCTGACATAGACGAGAAAATCACGGACTACAAAAACGCAAACTAGAAAATCGGACCTACGCACCATGCAACTTGAAGGAAAAGTCGCGCTCATCACCGGTGGCGGCACTGGCATCGGCCAAGCCACAGCCAGGCTCCTGGCCGAACACGGCGCGCAAGTCGTCATCACCGGCAGACGCCCGGCCAAACTCGAAGAATCCTCCGCCGCTATCCGCGCCGCCTACCCGGTTCGCTCCTATGCAGCCAACGTCGCTGACCGCGCCCAGGTAAGCGACCTCGTCCAATGGGTGACCGAGCAAGTCGGCCCCGTCTCCATCCTGGTCAACAACGCGGGCGTCAACGTCGTCAAACGCCGCATGGCCGAGCTTTCCCCCGAAGATTGGGACTACATCATGCAGGTGAACGCCACGGGCGCGTTCAACACAATCCAAGACGTACTGCCCGGAAAGCGTGAACGCCGCGACGGGCTAATCATCAATGTCTCCTCCCTGGCTGGCGTGCGCGCCAGCCCCCTTGGCGGCGCAGCCTACAGCGCGTCCAAGCACGCCATGTCCGCGCTCACGCGTGTGATCGCCCAAGAAGAAAAAGACAACGGCATCCGCGCCACCAACCTGTGCCCAGGCGAAGTCAACACACCCATTCTCGACGATCGCCCGGTAAAGGTCTCCGACCAGCACAAGGCCCAAATCTTGCAGCCCGAAGACGTGGCAGCCGCCATTCTCTTCCTTGCCAGCCTGCCGCCGCGCGCCCATGTGCCGGAGCTATACATCAAGCCAACCACACAGCTTTTCGCCTAGCCGATCGCTTGACATAGCGCAACCGCGTGAGTATACTCCAGGCGTCATACAATTGATCATATGTCAATGATCGATTGACAATCATTCACAGATCAACGACAACGCACCGGAGGAGTAGTCGCCGGCGCCCGCCAGAGAGACCGTGCCCAGGCTGCAAGCACGGTTCGGGATCGCCCCGATGAACGTCGCCGGGAAGGTCGGCCCAGTGATCGACGGCTCGCTGCCGCCTTAGCTGGGTTCGGGAGCGCCCGTTACAGCGCCAAAGAGAGACGCGCCCAAGCACGCGTCTAATCAAGGTGGTACCGCGGAGTCGCTTCGTCCTTGAGACGAGCGACTCTTTTCTTTTCAAAGTTAGACTGGTTATCAAGGTTAGACTGGTTACGTCCGGCGAAACCAAAACCGATTTTGACCGTCAGCACCATTAGTTAGCGCAATCAACCTCTGCCGCCACACAGAGGCTTTGTGTCATCAAGGAGCGTCTTATGACCGATGCCAACGAGAGCATGCCCAAAGCGTATGACCATCTAGCGGTGGAAGAATCCCTCTACCAATGGTGGGAACAGAACGGCTATTTCACACCCGAAAAGCAAGCCGAGATCGGCCAAAGCAAGCCCGACGCGCGCCCCTTTGTCATCTCCATGCCGCCGCCCAACGTCACCGGCGCGCTTCACCTGGGCCATGCGCTCACCAACGCGGTCGAGGACATGCTCATCCGCTACCATCGCATGCTCGGCGACCCAACTCTCTGGGTTCCTGGCACAGACCATGCAGGCATCGCCACCCAAAACGTCGTCGAGCGCGCCCTGGCCGCGCAAGGCGTCTCCCGCCACGACATGGGCCGCGAGGCATTCGTGCGTGAAGTGTGGGCGTGGAAAGACGAATACCACGACCGCATCTCGCGCCAGCAGCGGCGCATGGGCGTCTCCTGCGATTGGAATCGTGAACGCTTCACCCTGGACGACGGTCTCAGCGCCGCGGTGCTGGACACCTTCATCAGCCTCTACAACGAAGGGCTGATCTACCGCGGCAACTACCTGGTCAACTGGTGCCCGCGCTGCACCAGCGCCATCAGCGACCTAGAGGTCGAATACGAAGAGATCATCGGCAACCTCTACACCTTCCGCTATCCGCTTGAAGAAGGCGGCTTTGTGGAAGTCAGCACCACGCGCCCGGAAACCATCCTAGGCGATACCGCGGTCGCCGTCCACCCGGACGATGAACGCTATAAGCACCTGATCGGCAAGACCGCGCTTGTGCCCGTGCTCAACCGGCCCATTCCCATCATTGCCGACGAGTACGTTGACCCGACCTTCGGCACAGGCGCGCTCAAGGTCACACCGGGCCACGACCCCAACGACTACGAGATCGGCAAGCGCCATCACTTGCCCATGATCAACATCATGAACAAGGATGCCACGCTCAACGAAGAAGCTGGCCCTTACAACGGGCTGGATCGCTTCGCCGCGCGCCAAAGCCTCTGGGCGGATCTCGAAGCCGCGGGCCTAGCCGTGAGCGTCAAAGAACACGCCCACCAGGTCGGCCACTGCCAGCGCTGTAACACCGTTGTCGAGCCGCTGCTCAGCGAACAGTGGTGGGTCAAAACCAAGCCCCTGGCCGAGCCGTCCATCCAAGCCGTGCGCAACGGCGACATCCAGATCATCCCGTCCCGCTTCGAGCGCGTCTACTTCCATTGGATGGAAAACATCCGCGATTGGTGCATCAGCCGCCAACTCTGGTGGGGCCATCGCATTCCCATCTGGTATGGGCCGGACGGCCAAGCCTTTGCCGCGCGCAACGAAAGCGAAGCCCAGGAGCAGGCCATTGCCCACTACGGCGAAGCCGTCCACCTGGAGCAAGACCCCGACGTCCTAGATACCTGGTTCAGCAGCGGTCTCTGGCCCTTCAGCACCCTGGGTTGGCCTGAAGACACCGACGACCTAGCAACCTACTACCCAACCACAGTGCTCGAAACAGGCTACGACATCCTCTTCTTCTGGGTGGCGCGCATGATCATGCTCGGCATCAAGTGCACCGGCCAAGTGCCCTTCAAATACGTCTACCTGCATGGCCTCGTGCGCGACGAGCAAGGCCGCAAAATGAGCAAAAGCCTGGGCAACGCGCTCGACCCGCTCGACCTCATCCATGAGTACGGCTCCGACGCGCTGCGCTTCAGCCTGCTCACAGCCGGCACGCCTGGCAACGACCTAAAGCTCAGCCCCGCGCGCATCGAAGCCAACCGCAACTTTGCCAACAAGATCTGGAACGCGGCCCGCTTCGTGATCATGAACCTTGCCTCGCGCAATCTAGCGCTAGACGACGATCCAGACTCGTTCAACGTCAGCTATCGCCTGCCCGCTGCCGACCAGCTTGCCCTGGCCGACCGCTGGATTCTCAGCCGCCTCGACTCGGTGACCGAAGAAGTCACCCGCCTGATCGAATCTTGGCAGATTGGCGAGGCCGGTCGCCAGCTCTACGAATTCCTATGGAATGAATACTGCGACTGGTACATCGAAGCCAGCAAGGTGCGCCTCTATGACGGCAGCGACGCCGAAGCAGACGCTACCTCCCATGTCCTTGCCTATGTGCTGGAGCGCAGCCTGCGCCTGCTGCATCCCTTCATGCCCTATGTGACGGAAACCATCTGGCAGAACCTGCCCGGCTTTGACCGCGACAGCCGCGCGCTGATCGTCAGCCGTTGGCCCCAGCCTGTTGGCAACCAGCAAGCACAGGTGGATCGCGACTTCGAGCGCATCCAAGAGGTTGTCCGCGCCATCCGCAACGTGCGCAGCGAGTACAACGTCGAACCCGCGCGCCGTATCGCCGCCATCCTCAGCGCCGGAGAGCATGAATCCACCATACGCGCCAACCAAGCACTGCTCGTCTCCCTGGCAAGGCTCGACCCCAAATCCCTGGAGATCGCGGGCGATGTGCCCGCGCCCGAAAAGGCAGTCACGTTGGCAGTCGGCGGCATCACCGTCTACCTGCCCCTAGCTGGCATGGTCGACCTCGACGCCGAACGCAGCCGCCTGCAGAAAGAGATCGACAACCTTGACAAGCAGTTGGCGCGCACCGAAGGCTTGTTGGGCAACCCTGGCTTTGTCAACAAAGCGCCTGCAGAGGTCATCGAGCGCGAGCGCACCAAGCGCGATGAACTGCAAACACGCCGCGACCAACTGGTCGAGCGGCTGGCCGAACTCTAACCGGCCCCAGGCCGACTGACGCGGCCCGCAAGCGTAATCTTGAGGCGTCAAGAATTTGTGATAATTTTGACAAGCCAGGGGGCGTATGTTATATTCTTCACCTGATTGGAATCGTACCGACACTTTCAAGCGAGCACGCGTATATCCCCAGTCAAGCCCCTAGGTATGTCAGCTACCGGGCTGTGACCGAATCAGTTCGGGTACAGCCAGCAAGCAGGAATAAACCAATCGCTCCTGACTTATGCCGGCGGCTTGCCTGTGCTTGATCTTTGTCAGAAGGAGACACCACGCAGATGGCGGAGAAGATTTCCGAACTCACCGGCGAAGCGCGTGAAAAAAGAATTGCCGAACTAAAGAAAAAGATGCAAGAGGCTGCCAAGCGGGCCAAGGCCGCGCACGCAGCCGGAGAGTCCGCTGCCCCCGCAGCCGCGGCCCCTGCCGCGCGCCCCCAAGCACCCGTCGCGCAGGCCACGGCTGAACAAGTAGCCGAAGAAGCGCCCGCCACCACCGCGGCTCCGGCTGGCAATGGCGCAGCGGCCCCAAAACCGGCCGCACCCAGGTCCGCCACAGCCCCGGCAACCATTACCGCGCCGAAACCGGCCGCCAAGCCCAGACCGGCTCCGGCAGCGCCCGCCGAAGAAATGCCCAGCGTTCAAGAGATGAATCGGCGCGAGTTCTTGACCTACGCCTGGGGCGCGGCGCTTGGCCTGCTGACGCTCGAAGGCGGCGTCATCTCTTACTTCTACATGTACCCCCGTTTCCGCGCCGGCGAATTTGGCGGTAAATTCTTCCTGGACCCAGCCGAAGTCCCTGCTGCTTCCGCAGCGCCCACGGCTAATACAGCCGGTAAATTCTGGCTGGTTTCGACCCAAGAAGGAGACCCCAAGGCGCTCTACATGGTCTGCACCCACCTAGGCTGTCTCTACAAATGGGAGCCGTCCAGCCAGCGCTTTGAATGTCCGTGCCACGGTTCGAAATTCGACCGCGAAGGGTACTATATCGAAGGGCCAGCGCCGCGTTCGCTTGACTACTTCGAAATCAGTGAAGAAAACGGCCAAATCGTCGTCGACACAGGCGCTCGCGTCGTCGGTGATGATGCAACCGAATCACCCGCGCGGGCAACAGCAGCCTAGCGCACAAAACAACCAGTTTCTCACGCGACGAACGCGGATTGGAATCGCATCCAATTCTCCACTGCGCTTTGTCGGCGTTGTCGTGAAACGAATACCCTGGGACACAACGAGCACAGATTCGGCTTCTTGACTTGAAAGCGTTCAAGGAACGGAGAAACGATGGCAGTACAACCTGAGGCCCGAAACAAGGGGATACTCAACACCATCCTCGGCGTGGCTGATAATACGTTTGAGCGGATTACAGCCGGGATCGGTGCTGGCGAATTTCGTCGCATGTTGCGTGGCGAGCCACCAGGCCGCCCCAACCCGCGACTGAAACCACATTCCGAAACCTTTCTACTTCACATTAAACCGACTTATTACCATGAGAGCGTAACCCGCTTCACCCATACATTCCGTCTAGGGTTGCTCTCTACGTATCTATTCTTCATCGAGACGATCACCGGCATCTTCCTGATGATCTGGTACGCTCCCTCGCCGGACCGTGCCTACACCGACATGATCCGTCTCCTGAGCAATGTGCCCTTCGGCCAATTCATGCGTGACCTGCACCGCCTAGGCGCAGAAGCCATGGTCGCCATCGTCACATTGCACATGGTTAGAACCTATCTGACAGGCAGCTACAAGGCCCCGCGCCAGTTCACCTGGTTCACGGGTGTCATCCTGCTGGTCATCACGCTCTTCCTGAGCTTCTCCGGCTACCTGCTGCCGTGGGACCAGTTGGCCTTCTGGGCGGTGACCATCGGCACGTCCATGGCCGAAGCTGTGCCGCCCAAGGTCGTCGGTGAAACCGTTAACCTGCTGGCGCGCGGCGCGCCCGACATTGGCGCAAACGGTCTGCTGCGCTTCTACCTGCTGCACGTCTTCTTCCTGCCCTTGCTGCTCTTCCTCTTCTTCTTTGTGCACTACTACAAAGTCGTGCACTTCGGCATCAGCTTGCCGGCCCATGAAGAAGAAGTCGGCCAGGACACAGCCAACAAGGTTCCCGCCGACCGTCGCGTCTACTTCCTGCCCGACGTGGCAATCGATGAGGCCAGCTTCCTGATCGCCTTCACCGCGATCATGGTGGTCGTCACAGCCTTCTTCTTCCAAGCGCCGTTGGAGTCCATTGCCAACCCGCAGTCAACACCGCTGCATACCGTCGCGCCGTGGTACTTCTATTGGCTGCAAGGCTTGTTGAAGATTGCCGACAAGATGATCGCCGGTGTGATCCTACCCGGTGTGCTGCTGGTCCTGCTCGCGGCCATTCCCTATCTGGACCCCAACCCCAGCCGCCGCGCCAAGGATCGCCGCATCGCCATCATCAGCGGCATCGTCGCCGGTGTCGTCATGATCATCCTCAGCTGGATGGGCACGCCCCAGTACGCCGTGCAGGGTGCGCCGTCAGTCGAAGTCGTCCAGGCATTGATGCCCGAAGAAGGGGCGGGTCACGTCCGCGAGGTCGGCTACGAGCATCTACCTGTGGGTGTCTACGACACGCGTGAAAACCCAGTCACAGGCGATGCAGAGTTTGACGGAATTCTGCACGAATTCGCCGCCTTGATCGCTCATTTCCAAGAGACGGAACCCGACTTCAACAATGCCTATGGCGTGCTGACCATCACACAAGATCAGCCGGGACTCAAGAAGATCGGGTGGCAGATCAACTGGGTCAATGCAGAAGGTGTGGAGGAAGTCTTCAACCGTGACTTCTATCTGCACAAGGATTCCATGTACTGGGAACAGTATGGCTTGCGGGACTTCAGTTACATCCGCACGACCACGGAAGGTGAGTAGGGAAGCGGCATGGAAAAGCCTTGGTACTACGTTTTCTATATCAAGTCGCCCATTGTCAAGATTCTGCTGGGCATCGTCAGCGTCTTCATCGCCATTGCCGTGCTCATCTTCATGGGGATCTTTGAAGAGAACCGGATGGCGGCTCAAGATGCGAACTGGAACGGGCGCAGCATCGAAAAGGGCGCAGAACTCTTTGCCAATAACTGCTCCAGTTGCCACGGTCTAGACGGCAAGGGCGGCCCAGGCCCGGCGCTGAACAGCAAATACTTCTTCACACAGCGCCTCGAAGATGTGGAGTACACCGGCACGCTGGAGGACTACATCAAGCTGACCGTAGCCGCCGGTCGCCCCAGCAAGGCCGCCAGTGGCCAATGGTCTGTCGTGATGGCGACCTGGAGCGTCGACTACGGCGGCCCGCTGCGCAATGACCAAATCCAGCAGGTGACCAACTACATTCTCAACTGGGAAGAAGAGGCCCTAGCGCAGACCGCCGAAGAGGATCCCTGGATTCCTTTCCAAGACACCCCCTCCAAGGCTGCTGACGGCACAGCGGAGGAGGAGGCCGCGGCGGAAAGCGCCGAGCCAGCCGGCCCGCGCGAGCCGAGCGAGATCTTCGCGCAACTCGGTTGCGCAGGCTGTCACGTCCTGGATCAGCCGCAGACCAATACCAACCGCGGCCCGGTTGGCCCCAACCTGGGCAACCTGGCCGAGAATGCCGCGACGCGCGTCGAGGGGCTTAGTGCCGAAGAATATGTGCACCAGAGCATCGTCGAGCCTAACGCTCATATCGTCGATAGCTACCCGGCCAACATCATGCCCTCTGGGCTAGCGGACCGCATGACCGAAGAAGAGCTGAACAACCTGGTCGCCTGGCTGCTCAATCCAAATTAGGCACAGGCCCAACCGCATCACGCCGGTTTGATACGCTCCCCTATACGGAAGCGTTGTACAGAAGCACCAACCAAGCACCTGTCGTCTTTGTGGCGATGGGTGCTTGTTCATTGGCGGACAGGCAACCACGCGCCAGAACGATTCATGATGAAAACACAGAACATAGCGCCTGGGCCATCCGCCACTTTCGGCGACCTTCGCGCCAGTGGTATAATCGACAGGTGAATCCAGTTCAACCGGGATAAACTATGCAACAACCACGTACCATCACGCACGACCCAGTCTATTACATCACCGTCGCCTTCTTTGTCCTGCTGACAACCGCGCTGCCTGCGCTGTTGGGCCAAGTGCGCTTCATGCCCTTCATCCAGACCTTGGCCCTAACCATCTTTGTGGCGATCCCGCTCAACCATCGCCACCTGCGCGGCGCGCTCCTGGTCATGACTCTCTGGCTTGCCCTCCAGTACGTGACGCTTGTCGCCATCACCCTCTTCTTTGATCAACAGGTCGAACGGGCCATACCAGACGGTTTCGCCGTTCGCGCCGCCTTTACCGGCTGGTACTATGACGGTGCGCCCCTATTTGATGGCCTATTCTCAAGCGCACGCGGGCTGACAAGCCTCATCGGCGTCATCTTGGGCAGCTTGCTAACTGCCGGACTGGTCGGCTTCTGGTTTCTCGTTCGTGTGCTCAACCTCAGCGCCTTTGGCACAGGCGTCTTGATCACCTTAATGGACAGCCCGGTGGAACTGCTGCGCGTCCTGCCCTATTGGACCCTGCTGCGGCTTGCCGCATATGGCACGCTGGTCGTGCTGCTCGCCCAGCCCTTGCTCACCTATACCTGGTCCCCGACAACCTACTGGCGCAGCCAGCGCCCGCTCATCCTCACAGCCGCCGGATTGCTGCTTGCGAGCATCCTACTCGAATTGCTGTTGCCTGGCCTGCTTGCCCATACAGGCAGCGTCTAGCACCACACAATTTGCTTGTTATGCTCATCAAGCGTGTCACCATCCAAGGCTTCAAGACCTTCGCCAAGCGGACTGAATTTATCTTCGATCCGGGTGTGACTGCCGTCGTCGGCCCCAACGGCAGCGGCAAAAGCAACGTTGTGGACGCCATCCGCTGGTGTCTCGGCGAACAGAGCTTCAGCCTCCTGCGCTCCAAGAAAACCAGCGACGTCATCTTTTCCGGCTCGGATCAAAAAGCACGTCTCGGTATGGCCCAAGTCAGCCTCTTGCTGGACAACAGCAGCGGCGAACTGCCCATCGACTTTGAAGAGATCGAGATCACCCGCCGCGCCTACCGTGACGGTGGCAACGAGTACCTGCTCAACAACAAACGCGTCCGCCTGCAAGACATCACCGACCTGCTGGCCCAAACCGGCCTGGGGCGGCGCACCTACGCGCTCATCGGCCAGGGACTCATCGACAAGGTTCTCAGCCTGGCCCCCGAAGAGCTACGCAGCCTCTTTGAGGAAGCAGCAGGCATCACCGGCTATCAATCCAAGCGCGCGGCCACCCTGCGCCGCTTGGAAGCAGCCCAACAAAACCTCACCCGTGTCCAAGACATCATTGCCGAACTCAGCCCCCGGCTCGGCTATCTGCGCCGCCAAGCAGAGCGGGCACGCGAGCGCGATCAGATCGCGGGGGACTTGCGCCAACTGCTGCGCGACTGGTATGGCTACCACTGGCACAACGCCATCAAAGAGCTAGAGCGCAACCACCACACCGTCGATCAACTGCACGCAAAGCTCACCGCCGATCAGGCCGAACTCGCCGATCTGGCCCAACAGATCGAACAGAACCGCACCCGCCAGGCAACCCTGCGCGCCTCGCTGGGCGAACTGCACCGCACCGGCAGCCAACTCCATCGCGAAGCAGAGCAAGTCAGCCGCGAACTAGCCGTCAGCCAGGAGCGGCTGCGCCAGCTTCAGGCACGCCAAGAGGAAACCCATCGCGAACTCGCCCCGCTGCGCCTGCAAGCCGACACCATTACGGCCCGCATCGATGAATTGGACGAGCAAGTAGCCGCGGCTGAAGCCGCCATGAACGCCGAGCAAGCCGTTGTCGGCCAACTGCAAGCCGCGCTGGACGCGCAACAGAACAGCCGCCGCCATTTGCAGGATGCCGTTGCCGCGGCCCGCCGCAAGCTCGAACAGATCCAGCGCGAACGCACCGAAACAGCCGGTCGTCGCCACCAGATCGAAGAGCAGCGCACCCTATTGGCCGAAGAACAGGCCGCCCAGGCCGATGCCCAGCGCAGCGCCCAAGCGGAAGCAGCCCAAGCCAACGCCACCCTGACCGAACGGCGGCGCGCCTTGGCCGAGGTCGAAGCGACCATTGCCGCCAAGCAAACCGAGCGCGACGAAATCCTTGCCCAACAGCGCGCCCTGCAAGAGCGCCAGGCCGCGATCCAGCAGCAGTTGCAAGAGGCCGAGCGCACGCTGGATCGCCTGCAAACCCGCCGCGATCTCTTAGCCCGCCTCCAGCGCGAAGGCGCGGGCTATGCCAGCGGCGTGCGTGCCGTCCTCCAAGCCGCGCAATCCAACGGCCCACTGCAAGGCGTGCTCGGTACAGTCGCCTCGCTGATCCGCGTCCCAGCAGAACTCGACAAGGCCATCGAAGTCGCCCTGGGCGGCGCACTGCAAAACGTGATCACCCGCCGCTGGGCCGACGCTCAAACCGCCATCGACTACCTCAAGCGGAGCCGCAACGGGCGCGCAACCTTCTTGCCCCTAGACCGCCTCTCCGTGCTGCCGCCAATCGCCGCGCCCGACATGCCGGGCGTCATCGGCAACGCGGTCGACCTAGTGGATTTCGATGCACCTGTCGCCGACGCAGCCAACCAGTTGCTGAACCGTGTCTGGGTGGTCCAAGACCTGCCCACGGCTCGCGCCGCCCTCGACCGTCATCACGACCAGAATCACAGAGGCCCGCGCCCGACCGTCGTCACGCTAGATGGCGACATCGTGCGCCCTGGCGGCGCGGTCACCGGCGGCAGCGACCAAAACCGCCGCGATGACTCCATCCTCGCCCGCGAGCGCGAACTGCGCGAACTGCCCGCCCAGATCCGCCAAGCAGAGGCAGCCGTCGAGGCCGCGCAGCAGGCCCAAACAGCCTGGCAAACAGCCGTCGCCCAAGCCCAAGACGCGCTCGCCCAAGTAGACCGCGATCTAGCCCAGACCGCTGATGCCGAGCGCACCCTGCGCACACGCCTGGAAGAGGCCACCCGCTTGGCCGACCGCGCCCAGCAGGCAGAACGCTGGCGCATTGAACGCATGGGCCAGGTTGAAGGCGAGATCAACGCCCTCGCTCGCCAAGCCGAGGAATTGGCCGCCCGTGAACAACAGTTGGCCCAAGCCCAGCAGGACGCAGCCCAAGCCCTTGAACAGGCCGAAGCCGCCTTGAACCAAGCCACTGCCGACGACCTGCTGCGCCAACTTGCCGACCAGCGCGCCCTCGCCGCCCAACGTCAGGCCGCCTGGCAGAACCGCAAATCCATGTTGGACGAACAGCGCCGGGCGCACACCGCCATCCAAGAACAGATCCACGCCAAGGAAGCCCACCTGCGCCTGCTCGCCGCAGAGGAAAGCAGCCTCGCCGAACAGATCCGCCACCTGGCAAGCCGCGAAAGCGAACTGAGCCAACAGACTCGCGCCATGCAGCACAAGATCGACCCCGGCGAAACCGAGTTGGCCCAATTGGAAAAGGCGCGCGCCCAACTGGACGCGGTCGAACGCAAGCTGCACGATCAACTGCGCCGCGATGAAAGCGCCTGGAACGCGGCCCAACTTCAGTATCAGCGGACCGAGGACCACCTGCGCCAACTGCGCCACGATATTGAGAATGATCTGGGGTTGGTGCTGTTGGAGCTAGGCCAAGACCTGGCCTACCAGCCGCCGCTGCCGTGGGAAGCGGTTGTCGAGGAGTTGCAGCCGCGCGACACCCTGGCCGACGACCTAGAAGACGCCATTCGCACCCTGCGCGGCCGCCTCAACCGCGTTAGCAACGTCAATCCCGACGCTCCGCGCGAATATGAAGAAGCTGCCCAGCGGCACGACTATTTGCTCACCCAATCCGCGGATCTCGAAGCCGCCATTGCCGACCTGCGCAAGATCATCCGCGAGTTGGACGAAGTTATGCAGGCTGAACTCAGCAAGACCTTTGCCGCTGTCTCCGAACAATTTGTCATCTTCTTCCAATCTCTCTTTAGCGGCGGCGCGGCCAAACTCGTCCTGGTCGATCCGGACGACATCGCCAACTCTGGCATCGAGATCATCGCTCGCCCACCGGGAAAGCGCCCCCAGAGCCTGGCCTTGCTCTCTGGCGGCGAACGCACGCTGACCGCACTGGCGCTCATTTTCGCCATCCTGCGCGTCAGCCCCACCCCCTTCTGCGTGCTGGATGAAGTCGACGCAGCCCTGGACGAGGCCAATGTCGACCGCTTCCGTCAAACGGTTGCCGAACTGAGCCAGGGAACTCAATTCATCATCATCACCCACAACCGCCGCACGCTCGAAGGAACCAACGCCATCTACGGCATCACCATGGCAAGCGACGGCACAAGCCGTGTCATCAGCCTGCGCCTGCAAGGCGAATCCATTGCCCAGCGCGATGCCAACGGCGACGCCAGCGACAAGGAGATGGCTGCGCTCCAAGAAGTCGTGAAGATGTGAAGTCGTTAAGATATAGAGAATACAGGTGCAGGGTGCGCTGTGTACAGCCGATCAGCCAGGGTTGACCGGCCCGGCCAACGAATAACGAGCTTCCAAATCCGGGTCCGGCTGGTATTCCGGCGCGTCAAGCCCCAGCCGGTGCAAGGCCATTGCCGCCGCGGCCTGCGATGATTCTTGCTTGCTGCGCCCTACGCCGACCCCATACCGTTCATCGCCAATCGTCACCTGCGTAACGAACAGCTTGTCGTGGTCCGGCCCGGTGGACTCCACCACCCGATAGCGCGGCGGCACCCCCAAATTGCCCTGCGCCCATTCCTGCAGACGTGATTTGGCATCCTTGCGTGCGGCAAAGCCCTGCACGCGCTCCAAATCCCCCTCCACCAGCGGCGTCACGAACGCACGCACAGCCTCCACGCCTTGATCGAGATAGATGGCCCCAATCACAGCCTCAAACGTCGCGCACAGCGTAGCCGGTCGCTTGCGTCCGCCGCTCTCCTCCTCGCCGTGGCCCAGCAAGAGATAATCGCCAAGTCGCAGTTGGCGTGCAAAACGGGCCAACGTATCCCGGCGCACCAAAGCCGCCCGCATGCCTGTCAGGATGCCTTCGCTTGCTTCAGGAAAGCGCTCATAGAGGATTTCGCTCACAACATAGCCGAGAATCGAATCCCCTAGAAACTCCAGTCGTTCGTTATCCGAGAGACTATCATCCTGCGATTCATTGACATAGCTGCTGTGAATAAACGCTGTTTGAAGGAGTTCCCGATCATCAAACGTAAGCCCGTGCTGTTGTTCAAACTGTTCAATGTCCCTACTCATCAATGTCCCTGCTCACAGAGTCTACCTTTTGGCCCCCCACCGTACCGCACCAAATGCCGTACCGCACCCTATATCATATCGCACAAATCATAGACTTCAGTCTGCACCCAAACGATCCGGGAACAATCCTACATCAACTCCGGCGGATGTTTGAGGCCATGGCCCGTCAAGGCGGCCACAACCACATCACCAGGCCGGATCAAGTTGCGAATCTGGTCCAGCGCCGCGGCCACCGTCGCGCTGGTCGGCTCGACAAACAGGCCGCGCTGTGCCAGGCGCTCATGATACGTCTGCACCTCTTCGTCGGTGACGGCAACCACCGTCCCTTTCGAATCGCGCAGCGCCTCCAGCAGCGCAGCCGAGCGCACGGGCGCGGTGATCGCAATGCCCGTTGCGCGGATCTGCTCGATGCGCGGGCTGGGCCGGATGGTACGCTCGTTGGCGTGGAATGCCTCATAGATCGGCGTATACGGCTTCGCTTGCACAGCCACCAACCGGGGCAGTTTATTGGTAACGCCCGACTGGATAAGATGCTGAAAGCCGCGCCACGTTCCCAACAGCGATCCGCCCTGGCCCGCGGGCGCAATGAACCAATCCGGGATCTGCCCGTCGAGCTGCTCCCAGATCTCCCACGCTGTGGTCATCTGCCCAAGCAAAAAGGCCGGATGCCAAGCGTGCGACGCATACTTGATCGACTTAACCATGCGGCTCGCCGCGGCCGCGGCCTTCGATGCCGCGTCGCGCGGGCCGGGCACTTCCACCAACTCCGCGCCATAGGTTGCGATCTGTGCCCGCTTGGGGGCCGGTGCGTTGGCCGGCACATAGATGCACGCCTCCAGCCCGGCGCGTGCAGCATAACAGGCCAAACTGGCCCCGGCATTGCCGCTTGAGTCGTCAACCACCGTCAACGCGCCCAACCCCGCGAGCCAATTGACCATCACGCTCACGCCCCGGTCCTTATAGCTGCCCGTCGGCATAAGCGCGTCCAGCTTCCAATATAAGTCCAAATCACCCCACCGATCCGGGATCAATGGGGTCCACCCTTCCCCTAGCGTCACACGCTCTAAGTCCGGGTGAACGACCGGCAGCATGGCTGCATATCGCCACAGTCCAGCCTGCCGCTTGTCAATCAAACCGGGGTCGAACCTCGGTATATCCGTGTACTCCAAAGGTGAATTGGTAATGGGGCAGCGCAGCGGGCTTAATTCAGCCGGCGCACGAAACTTGCTCGTTGGGCAATAGGCTATCAATCCAGGGTCCTTCAGCGTCCGGTACTACGCGGCAACTTCTTGATAAAATCAACAAAACGCTGTTGTAGCAATACATCATCAAATACATCGCTACATGATGCATCACATAGGAACCACTACCCGCAATGCTGTCACGCAAACGGTGCAGCACAGACGTTGCGGTCTATATACATCCTGTGTATCAAATGCCAAAATAGTTTCCCGCACTTTGCTGTCAATGTCAAAGGTTTAAGGATTCCTAATTGATCCAGCCGTTCGCCACGCCCCAGGCTTGACCCAATTATGCAAAGTTCCCACCGGCGCTTGAGCCGCCGTAGCGTCCGTGGTATACTATAGGCTTGTGGGCATACCCAAATGAACTGTAGCGGACACAAGCCGCTTCGCGATAGCCAACAGGAGTATAACCTTGCTGCGCCGACTGTTCGGACGACAAGAAACCAAAACGGAAGACGAGGTCAAGCTAGAAACCAGCCTCGAAAAGACGCGCTCGTCCTTTCTGGGGCGCATCAGCACGATCTTCCAAGAAAACGAGATCACGGACGAGCTTTGGGATGAGCTTGAAGAAGCACTGATCCGCGGCGATGTCGGCATGCAGGTCACCATGGAACTGGTCGAAGCGACACGCAGCCGGGTCGAGCGCGAGGGGATCAAGTCCACAAGCGACGCCTACATCGTGCTCAAACAACAAATGGTCAACCTGCTGACGCCCGACGAACCGTCGCAGATCGATGTCCCACGCCTGCTGACCGTCGTGATGGTCGTCGGCGTCAATGGCTCCGGCAAGACCACCACCATCGGCAAGATGGCCGATTATTACCGCCGCCAAGGGCGCAAAGTCCTGATCGCCGCGGCCGATACCTTCCGCGCGGC
>CAZZNG010000017.1:13670-36654 GCA_964655505.1 uncultured Litorilinea sp. | reverse complement strand
CAACAAGTAGTGTAGCACGGTGATTTTCCACGCGCCAACCTCGCCGGGCCTGCTCAAAGCGTTGGCCTGTACTGTCCCGTTCTGGAGCGGTTACGGGCCTGCTCGGTTCGGGCAAATCAGACGGGGCATGCTATCATGCTTTGGCTGGATTCCAGTCTGGCTGTGGCTTGGAGCTTGGATCAGCTACGCCTTATCTGATTCGCATGATTTGACTCGCACGATTTGACTCACTGTGCAGTGAAGAGCGCTGCGCCAGGAAGAGAGGAAGCGCAAGATGACAACCGGCGACATGTCCATTGCCGCCTTCCTAGACGCGTTGGCGGCTAAACAGTCCACCCCCGGCGGTGGCGGCGCAGCCGCGCTCACCGGCAGCCAAGCGGCCGCGCTGCTGAGTATGGTGATCAACTTCACGTTGGGCAACAAGAAGTATGCCGAGGTCGAGGCGACCATGCAGGAACTGTTGGCCCAGAGTGAGGGGCTGCGCCGGGAACTGCTGGCATTGGCCGACGAGGACGTGGCGGCCTTTAACCGGGTCGCCGCTTGCTACAGTATGCCGCGCAGCACCGACGAGGAGAAAGCGGCGCGCACAGCCACGCTGCAAGAGGCGCTCAAGGGCGCGGCACGCGTGCCCTTTACGACCGCAGAGCGCTGCTTGGCGATCTTGCGCCTGGTCGATCCAGTGGCGGCGCAAGGCAATACGAATGTGGTGAGCGACGCGGCTACCGCGCTCTATTTGGCCGAGGCCGCGCTGCGCAGCGCGATCATCAACGTCAACATCAATCTGAAGTTCATCAAAGACAGCGGCTTTGTGGACGATATGGCGGCGCGGCGCGACCAACTGTTGGCTGCGGCGCAGCAGGCCGCGGCAGCGGGCAAAGCAACTTGTGAAAAGGTCTTGGAGATTGGGCTATGAGCGCGACATTGTTGGATGGCAGCGGCCTGGCAAAGTCGGTCAAGGCGCAGATCAAGCAAGGGATCGCCGCGTTTCAGGAGCAGACAGGCGCGCCCCTCACGCTGGGCGTGGTGCGTATTGGCGATGACGAGGCCGCGGCGGGCTATGGCCGCGCCATCGAGAAGAATTGCAAGAGCGTGGGCGCGGGCTACCGGCCGGTTGTACTGCCCGCGGACACGACCCAGGCCCAGGCCGCGCAAGCGGTGCAGACGCTCAACGCCGATGCTTCCGTCCACGGCATTATGCTGCTGGAGCCGGTCCCCTCGGGGATCGACTTAGCCGCGCTGATCGACCTGCTCGACCCTGCCAAAGATGTGGACGGCGTACATCCTGTCAACGCGGGGCGCTTGCTGGCAAACCGCCCGCCCTTTATGACACCGGCAACGCCCGCGGGCGGCATCAAACTGCTCGAAGAAGCCGGGGTGGACTTTAAGGGCAAGCGGGCAGTGGTCGTGGGGCGCAGTGAGATTGTGGGCAAGCCTATGGCGCTGCTCCTGCTGCACCGTCATTGCACGGTGACCATTGCACACAGCCGCACCCAAGATTTGCCCGGCCTGTGTCGCGGCGCGGATATTCTGTGCGTAGCGGTGGGCCGCGCCGAAATGGTCAAGGGCGATTGGATCAAGCCGGGCGCTGTGGTGGTCGATTTCGGCACGAATTACACCGAGGACGGGCTGAAGGGCGACTGTGATCAAGCCGAGGTCGCCGAAGTGGCCGGGATGCTCACGCCTGTGCCCGGCGGCACGGGGCCGATGACCAACGCCATGCTCATGGCGAATCTGTTGCAAGCCGTGCAGCGCGCCTAGGCGCTGCGCACGACTTTTCGGCGTCTGGCGTCTATCTAGCCGCGCTCCTGCTTCATGCTTCGATCTGGCCTTCGTCGCGCTGCTCGTTTACCGACTGGCGCATTGCATTGCCTGGTGTTGGCGGGCTATTGGGTGCTGACCGTCGTCATGACCTGGCCCGCGCCGCGCTTCTTCTTTTCGGCCATCCCCGGCGACAGCTTTGACGGCTGGCAGAATTTTTGGAATCTGTGGTGGCTCAAGCTGGCGCTGGTCGACCGCATCCAGACCCCCTACACGACGGATCTGCTCTACCATCCCACCGGGGTCGATCTCTACTTTCACACACTGAACCCCTTCAATGGGGCCGTTTCGCTGCCGGTACAGGTGAGCGGCGGCCTGTACGCGGCCTATAACAGCGTCGTGCTGATCAGTTGGGTGCTGGCGGGCTATGGCGCGTTCCTCCTGGCGCGCTGGGTGCTGGCGCGCAGCGGTATCGCAGACGGCGCAGCCGCGCGCCTGGCTGCGTTTGGCGCGGGGGCGATCTTTACCTTTGCGCCGGTGCATATGGCGCATCTGCTCGGCCATATGCAGGTGATGGCGCTGCAATGGCTGCCCTTTTATGTGCTGGCGCTGCTGCGTGGCATGGCCGCGCCGCGGGATGGACAACCGCGCGCCATGCAGATACGCCAGGGGGGATGGGCCGGACTTTTCCTGATCTTGGCCGGGCTGTGCGATTGGTACTTTGTGCTCTATCTCTTTTTATTTACCGGGCTGGCTGTGTTGTGGACGTGGGGCCGCGGCCGTTGGCTGGCTGGCCTGGTCACGCCTGGGTTGGCGGGTGGTCTCTTTGCGCTGGTACTCTCGCCCATCCTGTGGCCGATGGTGAAGGCCGCGACCGAATTTCAGTTCATGGTGCGACCACCGTCCGACCTGTACATCCTCAGCGCCACTCTGGTTGACTTCTTGATTCCAAGCCGGATGCACACCCTCTTCCGGCCCGACAGCTTCACCTGGCCGGGCAATCAGATCGCGCCTGTAAGCGAACGCACGCTGGCAATTGGCTACACCGCGCTGCTGCTGGGCGTGGTGGGCGCAGCGGCGTTGAGGCGGCGCGTGATCTTCTGGGTGGCTGCTGTGCTGCTCTTTGTGTTGATGGCAATGGGGCCGAGTATGCGCCTGGCGACGTTGGGCTGGGAGCAAGTGCCCGACCTGCCCACGCTGGACGGCTGGACTCCCTATGAGGTGGTCAACCGGCTGGTCCCCTTTATGCGTATCAGCCGCAGCGTGAGCCGCTTCGCCATTATGGTGCAGTTGGCTGTAGCGGTTTTGGCCGCGGGCGGGCTGGCCTGGCTGTTGGCGCGGCTTCATGCCGCCTGGCGCGTGGCCGCGGGGGCGCTGATCCTGGGGCTGCTGCTGGCCGAGTATTGGGTTGCGCCCTATCCGGTTAGCCCGCCGGATACCCCGGCCTACTATACGACCTTGGCACAGACGCCAGGCCAAGGCGCGGTGCTGAACCTGCCCATGAACTATGACCGGCCCGGCTATCTGCTCTATCAGACGGTGCATGGCCGCCCGTTGACTGTGGCGTATATCAGCCGCGACGACCCGCGCACACTGACCGAGCGCGTGCCGCTGCTCCAGCATCTGCGCCATTTGGGCCGCGACATTTTGGCCGATGATCCGGCCCTGGTCGGGCTGACGGTGCTGGGTGATCTGGGCGTGGATTTTGTGGTGCTGGATCGCTATAAGATGCCGGGCGGCGACGAGCGCACCTATACCGAAGCAATGGCACAAGCAGTCTTTGCCGGTCGCGAGCCGGTCTATACAGACGAGCGGCTGACGGTCTACGCTGTGCCGCGCGTCGACGCGCCCCAGCCGTATTTGGAACTGGGGGCGCTGCACTGGGGTCCGCTGGTGCAGGCGGATGGCGAGCAGTGGCGCAGCCTCTCGTCACAGCCCGGCGAAGGGGCCGAACTGCTCATCCACCACGCGGCGCAGGGCGCAACGGTCACGGTCACCTATCGCAGCGCGGCGGATGCACGGCTGCGCGTGGACGTGGTGGACAACGGGGCCGCGGGCGGCGAGACGTTGGAACTTGCGCCTGCCCCTGACGGTGCGACGGTCGCGGTGGATGTGCCTGCGGGTGTGGATCGGCTCATCTTCCAGGCTGAAGGCGCTGTCGATATCATGGATTTGGCGCTGACGAGCCGCTTTGCAGCCAACTGAGCATATCGCGCAGTTGTTCGGCGTGGCGCTCGATGCGGGTTTCGTCGTCAACGTCCGCCCACGCGCCCCCCGCAGGCGTCACCTCTTCAAAGCGGCAGCCCACCGCGGCGATCAACGCCTCATGGCTCAATTCGTCCGCGTTCAGCCCCGCGGCAAGGGCGGCGCGGCACGCCTCCTCTATCCGGTCGAAGTAAGCTAGATTATCGTGGATCAACTGCGCGCCTAGGTGGTTGGGCGCGTGGCAATAGAGCACGCGCGCGGGGTGCAGGCTGGCGAGGCGCGCCATCGACGCGCGCATACGCGGCAGGTCGGCGGGTGAATCCGCGAAGGGGAAGGGCAGTTCCGCGGCGTCGCCTGCCAACAGCGTGTCGATTTCGGGCAAGTAGATCGAGATATGATCGGGCGTGTGCCCTGGTGTGTGGAAACAGTGCAGGGTGAGATCGCCGCCGTCGATGATTAGTTCGCTGTCAAAGAGCAGCGTGGGCGGCGTGAGGCGCACATCGCCGAAGATGGTCGGCTCGCGACTTTGCGCGGCGCGCAGATAGTCCGCGGTTTCTGCATCCGCCAGGATATCGGCGCAGAGCCGGTGGGCAATGATGGGCGCGGGGTAGGGAGCCGCGTCGCCCACAAACAACTGATTGCCCCAGGCATGGTCATAGTCGGCGTGGGTGTTGACGACGAGCAGTTGGCGACCGGCGCATTCAGGCTCGACCGCGGCCATGACGCTTTGGGCTGTGGCGGGATTGATCAGCGTGTCGACCAGCACCACATAGCGCGCGGTGATCACTACCGCGATCTGTACCAAGGGAGCATTGACAAAGAGGCGGATGCGCGGGTCCCAATCGCCGTGGGGGACGGGGTCAACTTGGTTGGTGTGGGGCATGGTGGGCATAGTGGGCGCTTCCGTGGGAAAGTAGGGATGCACCTTCCGGGACGCTTACGCCGCCGTTGCCTCAAGTGGCAACTGTAGCCAAACAAGTGGCGGCGAGAGAATAATATGAGCGTCCCGGAAGATTCATCTTAGTTACTCATAGCGCAGCGCTTCGGCGGGATAGATGCGCGACGCTTGCAGCGCGGGCAGAATCGTGGTCAAGAGCGAGAAGAGGTACGCGCCTGCCACAATGCCCAGGATGGGGAGCCAAGGCACGGCAAAGGTACGCCCGTCTGCCATCGCTTCATAGCTGGACGCGACCAGTGTGCGCCCTAAGAGCACGCCTGTGGCGGTTCCGACCAGGATGCCGGTCAAGGCAATGAAGCTGGATTCGAGCAGGAACGAGAGCGCAACCATGCGCGGCTGGAAGCCGATGGCGCGCAACATGCCCACCTGCTGGCGGCGTTCGACCACCGTGCGCGTGCTGATCACACCCAGGGCCGCGATGCCGACCAGCAGACCCAGGGCCAGGAAGCCCTGGAAGACTTGGAGAATGCCGCGGGTGAGGGCTTGCGCCTGGGCGAAGCTTTCGGCCATGATGGTGGCGTTGACCGCGTTGTTGAGGAAAGCACGCTCGACTGCTTGGGCGACTTGGCGCACGTCCGCGCCCTCGGCAACCTTGATATAGAACGCGTCGGGCACGACCTTTTCACCGACAACGCTTGTGAGCAGGCTGTCATTGACCCAGATGCCTGCGCCGGGCAAGGTCGTCGTTTCGTTGATTACGCCGATGATCTGCACGGGGCGCTGGGAGCCGTCTGCGTTTTGCAGCGTGATCCGTGCCTCTGGCAGCGACATCGCTTGTGCGTCCACCCCGGTGATAATGAGCCGCACCAACTGCTGTACCTGGGCCGAATCGCCCCCAAAGAATTCTTCCTCAGGTTCTTCATCGCTAGGGCCATCATCGAGAAAGTCATCAGGGTCGAACGGTGGCTCACTCTGTTGGGCTAGGTCGCCTTGATAGAGCGTTTCCTGGGTAATGACAGCCACGTCGTCGCGTGTGCGCAGCGCTTCCCACACAGCCGCGTCATCGGCAAAGCCCTCTGCGCGCAGACGGAAGCTGTAGACTGTAGCGGCTTGCTGGATGAAATTGTCGTTGAGGCCGACCAATGGGGCGCGGCGATCCACGCTGTCCTGGCCTACTGCGGGCAGTTGCTGCCGCCCGCGCACGCTGGATCGGGCGATGCTGCCGATCAGGTCCACATCTTGCGCGGGGAAGTCCGGTTTGTCGGGAATCTCCGCGGCCATATCTTCCAGCGGGTCGAAGAAGCTAAAAAGCGTGCCGGAGACGCTGATGTCAAAGCCTGCATTGCGCTCCGAGTCGGGCGCGACGAGCGTCTGGGTGGCGTCGATCACAACGGTCATGAGCGTGACGACCGAGATGATCATGGCGAAGAGCAGCATTGCCATGCCTGTGCGGAAGCGTGCGCTCAAGGGGTAGGCAATGGCTGTCTTGAGCACAGGCGTGAGCCAGCCGATTCCCCCCAACAGCCGATTGATGCCCCATGTCCACGCATCGGCGTTGAACATGATGACCAAGATCGCACCGATGATCATGAGCGGGCCGCCCAGCACCAAGCCTAGAATAAAAACGCTGGCTTCGTCCAGGGGGTTGCTGATCTGTGACGGTAGCCAGCGCGACCAGGGCAGCGCCCAGATCACCAGCAGCCCCAGGCCGATCAAGGTATAGATGGTGCGTTGAATGGTCTCTTGCCGCCAAGTCCCGCGCTCCAATAGGCTGCCGAGTAAGAAGGCCGAGCCTGTCAAGATCAGCGATGCGCCCACCTGGATGAAGCCGAAGCCCCCGGCGCGGGTGTAGTAGATCTGCACGCCGCCCACTACAATCAAGAGGGGGCCGAAGAGCATACGCAGGGTGCGCCCCCATCCGGTTGTGCGCCCGCGGCCTGGCGGCTCTGCGAGATCGCGAATGGCGGCGACGATGTTGAGACGGCTGGCACGCCACGCCGCAGCCGTGACGACGATGAAGGTAAAGAGAACGCCCAAGCAGTAGGCGACCACAAGCGAGGTGGGCGCGGCGTTGAAGCGGATGCGGAAGAGCAGCGACTGCCCGGCAAGCTGTTCGGTGGCTGTGTTGAAAAGGTTGCCGATCACGCCGACCAGGCCATATGAGATGAGCAAGCCCAAGGCAACGCCGAGCGCAGCGGCCAGCAGATCGTAGACCACCCCCTCGGTGATAAACGACTGCACCACATGGCCGCGCTGCACCCCAATCGCACGCGCCATGCCGATTTCGGCGCGCCGTTCCGCGGCGAGCATGATAAAGATCAGGAAGATCAGCAGCACGCCTGCAATGATCGAGAGGATGCCAAAGACGGAAAAGACGGTGCTAAAGACAACGCCGCCGACCTCCGCGGCGCTGACGACAGTGGCCTTGCTCAGTGGATCGAGCACGTCGAATTGGTTGAGGTCGCGCAACACGGCGCGCAGTTCTGCCGCGTCATCGGCGGGCAGGGGAAGCTGACCCAGGAAAGCGCGCAGATTGATGTCGCTCAACAGCTCGCGCAGGGCCGGGGTGGTTTCAGGCTGCTCCAACTCGGCGACGAGCTGCTCGGCGAGCGCGCGGCTGTCGCCAAGGCCAGTCAGGTTCATGATGAAGTCGCGCATGAAGGGCGGCGCGTCAATATCCTCGCCGCCGGTGCCCGCGAACTCTTCCATTCCCTCTATAACAATGGGCTTGACGCTGGGGCGGCGCAGGATTTCGCCCACTTGCTCGACAGCCGACGGCTCCAGCGCCAGCACGCGCAGCCGGTCGCTGACCGTGGCGGTATGTTCCAGGCCGCCCACCTCATCGCCTGCATTGGAGATGAGAATGTTGTTGACGCGGCCATTCATGAAAAGCAGTTGTTGCGCCTCGTCCAGCCGCAGCATGACCACCGGCGCAATCGCGCTCATGGGGCCTGCCTGGTCCACAATGGCCTTGACGCGGAAGGGCAGCGGCAGCGGGCCGATGTAGACTTCGAGCACATCGCCCACGCGCGCGTCCAGCCGTTCCGCGCCCAGGCGGCTCAAGTAGACATCCCCCTGGCGCAGTTGCAGACCGGCTTGGGCCAAGACTTGATCCAGTTCGCTGCTGAGCGTGTTCAGGTTGAGCGCGCCGAGCAGTTGGTTGGTGACGGTCTGCATGCCGCTGGTATCTACGCCGATCGAATCGAGCGTGACGGTGGTGGTGGTCACGCCGATAGCTTCTAGCCGTTCCGGCGTCAGCCCCAGGTTTTCCAGGCTGATCGACTCGATCCCCTGCTGTTCAAGGAGGCTGGTATCGACGCCGAGGCCGCGCAGCGTCTCCAACTCAATGCTGATCTCGGCCAAATCCAGGTCAGGCCCATCGGCAGAGTCGGAGGTGAGGGCCGCAGCGACCGCGGCGGTCGCCATGGCAACGTCTGAAATCTGCACATTGCCCAGCCCCAAACGCTCCCCTGCCTCACCGATCAAGCTGAAGAGATTGGCGGCTTGGGCAAAGATGTTGCCGACGCCGGTTTGCAGCGTCTCCATTTCGACCGGCTCCCCCTCGATGGAGGTCAGCCCGTATAGCTGGTCATAGTCGTTATCGACGGCGAAGATGAAGCCGAACGGCTCACCCTGGCCCGTGGTGGTGTTGCGGATGATCGTCGGAAAGATAATCGAACCGGATACGGCGTCGATCAGCGGTTCGTCCTCGGCTTCCTGTTTGAGCTGGTCAAGCCGGTCGGTGCTGATGCCCGGCAACCCCCCTTCCAGAACCGCCAGCAGGCTGGTCAGCCCGCCTTCGGTCAGCCGCTCCAATTCCGCCACTTGCTCATTCTCCGCGGCTGCCTCTTCGATGCTGGTCCCTTCGCCCAGGGAGGCCAAGAGGGATAAGAGCGGCGGCGCGATGATCTCGTCGATGTGTCCATAGGACTGGATTGCATAGTAGCGCACCGAATAGGTGAGCGTGTCGCCGGTGGTGAACGAACTGACAATGATGATGGTGCTGAGCGTCAGGCCGATGATGATGAGGATCGATTGGGCTGGGCGGCGCGGTATGTTGCGCAAACCGATCTTGACCAGGACCGGGTTGCGGGCCGCCACCAGCACCAAATAGAGCAAGATCAAGGCGACGGCGATGATCAGCCCGATCATGAGGGTGGTCATGTTGAAGCTGATAGCGCCCATGCTATGCCTCCCGCGCGGGCAGCGCAGCTGAGGTTGTCTCTGAGGTTATCTCTGTGGCTGTCCCTGTCGTTGTCTGAATGCCTGTCTCGGCGGCGATGGCTGCGGCTGTTTGGGGTGTGATCGCCTCATCACCGATGATCTGCCCGTCTTGCATACGCACCAGTCGGTCGCACTGGGTGCTAATCCACGGGTCGTGAGTGACGATGACAAAGGTCTGGTTGTGCGCGGTGTTGAGGGCGCGCATCAATTCGACAATGTCATGGGCTGACTTGCTGTCTAGGTTGCCGGTCGGTTCGTCGGCCCACACAATCGCCGGGTCGTTGACCAGGGCGCGCGCGATGGTGACGCGCTGACGCTGGCCGCCGGAGAGTTCAGCCGGGCGATGGTGCAGCCGGTCGCCCAGCCCCACTTGTTCGAGCGCAGCGGTGGCGCGGCGGCGCGCGTCCGCGGGCGCAACGCCGCTGACCAACAACGGTAGTTCTACATTCTCCACGGCTGTGATGACCGGCAGAAGGTTATAGGTCTGAAAGACAAAGCCCATGCGCTTGGCGCGGTAGGCTGTGCGACGGCGGTCGCCCATCTCGCGCAGGTCGTCGCCTTCGATGGTGACTTGGCCTTCGTCGATGTCGTCCAGCCCAGAAAGGCAGTTGAGGAGGGTGGTCTTGCCACAGCCGGAGGGGCCCATGATGGCGACCATTTCGCCCCGATAAACCGTCAGGTCGACCCCGCGCAGCGCGTGGACTTCGATCTTGCCGGTGCGAAAAATCTTGTGGATATTGTGGGCTGTGATGATGGCATCGTTGCGCGATTCTGTAGACATAAGTTGATTCCTTGCTTAGTGAAACGCCCAAGGCAAAGGGTTCCTTGTTCTGGCGCTCACTACGTAAAAAGGTGTGACCAGGTCTCAAGCGTGTCTGGATCGCAGAAGATGATGCTCGCTGTCTTGCGCTTGCCCAATTATTCCTGTTGGATCAGAATAGGCAGGTAGAGCGTGGGCAGCAGCGCGCCTCGCTCCACCGCACCAATGTCGCACGGCGCAACGCGCAGGCCGCGGCGTTGGTCGCTGGCTGTGCAGACATTTTGCGGGATCTTGTCGAGCGCGGGGCTGTCCGCGTCGGGCAGGAACGTCTGGGTGAAGCCGCCATTGTCGGCCAACGGCCCCAACTTGACGCCGCCGGTCGCGTCGACGTTTTTGATGTCGGTCGGCTCACCGTTGAAACAAGAATTGTCGCCGATCAGGTTGTATCCGGCAGAGGTGATGGGCTGGCTGCCGTCGCATTCGAGTGCTTCCGACACGCCCGCCAAGTCCAGGCTTTGCGCGGCGATGCTGCTCTGTAGCGAGAAAACACCCCCGCTCCCATCGATGTAGAGCGCGCCGCCAAGATTGGCGCGATTGGCGAGCAGGGTGCTTGCTACCACGGATGTGTCGGTGCTGGCCCCCGCGGCATAGAGGCCGCCGCCCCTGTCGGCGTGGTTCTGATAGAACGTCGAATCGGTGACGGTGACTGTGCCGGTGGCGATGTCGATCGCGCCGCCGGTGGTGGTGGCGATGTTGTCGGTGAACAGCGCACGCGCCACGCTCAAGGTTCCGCCGTTGAGCCGGATGGCCGCGCCGCTGTCCGCGGTGTTGGAGACAAAGAGGCTGTCGCGCACCGTGATATCGCCCAGCGCGAAGATCGCGCCGCCATCGTCGCCCGCGCTGTTGCCGGTAAACCGGCTGAAGTCGCTGGTCACTGTGCCGAGACTGAAGATTGCGCCGCCGTCGTCGGGCATGGCTGCACAGCCGGTAAAGGTCGTGAAGATGGCTTTTACGTTCGAGTCAGTATCCCCATAGACACAGCCGCCGCTGCCAAAGTTGCCGTTTTGGAGTGTCAAGTTACGAAGTTCGAGTGTTACGTTGGACTGTACCAGAAAGATCTGGCGCAGGTCTTCACCGTCCAATGTAATCCGCCCGTCGCCATCTACCACGGTGTCCTGGGAGATGACATACGTGTTGGCGATGATGGTGTGCGCGGCCGCGCCACAGTTGAATTGCACCATGCCGCCACCGTCGAGCGCGTCTTGTAGGGCATTGCCCGTACACGATGCAGGTGTGCCGTCGCCCACCGTGCCCGCGGCATAGGCCCGCGCGTATAGGATTGTGAGTGCTGCCACAGCGAGCGCCATAGCGAGCATCACAGTCAACCCCAGGGTAAGTAATCCGCGCCCGTTCGGCGCGTTCATCCCAAACCGGCAACGCATAGACGCTGAATTTGATGCATACATGCCGTCATCTCCTGTTGTGAATTGACTGTGGCGCTGTCTGTGGTTGCTGTGCGGCGGTGTTGCTATGCTGTGTTGCGATGCTGTGTTGTTATACACAGTGCTGTTATACGCTGTTGTTGCCATGCAGTAGCGGCGCAACCAGCATTCATTCAAACGCAGTTGCGCGGATTGCGCAAGCACTTTCGCGGGGTTGTTGTTCCGGGCGCGCTGCCAGGATGGGGAATCGACCTGCGGCTGGTGGCGCAAAATGGTGCGAGCACCCGCACAAGTGCGATCAAAAGCGATTTTTGCACCAGGTGCACTATCGGTTAGAATTTGCATGCTGGTGCGCGCCTGCGCGACCAGCAGCATCCAACGTGTTACTGGATCAGTGCCCAAGGACCAGTTCTGCGGACCAACCCTGTTGCTGCCGGTTCAACCCGCCATCGGTCTGCCATCTCCAGCTATTCGCATTATTTGATTGTGCGCTGTCTGGACAGCGTACAACCGGGCTACCCCAAAGATCGATGCACGGGTATGCTGCCGCCGGACTGTCTGTCCGCAACCACTCGCGCATTGTCTGAATCGAACACTGCCTGAATTTAGCACTGCCTGAATCGAACACTGCCTGAACCTAGCACTGTCTGAATCTAGTCTGATCTTTCCTGTTTATTCTGCTCTTACGCTGTTGTATTCTCGTTCGACGGTCTGCGTTGCGCCGACCGGACTTGTGTCCTGACCACTAGGCTGTAAAAAGGGTTCCTATGCCAAAACCAAAAGTAATTGGACAACCAACGACCACCCGGCATTTCACGCTGGGCATTGACACCATGGCCGATTTGCTTGCACCCACATTGGGGCCAGTCGGCGGCGTGGTCGCCAACCAGCGCGACCACCAGCGCAAGCCTGAATTGCTCGACGATTCGGCGACCGCGGTGCGCCGTATCCTCAATATGGGTGATCCAAGCGCAGATGTGGGCGCGATGCTCATGCGCAGCATGGTCTGGCGCGTGGTGCAGCGCGCAGGTGACGGCGGCGCGACCGCGGCTGTGCTGGCTCGCGCCATGTACCGTGAGTCTGTCCGCATGATCGCGGGTGGGGCCAACGCCATGCGCGTGGCGCGCGGGGTCAATCAGGCCATCGACGCCGCGGTCGCTTCAATCCGAGCGCAGGCACGGCCGATCGCGCATGAAAACGACTTGGCGCATGTCGCGCTGTCGGTGATCCGCGATCCGGCGCTGGCGGCTGTACTCGGCGAGATGAGCTATCTGCTTGGCCCGGATGCCCATGTCACGGTCGAAAAGTATGTGGCCTCCTACCTGCAGCAGTCTTACCTGACCGGCGCGGCCAACCGCGCGCAGATCGCCAGCATGTATCTCTACACCGACCCGACCACCAAAACGGCCCTGGCGCAGAGCGGCGGGTTGGCGCTGATCGACGGTAAGCTGGACGAGGTAGACGCGGTGGTTGGGCTGCTGCGCGCGGCCAACGAGGCGGGCGTCAAGTCGCTCACCATTGTCGGCGGGCAGTTTAGCGACGCGGTGATCGGCGTCTTGGTGAGCAATTCGCGCCAGGGCGACCGCGACAAGAACGGCAAGCCCAAGGCGGACAGCAAGAAGCCGGTGATTATCGCGGTCAAGCCCAAGGATGTGGGCGATTTGCGCCGCGCGGTCTTTGATGATCTGGCGCTGTTAACCGGCGCGACCGTGCTGGGCCGGGCGTGGGCCCGCTCCCCAGAACATGCCACGAGCAGCGACATCGGGCGCATTGCCCGCACTGAGTTCGCATCAGAGCGTGTGATGATCGTGCCCGAACAGCTCAATGCCGCGGCTGTGCAAACGCGGGCCGCGGAGCTGCGCGCGCAGCTGGCGGAAATGACGCTGGACGATGAAGATCGACCCAAGATCGTGCAGCGGCTGGCAACGCTGAACGGGGGCATGGGCGTGCTCAAGATCGGGGCCGAGAGCAAACTCGACCGCGAGGTGCGCGCGCAAAACGCGGAGCGGACCCTCAAGGTTCTCTCCTCGGCGCAGCACACAGGCATTGCGCCCGGCGGCGGCGCAGCCTTCTTCCATGCCATTGACGCGCTGGCGTCGCTGGATGCGGAAGATGACGCTAGCTTCGGCGTCGAGATTGTGCGTCGCGCGCTGGAAGCGCCGCTGCGCCAGATCCTCGAAAACGCCCAGGTGCCTGCTGCCAGCGTGATCATGGATAAGATTCGCCAGGCCGGGCCGACTGCCACCTATGATGCTGTGCACGATAAGGTTGTGGATGCCTTTGATGCAGGGATTGTGGACGCAGCGGGTGTGTTGGCAACTGTACTCCAGACGGCTGCCAGCGCCGCGCTCATGGCATTGACCACCGACACGATTGTCTATCATAAGAATCCGCAACAGGCGTTGACCCCATAAAACTATGAGCATTATTCTTTCTCTCTCAGCCAATCAAGATGGGTTGTGGGCCGCTGGCCCCGACGGGTTGTTCCGTGTGGAAGATGACGGAACACTGACACAACTTCCCCAGCCGCAGCAGAATCTTTACTGCTGCGCCGCGATTCATGACCGGGTGCTGGTCGGCGGCCTGCCCTATGGCGCGGCGCTCTCCATGACACCGGGCGAGGACTGGCGCGCAGGCTGGCTCGACACCGCGGACGCGCCTGTGGTCATGTTCGCCGCCGATCCCGAAGTCGAACAGAGCGGCGTGATTTTGGCCGCGACCGACGGCGGCGGCATCCTGCGCACGATCAACCGCGGGGAACATTGGTATTCGCGCAATTTCGGCCTGCGCAGCTATAGCGTGCTGGCGTTGACCTGGGCGCCGGTTGCGCCAAAGGATGTTTGGCCGCGCTGGCAAACGGTCTTTGCCTGCACCGAGGAGGGCGTCTATCACTCGCCCAACGGCGGGCGCGGCTGGAAGCGCAGCGAATGTCCGGAGGCAGTCTACCAGTGTATTGCCGTGGGCCAGGACTTCCATACGACGGGGCTTGTGCTGGCGGGCACAGAGGCCAACGGCCTCTTCCGTTCCACCGACGGCGGCCGCCACTTTGTCCATGTGCCTGATGCGCCAAGCCAGGTGAATGCGGTCGCCGCGACCGCGGGCGGCTGGCTGTTAAGCGACGCCGAACGCATCTACCACTCGACCGATGGGCTGCAGTGGACAGCGACCGGCCTTGCCCCTGCGCTCGTCTTTTTGCAGCACAAGGGCCAGATGTGGGCCGGGACTGAAGATGGCGTGATGGTGGTCGACCTGCAAGCCGAACCGGCGTCGGTCTGATGCGCACGCTTGTGCTTGAGGAGCCTGGCCGCTTCGTCCTGACCACGCGGCCAGAGCCGCCGCGGCCGGGGCCGGGCGAGGCGTTGGTGCGCGTGGGGCGTGTGGGCATCTGTGGGACAGACCTGCATGCCTTCCGCGGTCGTCAGCCCTTTTTTACCTATCCGCGCGTCTTGGGCCATGAGCTTGGCGTCGAGGTGGTGGCGCTGGGGCCGGGCCTAGACGAGCAGACCCCGGCACGCGTGCAGGTGGGCGACCGCTGTGCGGTCGAGCCTTATCTGAACTGTGGTGAGTGCCTTGCCTGCCGTCGCGGGCGCACCAACTGCTGCGAACGTTTGCAGGTGTTGGGCGTTCACCGTGACGGCGGCATGTGCGAGTGGCTGGTCGTGCCGGTCGATAAGCTGCATCCCTCGGCGACACTGCCGCTGGCGCACTTGGCGCTGGTCGAGATGCTCTGTATCGGCGCGCACGCGGTGGGGCGCGCACAGCCCGAAGCAGGCGAAGAGGTGTTGGTCGTGGGCGCGGGGCCAATTGGGCTGGCAACTGCCCAGTTTGCCTGCCTCACCGGGGCCAATGTCAGCGTGCTGGAGGTAAACCCACAGCGCCGCGCCTTCTGCCGTGACCATCTGCCCGTGGCCCGCGTGATTGACGGCGGCGACGACCCAGTGGCCGCGCTGCATGGCGCATTGGGGCGTGACCTGCCCACGCTGGTCTTCGACGCCACAGGCAATGCCCAATCCATGATGGGGGCGTTCCGCTACGTTGCCAACAGCGGCAAGCTTGTCTTTGTGGGGCTTGTGCAGGCGGATCTGACCTTCAACGACCCCGAATTCCACCGCCGCGAGATGACCTTGCTCAGTTCGCGCAACGCCACAGCTCAAGACTTCCGTCATGTGATCGCGTCGTTGGAGAGCGGGCAGGTCGATATTGCTCCCTGGATCACCCATCACAGCGTTCTGGCGGAGCTGCCGGAACGCTTCCCCACTTGGCTCGCGCCTGAACAGGGCGTGGTCAAAGCAATGTTGGAGATGACAACATGAATGAAGCATATGCGCCGGGCCGCCTCTTTTCCCTACAGGGGAAGGTGGCTGTTGTGACCGGCGGAACCGGCGTTTTGGGCGGCGCAATGGCGCGCGGCCTGGCTGCTGCCGGGGCGAAGGTAGCCATTCTTGGCCGCCGGGCCGAGCGCGCGGCGCAAGTGGCGCAGGAGATCAACGACGACGGGGGTACGGCCATGCCGCTGCCCGCAGATGTGCTGAACCGGCAAGAACTCACCGCGGCCCGGCAAGACCTGTTGGATGCTTGGGGCACGGTGGACATTCTGATCAACGCGGCAGGCGGCACTGTGCCCGAAGCGATTGTCTATGGCGACCGCACCTTCTTTGACCTGACGCGCGAGGCGTTTGATCAGGTGGTGGCGCTGAACCTGACCGGCTCGGTGCTGCCCAGCCAAGTCTTTGGCGAGGTCATGGCGCACAATCACAGCGGCTCGATCATTAACATTTCCTCTATGACCTCACAGCGCCCCCTGACGCGCGTCATCGGCTACAACGCAGCCAAGGCCGCTATCGACAACTATACCAAGTGGCTGGCGGTGGAGTTTGCCAACAAGTATGGGCCTGGCTTGCGCGTCAATGCCATCGCGCCCGGCTTCTTCTTGGGCGATCAAAACCGTGCGCTGTTGATCAACGAGGACGGTTCGCTCACCGAGCGCGGGCAGTTGATTGTCGATCATACGCCCATGTCGCGCTTCGGCGAGCCGGAGGAATTGATCGGCGCGGCTGTCTGGCTATGCAGCGAAGGCGCACGCTTTGTCACAGGCATTGTCGTGCCGGTGGATGGCGGCTTTATGGCCTTTGGCGGGGTCTAGCGCCCCTGCCGGTCTTTTGGATGCCCGCAGACAGGATGCGGGCATGCCGCCTGCGCGCGTTGCCTGTGTGATGGCGAAAAGGATTTGAGAATGGAATCGACCGCGACCTTTTTGAGCGCGGGGGATAAGGTTGTGCCGCCGCCGGCTTTTCACGTCATGATGAAGCCGCGCGGCGCGATCTGCAACCTGGACTGTAAGTACTGCTATTTCCTTTCCAAGGAAATGCTCTATCCCGGCAGCCGCTTTCGCATGGCGGATGAACTGTTGGAGGAGTATACTCGGCAGTACATCGAGGCGCAGCGCGTCCCCGAAGTGACCTTTGCCTGGCAAGGGGGCGAGCCGACGCTGATGGGGCTGGACTTCTTCAAGCGCGCCGTGGCCTATCAGCAGCAATATCGCAAGCCGGGCACGCGCATCCACAACGCATTTCAGACCAACGGCGTGCTGCTGGACGATGCGTGGTGCAGCTTCTTCCGCGAGCATGATTTTCTGATCGGTTTGAGCGTGGATGGCCCGGCTGTGCTACATGACCGTTTCCGGGTGGATAAGGGCGGCAACCCAACCCACCACAAGGTCATGGCCGCGGCCGCGCTGCTCAAGAAGCACCGTGTCGAGTACAACACGCTGACCACGGTCCACGCGGGCAATGTGGAGCATCCGCTGGAGGTCTATCGTTTTCTGCGCGACGAGATGGGGTCGCAGTTCATGCAGTTCATCCCCATTGTCGAGCGGGACAACGACACCGGCTTTCAAGAGGGCGACAAGGTGACAGCCCGCTCGCTGACGGGCGAGCAGTATGGCGAATTTCTCTGTGCCATCTTCGACGAATGGGTGCGCCGCGATGTGGGGCGCGTCTTTGTGCAGATTTTCGACGTGGCACTGGCGGCGTGGACGGGCAACCGGCCCGGCTTGTGCGTCTTTGAAGAGACCTGCGGCAACGCGCTGGCGATGGAACACAACGGCGATCTCTTTTCGTGCGATCACTTTGTGGAGCCAAAATACCGGCTCGGCAACATCCAGGAGATCCCGCTGGTCGACATGGTAAGCTCGCCGCAGCAGATTAAGTTCGGCCTGGACAAGCGCGACACCCTGCCCAAGTACTGCCGCGAGTGCGAAGTGCGCTTTGTCTGCAATGGCGGCTGCCCCAAAGACCGTTTCATCCAAACGCCGGACGGGGAAGAGGGGCTGAACTATCTTTGCGCCGGATTCAAGCGCTTTTTCACCCATATTGACCGGCCCATGCGCATCATGGCGAATGAACTGCGCGCCCACCGCCCGCCGGCCAATATCATGCGCATCTTGGCGCAGGAAGAGGCTGCGCTGCAAGCGCGCTTCGCCCACGCCAACCGCAATGATCCATGTCCCTGTGGCAGCGGGCGCAAATTCAAGCAGTGCCACGGGCGCAAAGTGCGCGCAGCTTGACTTGCTCTTTGCATCGACGCGACCACACACAACCAATCACACCTACACAATCACGCCTGCCTAGAAAGCAAGGTCACCGGCGATGAAGGTGATTCAAGTCGGTATTGGCGGCATGGGCAATGCATGGCTGCGCGCTGTGCAAGCCTCCCCTTCTGTAGACTATGCCGGATTTGTTGAAGTAAACCCGGAGGTGGCAGCCGCGCAAGCGGCCGCGTATGGTTTGGACCCGGCGCTGATCTTCCCGACGTTGGCCGATGCGCTGGCCCATGTCGAGGCGGACGGCGTGATCAATGTGACGCCGCCCCAGTTCCACCGCGCCATCTCCGTGGCCGCGCTGGAAGCGGGGCTGCCTGTCCTCTCTGAAAAGCCGTTGGCCGATACGCGTCAGGCCGCGCAAGAGATTGTCGATGCCTCCAACCGCACCGGCGTCTTGCACATGGTCGCGCAAAATTATCGCTATCGCAGCGCGACGCAGACCCTGTATCAGACGCTGCGCCAGGAAGCATTGGGGCCGATTGGCGCGGCCACGGTCGATTTCTTCCGCGGCCCTCACTTTGGCGGCTTTCGCGAGGAGATGGCCTATCCGCTGATCATTGACATGTCGATCCATCACTTCGACCTGATGCGCTTTTTTCTGGGCGCGGACCCGGTGCAGGTCTACGGTCGTTCGTGGAACCCACCGTGGAGTTGGTTCAAGGGCGACGCATCCGCCGCGGTGACGCTGGCCTTCGAGCGCGAGATCGTGGTTAGCTATAACGGATCTTGGTGTTCGCAAGGCCGCGAGACGACCTGGAATGCCAACTGGCGCTTTGAATGTGCAGAGGGCATCATCGGCATGGAAGAGGATGTGGTCTTTACCCAACGCACAGGGGAAGCGCCCGTGCCTGTGCCGCCGGTGGAGATGGCGCGGGAGGGGCAGGAGTACTTGCTGGAGGAGTTTCGCCAGGCCGTCATCGTGGGTGTGCCGCCAGTGACCACCTGCCAGGACAACATCAAGTCACTCGGCATCGTTTTCGATGTGGTACAATCGTTTACACTGGGCGCGGTCGTATCCTGCCGCTGAATCACTGCCAGGGTGCGCGCCCGACAACAACGCTTCCCTATAGATGTCCAAATAGATGTCCAACAGATAGACCGCAAAGCTGCGTAACTTGAACAAGGAGCATAACCATGCCAAGACCGGTTACCCTGTTTACTGGGCAATGGGCGGATTTGCCATTGGAGACGCTGGCGCAAAAGGTCAGCGAGTGGGGGTTTGACGGGCTGGAACTGGCCTGCTGGGGCGATCATTTTGATGTGGAGCAGGCGCTCGAAAATGATGGCTATGTGCGCGCCAAGCGTGATCTGCTCGAAAAATATAACCTGCAATGTTGGGCGATCAGCAATCACCTGGTGGGCCAGTGTGTGTGCGACCCAATTGACAACCGCCATCGGGCCGTTCTGCCGGATCGGCTGTGGGGCGACGGCGACCCGGAAGGGGTGCGCCAGCGCGCCGCCGAGGAGATGAAGAACACCGCGCGCGCGGCCAAACTCTTTGGCGTGGATGTGGTCAACGGCTTCACCGGCAGCAGCGTGTGGGCCAAGCTCTATTTCTTCCCGCCCACTAGCCAAGCGGACATCGACGCGGGGTATCAGGACTTTGCCGACCGTTGGAAGCCGATCTTTGATGTGTTCCAAGAGAACGGCATCAAGTTTGGCCTGGAGGTGCATCCCACCGAGATCGCCTATGACATCATCACGATGGAGCGGGCCTTGGCCGCGGTCGATCATCACCCAGCCTTTGGCGTGAACTTTGACCCCAGCCACCTGATCCACCAGTTTGTCGATCCGGTGGAGTTGATCAACACTTTTGCCGACCGCATCTACCACGTCCACATCAAAGACTCGCGCGTCCAGCTAAACGGGCGCAACAGCATCCTTTCCTCGCACCTGGATTTTGGCGATCATCGCCGCGGCTGGGACTTTGTTTCGCCGGGGCATGGCGATGTGAAGCTGGACCCGATCATCCGCGCGCTCAACCGCATTGGTTACAACGGCCCGCTCTCCATTGAGTGGGAGGACAGCGGCATGGATCGCGAGTTCGGTGCGCAGGAAGCGTTGGGCGTGGTGCGCAAGGCCGACTTTGCGCCGTCGGATGTGGCGTTTGACGCGGCCTTTGGCAAGGAATAGAGACTTTATCAAGCCTTAGCCGGTATGGGCTAATGGTCAGCAATCAAGGAGGGCAATGCGATGAGTGAAGGGTCGGGCTTTACCTCAATGGCCGATGCGCGGGCCACGGGTGATGCGCCCGTCGTCGGCGTGGGCATGTTGGGCTACGCCTTCATGGGCAAGGCGCACAGCAACGCATTCTTGAAGATCCCGCACATGATGTATCCGCCACCGGCCATTCCCAAGTTGGTCGGCATTGCCGGGCGCAATGAAGAAGCGGTCAAAGAGGCGGCGCGGCGCTATGGCTATCTCAACGCTTACACCGATTGGCGCGAGATGCTTGAAAACGACGAGATCCAACTCTTTGATAATGGCGGCCCCAACGACGCGCACGCGGAGCCGTCGATTGCCGCGGCGCAGGCCGGCAAGCATGTGCTGTGCGAAAAGCCCCTGGGCCGCACTGCAGAAGAGTCCAAGACCATGCTCGACGCGGTGCAAAAGGCCGGTGTCAAGCATATGGTGGCGTTTAACTACCGCTTTGTCCCCGCAATCCGCCAGATTCGCCTGCTGATCGAGAGCGGCGCGCTGGGCCAGATCTACCACTTCCGCGCGCAGTATCTGCAAGAGTGGATCATGCCCCATTACAACACGCCGATGATCTGGCGTCTGCAAAAGGAGAAGGCGGGCAGCGGCGCGCTGGGCGATCTGGGCGCGCACATCATCGACTTGGCCCGCTATCTGGTGGGCGAGATCGACACGGTTAGCGCCATGACCAAGACCTTTATCAAGGAACGGCCCAACGCAGACGGCAGCGGGATGGGCACGGTCGATGTGGACGATGCCTTTGGCGCGGTGGTTTCATTCGAGAACGGCGCGCTGGGCACGCTGGAAGCGACGCGCTTTGCCGCGGGCCGCAAGAATGGGCAGACGCTTGAGATCAACGCGGAGCGGGGCAGCATCCGCTTTAACCTGGAACGGCTTAACGAGCTTGAGGTCTTTTGGATCGACGACGAGCCGAAGGAGACGCGCGGCTTCCACAATGTGCTGGTTTCCGAGCCGTATCACCCGTGGTGGGAGAACTGGTGGCCCCAGGGACATATGATCGGCTGGGAGCACACCTTTGTGCATGAGATCACCCATCTGCTCGACTGCATTGTCAACGACAAGCCGGTCGCGCCGATTGGCGCAGATTTTGAGGATGGCTACCGCGCCGCGGTGGTCTGCGATGCGATCCTCGAATCCGCCGAGACCAAGCGCCAGGTTGACTGCAAGTACTAGGCCCATCCTGGACGCGCCCCATCCTGTACACACATAGCATGTAAACTTTCCCGGAAGCCTCGATGCCTCCGGGAAAGTGCTTTTTGTCTAACCGGAGGGGAAACTGCATGGGCCAGCGAGCGCGCTAGCTGCTCGGCGATCTCATGCGCGTACGTCCGGCCGCGGCTCTGGTCTGGTCCGATTAATCGAGTTCAGCCCGGCGCAGCGCGCCTTCCACCGTGCGCGTTACGTCGAAGTCGGGCAGTTTGAGGTAGTGGGCCGCGGCTTGCAGCATGGCCGCTTGCGGCACAAGGCCGATCAGTTCGCTGCGGTCAATGCTCACGCCGAACTGCGCGGCGTGGGCCGCAATGGCATCGACGACCGTATGGATGGGCGTGACCGTGTAGTCGACCAGGTTCATGCTCACCTGTGCCTGGCCTGCGACCAGCAAGCCCAGGGCGCGCACCGCGGGCAGGCCGCCATCGCGCGTGCGGATGCGCGTGGCGATCTCCTGAGCAATGGTCACGTCGTTGGTGGTGAGAAAGACGTTGTACGCGATCAGGAAGGGCCGCGCACCCACGATCACCGCGCCGGCAGGGCCAACTTTGGCCGGGCCGAAATCGGGCGCGCGTTCGGGCGTATGGATCTCGCGGCAGAGCAGTTCGTATTCGCCGCGGCGCACATCGGCGAGCAGGCGGCGCTCCGGTCGCCGCGCGGCGGCTTCATAGAGATAGACAGGCAGCCCCAGTTCTTCCCCAATGCGCGCGCCCAGGCGATTCGCCAGGGTGACACATTCGTCCAAATCGATGTGCTCTAGGGGCACGATGGGAACCACGTCGGTCGCGCCCAAGCGCGGATGCACGCCGCGATGGTGGCGCAGATCGATGCGCTCGGCCGCGGTGGCGACGGCTTGAAAAAGCCCTTCGAGCACGGCTTCGGGCGGCCCGGCTACCGTCAGCACCGAGCGATGGTGATCCCAATCGCTGGTGCGGTGCAGCAGGCGCACGCCCGGCACTTGGATGGCCGCGGCAATGGCATCGACCACTGCCAGGTCGCGCCCTTCGGAAAAGTTGGGGACGGCTTCGATCAGTGCATGGGGATGGTACGCCAAGGGAACCTCTGACTAGCGATTACAGATAGGTTTGCAAACTAGATAGTAACTGGCTCATTGGGCGCGCGACCGCTAACCCAAAGACAGACGCCGAGCCTGGGCCGGGAATTACCCTCAGGCAACAGACCGTATGGTATGATACCAGCTATGGTTGAACGAGTGAAGGACGCGGCGCCGCGCCGCGCAGATATACAGGATGATGCAGCCTGGGATGCGTTCGTCGAGAACCATGCCCAGGCACATTTTCTCCAAACGACCCAATGGGCTGCACTCAAAGCACTTTTTGGGTGGGAAACGACGCGCGCCGCGCTGTTGGACGGCGAGCGCATGGCTGCCGGTGCATCGATCCTGCTGCGGCGGGTGGCCGGCTTGGGCATTGCCTATGTGCCGCGCGGGCCGGTGGTCGATTGGGCGGACGAGATGTTGGTTTCGGCCACTTTGGAGAAGGTGGCCGCTCAGGCGCGCCAAGCAGACGCCGCGGTGCTGCGTATTGAGCCGGAACTGCCCGACAGCCCCCAGGCGCGCCGCCTACTCCTTGCCAACGGCTTTGTCCCCACGCAGCAGACCGTCCAGCCGCCCAGCACAATCGTCCTGTCGTTGGCGGGCAGCGAAGAGG
>CAZZNG010000017.1:0-13660 GCA_964655505.1 uncultured Litorilinea sp. | reverse complement strand
GCCCACGACAGCGGTGACCACGCCGAGCCAGATGAGGATGTGCTGCAGCGCATGAAGAGCAAGTGGCGCTACAATGTGCGGCTTGCCCAGCGCAGGGGGGTGACTGTGCGCCAACTGGCGCGCCACGAACTGGCCATCTTCTATCAACTGATGGGGACGACGGGCGAACGCGACGGGTTTGCCGTGCATTCGGTGGACTATTACGCGGCGGCCTATGACCTGCTGACGCCCGACTGGGGCGCTTTTTTTGTGGCAGAACACGACGGCGAGCCGTTGGGCGCGCTGGTGGCGACGGCTTGCGGCAACCTGGCGTGGTATCTGTGGGGCGCGAGCAGCAACCGCCAGCGCAATCGTATGCCCAACCACGCCTTGCAGTGGGAAGCCATGCGCTGGGCACGGGCGCGCGGCGCGACACGTTATGATTTTTGGGGCATTCCCGATGCCATCGGCCAGGTGGCTGCCGCCATGCGCGGGGGAGAGGGCGCGGGCACGCCGGTGGAGGCGATGCCGCTTGACCTGGAGGCGCTGCCTAGCGATGAACTGTGGGGCGTCTATCGCTTCAAGCAGGGCTTTGGCGGCCATGTGGTGCGCCATGTGGGCACATGGGACAAGCCGCTCGACCCGATTGGCTATCGCGTCTTTCAGGTGGGCGCGGCCGCGCGTACAGCCGTGCAGCAAGCGCGCCGGTCGCTGGCCGCGCGGCGCAGCAGCCAGGAACAGGCCGCCCAATGGCAGACGGTGAACGAGGCCGGAGCCTGGCGCGCGGCATTGGCCCATCTGCCTGTGCCCCATGTGCTGCAAAGCTGGGAGTGGGGCCAAGTCAAGCAGCAGACCGGCTGGCAGGCCACGCGGCGCGTCTTGCAGAGCGAACGCGGGGTGCAGGCCGGTCTGCAATTCCTCGACCGGCAGTTGCACCCGCGGATCCCCTTGCGCGTCGGCTATGTGCCCAAAGGGCCGCTGTTGAACTGGCAGGAGCCTGATCTGGTGGCCGCGACGCTGGACGAGGTGCAGCGGCTGGCACGGGCGCGGCGCTGTATCTTCGTCAAGATCGACCCCGATGTGGTCGAAACGAGCGACGCGGGCATTCGCCTGCGCAATGCATTGCGCGGCCGCGGCTGGCGTTTCAGCGCGGAACAGATCCAGTTCAAGAATTCGGCAGTGACCGATTTGCGCCCTGGTGAAGAGGCGCTACTTGAGGGGATGAAGAGCAAATGGCGCTACAACGTGCGTTTGGCCGCGCGGCGCGGCATGACGGTGCGCTGTGGCACAGAGGCGGACCTGGCGACCTTTTACGCGCTCTATCAAACCACCGGCGAGCGCGATGGCTTCCTCATTCGCCCTTTTGATTACTACCGCACGACGTGGGAAACCTTTCTGCGTGCCCAGGCGGACCCGGCCAACCCCGCGGGCGCGGCGCTTTTGCTGGCAGAGCACGCCGACGAAGCGACGCCGGTGGCGGGTATCTTTCTGATGCGCTATGGCGAGCGCGTTTGGTACTTCTACGGCGCGAGCAGCGACCGGCGGCGGCGCGATATGCCCAATTATCTGCTGCAATGGGAAGCCATGCGCTGGGCGCTTGAGCAGGGATGCACGGTCTATGACTGGTGGGGCGCGCCCAGCGATCTGGAGGATCCCGACGATCGGCTGCAAGGCGTGTGGCAGTTCAAACAGGGCTTTGGCGCGCTCTTCGAGCCACACATCGGCGCGTGGGACTATCCCGTCTATCCGTGGCTTTACCGCGCCTATCGTGAACTGATGCCGCGTGTCTTGGACTTTCTGCGGCGGCACAGGGGCCAGGCCGCGGCTGCCGCCGACGCCTAGCGCCATTTAAACGACGAACAGGCGCACACCTGAGAAGTGATTTACCATGCAAGAATACATTGTGCTGCTGCGGCGCAACCCCGCGTATCGCAATCTTTGGCTGGCGCGCGTTATCAGCAACCTGGGCGATTGGTTCAATCTGCTGGCGTCGGCCGCGCTCATCTCCCAACTGACCGGCGCGGGCACCGCAATCAGCTACCTCTTCTTGGCGCGGCTCTTGCCCGTCTTCTTCATGAGTCCCTTTGCCGGGGTGCTTGCCGACCGCTATGAGCGGCGGCTGATTATGCTTGCGACCGATGTGCTGCGTGCGGCAGTGGTGCTCTGTTTTCTCTTTGTGCGCCGCCCGGAAGAGATCTGGCTGCTCTATGCGCTGACGGTGGCTCAGTTTGTCTTAAGTTCGCTCTACACGCCCGCGCACTCGGCGCTGCTCTCGAATATTGTCGCACCGTCTGACCTGGTGGCGGCGAATGCGCTGGACGGCTTCACCTGGAGCACCATGCTGGCGGTTGGCGCGCTCTTGGGCGGCATTGCCGCGGCGCTGCTTGGCGTATCCGCGGCGTTCGTGCTGGATGCCATGACCTTTCTGCTGGCGGGCTGGTTTGTCAGCCGCATCACCGTTACTGCCCCTGCGTCGGGCGACAGCGCGCCCAGCGGAGGCTGGCTTGAGTTTGTGGAGGGGCTGCGCTATCTGCGCGGGCGGCCCTTCATCCTGGGATTGGCGCTTGTCAAGGCCGGGGGCGCGCTGGTCTGGGGCGCGATCAACGTGATGGAAATCCCCCTGGCGCAAGAGGTCTTTCCTTTTCGTGGCAACGGCACGCTGACGCTTGGCCTGATCTATGCCGCGGTCGGCATTGGGACTGGCTTTGGCCCGCTGTTCATCCGGCGCTGGACCGGCGAGCGGCGCGCCAGTTTGCTGTGGGCGATCCTGATCAGCTTTGTCATGTTGACGCTGGGCGCGGCGGGCCTGGGGTTGGCCGGTTCGCTGGCTTGGGTGCTCTTCTTTTCGATGATGCGCGCGCTCGGCACAGGCTCCTTGTGGGTTTTTTCCAGCGCACTGCTGCAGCGGATTGTCGATAACCACTTCCGCGGGCGTGTTTTTGCCTTCGAATTTGCCGCGTTGACGCTAACCCAGTCATTGAGTACGCTTTGGGCCGGTGTCGCCCTCGACGGGCTGCATCTAAGTGTCCAGGAGGTGATTCTCTCTTGCGCGCTGGTGGCGTTGATCGTAAGCCTGCTCTGGCTCTGGTTCCAGGGCAGCGCCACCACACGCTTTGCACCGGCCGCGGTTGATTGATCCCGGTTTGATCCAGTTTAAGAGCCAGTATAGCCTATACAGGGGAGGGCGACATGCCATCTACGACACGACGCTTTTCTGTCTCGACTTGGAGCTTGCACCGCACGTTGGGCCGTCCTTCCGGCTATGGCCCGGACACCGCGCCGCCGGTCGCTTCGTCCAGACCCGCGGCAGGGCTGCCCCTGGTTGAACTGCCTGCCAAGCTGGCCGCGGCGGGTATCCATACGCTGGAGATCTGCCACTTTCACCTGCCCAGCCGCGAGCTTGACTATCTGGTCGAGCTGCGGGGCGCGCTGGCCGACGCGAGGATCGAACTCTGGTCGCTGCTGGTGGATGCAGGCGATATTGCCCATGCAGAACACAGTACGCGCGATTTGGCTTGGATTGCAGACTGGTTCCCGGTCGCGCAGGCGTTGGGCAGCCAGCGGGTACGCGTGAGCGGCGGGCGCGACGACAGCGAAGCGGGCCTGGCGCGGGCGACTGCCGGGCTGCGCCGTCTGGCGGACGTGGCCGCGGCCCACGGTTTGCGGCTCATGACTGAGAATTGGCACAGTACGCTGTCCACACCGGCGCGCGTGCAGAGTGTGTTGGATGCGCTGGACGGCGACTTGGGGCTATGCGTCGATTTTGGCAATTGGTCGGGCGCGGGCAAGTACGATGACCTGGCCGCGATCATGCCCGCGGCAGAGTCCTGCCACGCCAAAGCCTCTTTTGACTCCCGCGGCGAGATGGACGAGGCGGACTACCGGCGCTGTCTCGAACTGACCCGCGCGGCAGGGTTCAGCGGGCCTTACACGTTGATCTATGACGGGCCGGATGACGACGAGTGGCGCGGCTTGGCGCGCGAGCAAGAAGTGGTGGCCGATTACCTGTAGGCTGCCGGTGCGTAGACTGGCCGGGGTACAGGGCCAGCCCCCTAATCTTTTTCTTTATCCCGCTTTGGTTACACCTAGAGGAGAGATGACACGATGAATGCAGATGCGTTTCGCCATTTCTACGGCTATCACTTCGCGGCCAACCGCGATATCTGGGACCGCTATGTCGTGCCGCTCTCCCAGGAGCAATTCACGCAGCATGTGGATTACTCGCATGGCTCGGTACGCAATCAAATCGTGCATCTCATGAGCGTGGATGATGCTTGGTTTTGTGACTTGCGCGGCGTCACTGTTCCCGACCCGCTGAACCCGGCTGACTTTGCGGATCGGGAACGCATTCGCACACACTGGGACCAGGTGGAGCAGCGGATGCGCGCGTATCTTGCCGAACTGCGCGACGAGATGCTGGTCGAGAAGCCGTTTCCACCGGGAGAAGACGAAGACCTGGTTGTGTGGCAGGTGCTCCTGCATGTGGTGAACCACGGGACGGATCACCGTGCACAACTGCTCCGCTTGCTCAACGATCTGGGCGTCGAGACGGATAGCCAAGATTACATCTTTTACGTCTACGACAACCCGGTAACCGCGTGAGGTGCTCCCCTCCTGCGCGCTAGGTGCGGGCAGGAGAAAACGGTCCCATCCTTTCTGCTGCGCGGCGGCTGCGCATGATGGGGCGTGTCCGCACCCACAGCCACAGCGTGCGCGCCACATGGCCCGCCACAAGCCCAACCATGCCGACGTAGAGGCCCGGCGCCTCGCCCCAGACGATGCCGAGCCACAGCACCAGTCCATTGACGCTGAGCGCGGCAAAGACGGCTTCGGTGATGCCGCGGGTGTAGCGCTCGTTGACCAGCGTGCCCGTATACCAGCTTTGTAGGAAGGCAAGCCCCGGCACTAGTAGCGTTGTCCACAGCGCCCAACTCGCCGGGCCTGCCAGTTCCGGCGGCAGCGCGGCAATATGCTTGAACCAGAGATCGGCCAGCGGCGTGGCGTTCATAATGAGCAGCAGGCCGATGGCGGTGATCCCCCCGCGCAGGGCGAACTTGTGCAGCACGCCCACAGGCCGCGGCTCGTCCAACAGCACAACCACAGCCTCGGTAAAGGCCGTTCCTGCGCTCGTCCAGAGGATCACCAGGCCGTATACCACCGGCCAGACAGCCAGCGAATCAAGCGGCTCCGGCATACGGCTGAGCGCGGCTGTGCCCATTGGCTGCACGATGATTTGCAGGAGCGAGGTCATGACCAGGGGAATGTAGAATTTCAGAAAGCTGCCCACGGTCAAGGGTTGGTTGCTGGGCGCGGCCGCGCGCAACTGCTGCAGCGAGGGGCGCACGCTGATGCCGGAATAGACCGCTTCGGCCACAACGCCGCTGGTTAGGACAACGGTGGCGATGACGACACCGCTGCGCACGCCGAGCAAGTAGAGGATGAGCAGCGCGACCGCGTCCACCACAAGACGCACAATCGCGCCCAGTGTCACCAAGCGGGTGCGGTTGAAGCGGATCAGCACGCCATAGTTGAAGCGACGGTAGGCCAAGCCCACGATGTAGGGCAGCATGAGCGCCAGCCCCAGGCGGGTCGGCTGGATAATCTCTTGGGGTGGGGCAAGCAAGCGGCCCACCACCAGGTCAAAGAGCGGCGTGAAGGCCAGCAAAATATGGAAGGCTGTGAGCGCCAGGCTCAAGAACCAGCCATAGCGACGTACCTGGCAAAAGCTCGTCCAGTCCCGGCTGAGCGCGGTCGAAGCACTCAGCAGCATCATAATGGGCGACGCCAAGATCAGGGCAAGGGAAAAGACCAGCCCCCAGGCCGCTAGATGGATCTGTGGATCGGGGTTGCGGGCAATCGCCGCACTGAGAACAGGGATTTCCACCGTCATCAAGAACCAGCCCGCGGCCAGCGGCCACCAGGTCTGGGCGACGCGGCGCATCGTTAAGGGATGAACTGACTCATGAGTTGGAGAAATCGTTGCACTGGTTGCCATAGAAGCCAATTATGCCGCGGCTATGACAAAGGGGCAACAATTTGGCTCTCTAAGTATTGCTTTTGAAGTGTTGTGATTGACATTGTTATTGACTGTGCAAAACGCCGGGCCGCGGCTTGTCCAGCGCGATGCGAACCCTAGCTAAACAACAAGGCGCTTGCCCACGATGCTAACCAGTGGGCAAGCGCCTTGATTTTCGTACTGTCGTTTGCCGCTAGCGCAGGCCAGGCCGGTTGTTGCCCACGGCTGCATTCTTGTCGACTAGCTCATGCATGTGGCGCACAAAGTCGTCGGTGATGTCCGCGATGTCGTCCTGTACCGTCTCCATGTGCATGGCGTAGACGAGCCGCGTCCAATAGCTGTTGTAGATCACGCCCAACCAGGTGATAAAGTTGAGGTTCTCTTCCAGTGCGCGCAGCGGTCTGCTCAAGAAGAAGGAGAGGAACGACGCCGCGCTCAAGCCGCCAAAGACCACGCTGAACCACAAGTCGCCGGTGTAGGCGCTGAGGCCGACCGCGGCGAGGAACGCGAACAGGCCCACCAGGAAGGTCAAGCGGTAGAGCAGCACTGTGCTGTGATACGGCCCCATGAACGCGCCCACCAAGCGCTGGAACATCTCCTCATTGTGTTCAAAGCCCCCTATCACATGCTTGCGCCACGCCGCGTAAAGCTCCGGGTCCACATCGGCCAAGTCCTCGATAGCGGGCGGCACGGGCAGACGCGCTTGGCTGCCCTCATTGCCTTCGCTATCTCCGCTGCTGCTGCCCTCACCGGCTGTGGCATCGTCTTGGCTCGCTGGGGGCGTGGCCGGGGCTGACTTGGCGCTCGGCTCGCTGCGCAGCCGCTGGAAGACCTTGACGCCATCCTGAATGAGCGCGGCGTAGAGAGGGGCTTGGCCGCTGCCGTTGTAGTCGGTGGCAAAGCGCATGAAATCGCCCTCGCGCAGTGCATCAAGCCGGGCCGGTTCGGCGCTGACAAAATCGAAAAAGCCCAACAGTTGGGCATGGGCCGAGCCGCTGAAGGCTTCGAACATGGCTTGGGCCGAAGCATAGCCGATCTTTTCATGGTTGAAGCCCATGATCTGGGGCAGGCCCATGCTGATCGAGCGGAAGGCCGCGGGCGCGTTCAAGTTTTTACGCGCAAATTCAAAGACTGCCCATTCAGCAGCCGGGTCGCCATGAAAGTCGCGCCAGGGCTGGTCCGGGGCTGGTCGCCACTGATGTTCCTGCCACGGCTGTTCCAGCTTGAAGCGGAAGAACTGGGCAAAGCGTTCGGGGTGGCGCTTGCCCCATTCTTCGAAGAAGATATGGTTCTCGAAGCGGATCAACATGCGCCCGCCCTTGGCAAAGGCGCTGCCGCCCGATTCGATTGCCACCACAGCCACGGCAACGGCCGGGTCGATCTTCAAGGTCGCTGCTAGGGGCTGGATCAACGCGCCGAAGTGGTTCCACGTATGGGCAATGGCCTGCTCGGTCCAACTCTTGCGCGCGGCATCGATCTGGATCTGTTTGTCTTTGGGCGGCGCAAGCGGCGACTTGTGCAGGTCTGTGCGATTGCACAGGTACTCGCGTCCCGGTTCTGGGCCGGGGACATCCGCCTCGGCGCGCAGCACGTAGGCGCTGCTGACATAGCCCTCTTTGCCCAGCACCCGCACATAGAGCCATTCGCCCACTTCGGCCAAGACCGTGAGCGCGGTCTCATGGGGCAAAATATCGATCACGGTATGCTGCAGGCCAGGGCCTGTACGCAGGTTGAGGCCCCATTCAGCCACCACCACTCCCTGCCAACGCCGGTTGGCGGGCAGCAGTTTGTCGGGCTTTTGCACCGTGGGCGGCTTGTGCGGCGCGGGCGCGCGCACCTTGTACGCATCGGCTGATTTGACGGCGAGCGCCTGCTTGAAATCTTCGATGATGCCGGGCCGGTTGTTGATCGACCATTCGGGTTGATCGGGCAGCGAGGGCCAGCGGTAGAGCATTAATCCCTGGATCGGCTGGCGGTTCGGGTCGCTGTTCCACGCGGCGATCTCGGCATAGGCAGCCTGTACCCAACCGGTATTCTGCCCGTGCTCCCAACCGATGCCGCGCGTGGCCGGGTCTGTTTCGGTGATCAGCACCGGCAGATGGCGGAAGCGATCCGGGATGGCGTTCATATAGTCGATGTAGGTGCGGAATTCGTTGCGCAGATGGCGATAGCCTGGCGCGCCATGAAAGTAGTCGCCCTTGATTAAATTGGGGTCGAGCCGGTGGGTGTAGGTGTGCAGCGAGAAGCCATCGCAGCCGGCGTCGGCCAGGAGCAGCAGGCAGTCGACAAAGTAGCGAATCCAGTCGCCTTTCTCGTTGCCCGGATAGGTGGTGGTGGCGTTCCACGGTGCGGACGACGCGACCAGCACCAGGTCTTGCTCATGGCCCTTGACGCCGCGAATGGCCTTGCGACAAAGGGTATAGGCCCGCGCATAGTCGGCGGGCAAGATCAACTGTCCGTTGGGGCGCTCGTCTGCATGGTTCGGCTCGTTGCCGATGATCCAGATATGACAGCCCCGGCTGCGCGCCACGTAGCGCGCACACGCCTCTGCAAATTCGGCGTAGCGATCCGGCGTGGGAATCGTGCCTGTGCTGCCATAGCCGTGGTTGATGCGGACCACGACGCCCAGCCCGGCATCGGCCAGATCGGAAAAGTCGGCGTGCGTGTTGGTGCCGTCCAAGCCAATGGCAGCAAGCTCCAAGACCCAGCCAGGCCGCTTTGCCTGCAACATCAATTGCTCGCCACCTCGCTCATGTAGGCCAAAGATGTAGTCTGGGAAGTACGAGGGCAGCGACGGTTGATTGGCCGGTGATGGCTCGGCTAGGCGACGAAGGTCAGATTCAACTTGTCGGTTTTGGTTCAAATGCGCCTCTCCCTTATCCAAAATGTTTGGCAAAATATTATTCGCCAACAATGATGACGAGAATAACATGTTTCAGTTATGGTCAATTGTAGGCAGGGTTCCGATTCAGTCAGGCGCGTCAATACGCGCTGCTTGTTTGGATAGAAGCAGCGTAGGGGAAGGGGAGGGAGATGCGGGTGATGGGCAGCGATTAGGGGAAGCGGCGGCGCGCCTGTTCCAGTTCGATGGCCTTGGCGGTGAAGCGGTAGAGCTTGGCGGGACGGTGATCGCCTTCGCGCAGGTTGCCCGTCTCTTCGAGCACATCCGCGGCCAGCATCTTGCGCCGGAAGTTGCGTTTGTCCAGCGGCTCATGCAGCACCGTTTCATAGACCTTCTGTAATTCGGAGAGGGTAAACTCCGCCGGCAGCAGCAGGAAGCCGAGCGCGGTCCATTCCAGCTTCCAGCGCAGGCGTTGCAGCGCGTAGTGAATGATGCGCGCGTGGTCAAAGGCAATGGGCGGCAGTTCGTAGACGTTCCACCAGGCGGCTTCGTCGGCATCGCTGCCGCCTTCAATCTGCAAGGCTTGGCTCTGGTCGGTGCTGAGGAGGGCGAAATAGGCGACGGTGATCACGCGGCCGCGCGGGTCGCGGTCGGGCTCGCCAAAGGTGTAAAGCTGTTCGAGGTAGATGTCTTGGACGTGGGTCTCTTCAAAAAGCTCGCGGCGCGCGGCGTCCTCCAGGTCCTCGTCGATGTCTACGAAGCCGCCGGGCAGCGCCCATTTGCCCGAATAGGGAGGCTGTTTGCGCCGCACCATCAAAACGCGCAGTTCTTCCTCATGAAAGGTGAAGAGAATGATGTCCACTGTGACCGCAGGACGCGGGTATTCGTAACAGTAGGGGCCATCGACGCGACCAGACTCAGCCACAGCGTTCCTCACTTTAACCAGACTCATCTGCTGCACAAGCAGCAGTGACAGCACGATAAATTTCCGGGAAGCGCCAAACTTCCCGGAAGTGCGATATCCCTATACGTTTCTAACTAGTTCATTTTTAGCTAGTTCGATTCTACTGCGATTTCACCGATAAGGTCATCGTCATTATAGGGTTATCGTCAAAATGACACGAATATGGTACGACGCGGGGCCGTTTTTGTCAAACTGTGCGTCACGGCAGGGGCGGCTTATCCCTGGTGGCCCATGCGCAGCGACTCGAACAAGCGGCGGTAGAAGGCGGACGAAATCACCAGCAGTTCCATGATCACCATGATGACGGCGAAGGAAACAGCCAGCGGGATGATGCGTTCTTGGGCGATGATGGGGACGAGGGGGGGCAGCGCGGCAGAGGTTCCGCCGGTGAAGCGGAAGAGGGGGACAAAGAGCCGCGCGGCCAACGAGCCGCACAGCACGCCGGCCAGCGCGCCATAGGCAGTCAGCACGCTATATTCCAGCGCGACTTGGGTAATGATCTCGCCGCGGCGCAGGCCGACCGCGCGCAGCACCGAGAACTGGAACAGTCTTTCGTGTAGCGAGGCGTAGCTGTAGGTGAGCAGGCCGAGCGCGGCCATCAACGCCGCGGCCAAAAAGCTGACGGTAAGCGTGCCAAAGACGCCGACCCGCTGCATTTCGGCCTGGGCCGAGTTGAGCGACGCCGCGGTGGATTCGATGTTGCTGGCGAGGATGCCCGTGCTTTCCACTTGGGGCTTTACTTGTTCGACGGTGACGCCCGGCTTCAGGCGCAGCCAAATGCGGTGGGGCATGGTGACGCCAAAGAAGGAGTTGATATACTCCAGATTGCCCACGGCTACGGGCTGTTCTGGGTAGGCAGTGGGGAAATATTCATAGATGCCGACAACCGTGAACTCTTGGCGCACACTTACGCCCAGGTCCGGAATGACCAACATGCTCACACGGTCGCCGATGCGCAGGCTGTTGGCTTCCAACAGTTGGCGGCTGATCAAGATGCCGTCGGGGACAAGCGCCAGCCGGTTCATCAAACCGCCCAGGGATTCTTGGGCAAAGTCGCTGCGGAACCAGGCTGTGAGCGGGAAATCGAGCCGGTCGATAGCCATGAAGCGGCCTTGCGTCCGGCCGCTCCCCCCGGCAAAGAAAAATTCGGCCTGATAGTCGCCGACGCGGGCCGCGTGCTCGACGCCGGGCAGCACGGTAAATTCATCCACAGGGGGAATCCAATCCGCCCCCGCGGCCGTTGCCCCGCCTTGCGCCTCGCTTTCCAAGAAGGGGCGAAAGGTCATGTCTGTTCCCACGCGGTAATAAATGCGGTCCACCAGCCAATGATCCATGCTCGCGGCCATGGAGAGCGTGTAGACGCCCAGCGCCAGCGAGACGATGACCAGCAGCAGCGGGTTGATGTAGGCGTGACTTTGGCGGCCAAGCTGGCGCAGCGCCAAGTAGGAAGGGAACCAGCGCATACGGTTCGCCAGCAGATCGAGCAGGCGCATGAGCAGCGGGAAAAAGCGCATGGCGATCAGCGCCAGCGTAATGATAAAGATGCCGGGCACAAGGATCAGCAGCGGGTCTTGGTAGAGATCTTCGGGCCGATCTTGCACCAGCGCGGCCAGCGAACCACGCCGCAGAAACTGCTGGTAGGCGTAGAAGGTCGGGATGATGAGCAGCAGGTCCAGATAATTGCGATACCAGAAGGGGCCACGGGTGGGGCGCGCTTGTTCACGCGTTTGGGTGACGATGGTCTGGTCAGACGAGGAATTCACCGTCCACAGCTTGGCGACGAGCACCACCCCCAGCGTGATCAGCGTCAGCGGCAGGTTGATGCCGTTGACCGAGACGGGCAGCGGTGGGCGCTCGACAAAGCTCAAGAAGCTTTCCGTGTAGCCCATCATGCGCGCCAGCGTCAAGCCGAGCAGCAGCCCCAGGGGAACGCCGACCACAAAGAGCACCAGGGCTTCGATCAAGGTGAAGTTGAGAATGCTGATGCGCGTGATGCCGCGGCTGCGCAGCAGCGATGTCTCGCGGCGCTGCCAATAGGCGATCACCGCGGAGGTAAGCACTAGGAAGTAAAGCAGGAAGCCCAACGCGGGAACATTGAAGCCGAGCAAGAGGGTTGTCAGCGCGGTCTGCTGGCCCACGAACTTTTCAAGCGAAAGGGTGGGCGCGGTCAAGCGTGCATCGGGCAGGTAGCGCGGGATGATGATGCCCGCCTTTTCAAAGCCATTTTTGTAGTTGCGTGCTTGGGCCGGGCGCGCACGAGACTCGTCCAGGATGACCTGCCAGGTGACTGTTCGCACCTTGACGTTGAGCGCAGGTTCGACCCGCGCCTGATAGTCCTCGGCGCGCACGAACAGCTTGGCGACCATGGTCTGATTCGGGTCGTTGAGCCAAAAGGGGCTTTTGGGATCGGCGGGTGACCAGATGCCCGCGACGCGCACAGGGATGATCGCGCCTTCCGAGCCGGGGACAATGAAGCGGTCGTCGATCTGCGCGCCGATCTGGGCGGCCAGCGCCGTGTGCATCCACACATCCAGCGCCTCGCCCGATTGGGCTTCTTCGTCATAGGCCGCGCCGTCTATGATTTCGATCTCGTCACCCACGCCCGTCATGTGGACAAGGGCTGTGTCGGCCAAGGCCCCGCTGCTGGCGTAGCGGCTATCGTCGGGCGGCGGCAGCAGCCCCAAGTTGCCGCTGTCAGCCAACATAATGACGCGGCTTACGGGCAGACCCACCTCGCTTGACAACGTCTCCGCCACATGTTCGCCCAGGGTGAAGGTGCGTTCGAGCGTCAGCGGCACAGATTGGGTTGAAGGGCTAAAAACACGCGCAGCAAAAGGCGGGCGCTGGGTGATGCGGCTGTATTCGGCCAATTCACGGTTGAGCATGACCTGGTCGACCGCTTGGGCAAAGAATGCGGCGCTGGTGACCAAGCCAACGGCAATAATGACCCCGATCAGGGCCAACAGGCTCAAGCCGGAATAGTAGCGGATGCGCCACATTGCCAGGCGCGCCAGGCCGCCCAGCGTATTGAGGAAGCGATTGATGGCGGCCCACCAACGGGCTATTACGCGTTGATTGGTTTGTGCCTGTGACAGAGAATTGTCAGAGGGGCGGGTATTTAACAGTGAGGTCATGCAAGTCCAAGCGTGTTTTGGCCGGTCGGGTCGTGCATAGACGTTTGACAGAAGAGGTCTCGTCAGTTAGATTGATTCTAGCGCCACCTACCTGCTTCGGCAACTTTCCACTCACCATGCACTTTACGCTCCCGCCATGTCTTGGGCGTGCACAATACCGGCTAGGTTATGCTCAGGCTGTGTCGACGAACTGTTAGGCTCCTCAGACAGCTACGCGATTCGGCCCGCTACTTTGCATCCTATCGCTATTGTCCTGCGATGTCGCAAGCCATTGGCACATGCGTGTGCAGTGCCCCGATCAGGAAACGTGGCGCGCTCTACTTGTACACCCACCTTAACCCACCTTGTACAGAAATTGGAGGAACGTAGGTATGAAGGATGTATCGTTCAATCGGCGCGACTTTTTGCGCCTGAGTGGCCTGGCAACCGCGGGCGTGATCGCGACAGCCTGTGGTGGTACAGTGGCCCCAGCCCCAGCAGCGACCACGGCTGCAACAGGCGGCGAAGCAGCGGCAACAGCCGCGCCCGCGGAAGTCCAGGTTGCTGGGTTGCGGCAAGTGCCGCGCGAGCGAACGCTGATTCTGATGTTTGGTGGGTCGGACGGGCAGTTCCTCAACACTGGCCTGGGCAACATGTACGCCACCGGCTCCGAAGCTCATCGCGCCGTGACCGGCGCTTTTGAGCCGCTTTTCTACTACTCGGCCTTTGCCGACGAGGTGATCCCT
>CAZZNG010000016.1:0-37268 GCA_964655505.1 uncultured Litorilinea sp. | reverse complement strand
GCCGCTGCTCGACTCCAGCGGCCGCGTGATCGGCGTGAATACAGCCATTTTCAGCCCGACCGGGGCCAATGCCGGGGTTGGCTTTGCCGTGCCCATCGACACGGTGAAGCGGCTGCTGCCCGACCTCTTGACGTTGGGCCGCTATCCCCATCCCTGGCTGGGCGTGCGCTATGCCTACGCGGTGACGCCGGGGCTGGCCGAGACGCTGAAGCTGCCGACCGACCGGGGCCTGCTCTTGGTACAGATGGTGAACGGATCGCCGCTGGATCGGGCAGGGGTGTTGGGCGCGCAGCGTGAAGCCGTTTTGGGCAATCAGCGCGTCTACATTGGTGGGGATATCTTGGTGGCGGTTGACGACGTGCAGATCTCCAGCATCCAAGAGTTGGAAATGCTGCTCGAAGACAATTACCGCGTGGGCGATGAAGTCACCGTTACGCTGCTGCGCGGGCGAGAAACCTATACGGTCACTGTAACCTTAGCCGAGGAGCCGAATTGAGCGAGACGAGTTCCACCCTATCGAACGAAGCGATCCGCTATCAGTTGGATATGAGCGGTGTAGATTGGGTTGAGTTAAAGCGCAAGCTGACAGGCGACAACTTCGACAATGGCCGTTCGCCGGAGCAGTTGGCCGAGTCGTTTCGCAATAGCGCGGTGTCGGTCATTGCCTATGCCGGAGAGGAGATCATTGGCACAGTGCGCGCGCTGTCCGATGGCGTCTGCAATGCCTATGTCGTCGATGTGTGGACTTGGCAACCCTATCGCAAACGGGGTGTGGCAACGCGCATGATGGAATTAACCCTGGAGCAACTGCCAGGGCAGCATGTCTATCTCTTCACCGACTCGGCTGCCGACCTCTATCGCAAGCTCGGCTTTTCACGCTCACGGCATGAGGGCTTCGAGAAGGTGGTCGGGCGCTGGCTGGATAACAGCCCCCTGTCCGAGCAGTAGCCGCGGCTGTTTAGCGCCATAGGTTGACGACATCGCGCAGCATGGCCGCTGCTGTGGGAATTGGATTGTCTTCCCAAATCTTGTGATAGAGGATGCCGTAGAGGTCTGTGTGGATTTCTACGCCCATCTCCCAGCCGTCACAGCGCGCGAGAAATTCATCTTGGGGCAGCGCCTGGGGGCCAACCGTCAGACGATAGGAGCCGTCCGTCTGGCGCGTCGCCTCGGCGATTAGCTTGATGCGCTGTCCTTGCGCCGCGGCTTGGGCTAGGTCGCTTTGGGTTAGGTGGGTGATGCCCGTCACGCGCACATCGTCCTGGGTGACGAAGCGATTGCCTGTTGGCGAGCTGCCCATCAGAAAGCTGTTGGCGATAATGATCAGCTTGTTGGCTGTGTCCCACCCCTCCACGTCGAGCGACGGATCGCTTTCCGCCAAGCCGCGGCGTTGGGCTTCGGCCAGGGCCGCGGCATAGTCACGCCCCGCGGCCATTTCATCCAGGACAAAATTGCTGGTGGCGTTGAAGATGCCGCGCAGACGGTGAATATCCGCTGCGATTAGGTCACGCTGGCCGATGTTGATCACCGGCAGTGCGCCGCAGACGGTGGCGCTGTAGGCAAGTCCCGCCTGGTGACGGCGCGCCAGATCCACCAGTTCGCCAAAGGCAAGCACCAGCGGGCCTTTGTTGGCGAGCACAACCGAGGTTCCCCGCTGCAAGGCTGCACGCACAATGCCCAAGCCTGGTTCCCCATTTTGCAGGTTGACAGGCGACGCTTCCAACACTAGATCACAGTCAAGCGTCGCGGCAAGCGCCGCGGGGGTGACGCCCGGCTGATAGCCGCGCCAGTCGCGCACGGGTTGGCCCGCGGCTTTGGCTTGGCGCGTCGTGGCAGGGTCAAAGCCCGCGGGATCGACCGCGACGCCGCTGCTGTCGGCCACGGCGACGATGCGAAACGCAATGCCGTGCTCGGCCGCGAGGCGCGCCTGCTTCTGCTCGACGATGTGCAGAAAACTGCGGTTGACGTTGCCTAACCCGGTCAAATAGGTGCGGATGGTGTGGGTCATGCTCGCGCTTCGTTTGCATCGATCAGGTTTAGGTACACAAGGACTCGCCGCAGCGTATCGCTCACCTGCACAGGCTGGCAGCGGGTCAACGCGGTGTGCAGATCAACCCATTCGTAGCGGTCGTGTTCCGCGTCGAGCGTGATCGTGACGCGCGCGTCCACCTCGACCGCATAGGCCGCCCACTCATCGCCGCCGATGTCAGGCGTTTGCAGCGGTCGATCGAGGCCCGTCTCCTCGCGCAGTTCGCGCCGAGCGCAGACCTCGATGTCCTCTTGGGGCAGCCGGGAACCGGCAGGCGTGGTCCAGGCCCAATCCCCTTCATAGGCTGCGCCGTGGTGGGCGCGGTGCAGCAGCAGAATTTCCGTTTGCCCCTGGCGACGGCGGTAGACGACGATGGACGCGCCAAAAGGCGGTTCAGGGCTGACGGGCAGACCGTCCCAAGTGGTGACAAGCGGTTCGCTCATGTGCCGTTTGCATGCTCCTTGACCGCATGTTCTTTGACCATGCGCGCAAAGCGGGCAAAGAGCAGGTCTGCATCGTGGGGGCCGGGGCTGGCTTCCGGATGATATTGTACGCAAAAGACGGGTCGATCCGTCAGGCGCAGCCCTTCGACAGTCCCGTCGTTGAGGTTGCGGTGGGTAATCTCAACGGTCGGCGGCAGCCCTTCCTCCTCCACTGCATAGTTGTGGTTTTGGGCTGTGATCTGTACGTTGGTGGCGCTGATGTCGCTAACCGGCTGGTTGCTGCCATGATGGCCGAACTTGAGCTTATAGGTCTGGCCGCCCACCGCCAGGCCGATGATCTGATGGCCCAGGCAGATGCCAAAGGTGGGGATGTCGGCATCCAGCAGACGGCTGACCGCGTCGGCTGCATAGGGCACGCCCGCGGGGTCGCCGGGGCCGTTGCTCAAGAAGATGCCGTTGGGGTTGAGCGCCAACACATTCTCCGCCGGGGTATGGGCCGGGACGACCGTCACGCGCAGCCCGTGGCTGGTGAGCCGCCGCAGGATGTTGTGCTTGATGCCAAAGTCATAGGCAACGACCAGGGGCGCGGCTTGTTCAGCTTCGGTGCTGTCTGCCGGCTGATTGGCCTGCTCGTCCAGGTTGCGCCCCGCGGCCACAGGTGTCCATTCAACGCGCGTGCCTTCGACCCAGTTATAAGGCTCTTGGCAGGTGACCTCTTTGACCAAGTCGCGGCCATCCAGCCCCTCCCAGGCGCGGGCCAGTTCGAGCAGTTCCGCTTCGCTCTTGCTGCCGTCGGTGCAAAGGGCCGCATGGAGAACGCCCTTGTCGCGCAGGCGGCGGGTGAGCGCGCGCGTGTCGATCTCGCTGATGCCGGGGATGTCGTGGCGGGCTAAGTAGTCGGGCAGCGGCTCGCTGGCGCGCCAGTTGCTGACCACCGGGCTGACTTCGCGCACGATGAAGGCGGTAATCTGGGGCCGGTCGCTCTCGACATCTTCAATATTGACGCCGGTATTGCCCACATGGGGCACGGTCATGCAGACCATTTGTCCCCGGTACGAGGGATCGGTGATCACCTCTTGGTAGCCGGTCAAGCTTGTGTTAAAGACGACCTCGCCCACAACCGTAGTGGCCGCGCCAAAAGCTTGTCCATGCAGGACGGTTCCGTCAGCTAACACCAGAATTGCTGTCACGGATTGCTCTCCTCACCTAACATTCAACTCGAATACCATTTAACTGGGATAACATTTAGCGCAAAGGATCGTTCTTAAGTGCCTAAGGTTTTAAGTGTTTAAGACAGCAGCATCAGATAGTGGCGCAGGTGCGCTATGGGTCGCTATTGGTAAGGTTCGCATTTTGTTTTTAGGCGCGCATCCTTGGGCCTTTGGTCACTGTGCCATCGGATAGTATACGCTATAAGACGGCATGCAGAGAATTGCAGCGGTTATTTTTCACGCTTGATATTCGTGCTATTTGATGTTGGTGTTGATCATTGACGTTGGTGATTGGCTTTGCGCGCAGGCGCATGGCGCGAAACGGGGCAGATCAATCTGTTGTGATCTGCCCCGCTGTGATCTAATCGCGTTCGTGTAGATCCGGCTTATGGTAGGCCAGTTTGAGCGGCTGCCAGGCATCCCAGCGCAGTAGGGTGTTCCAGGCCGGCGGCTTGCCGTCGTCTTCCTTGACCGGCTTTTCCACCAGCGGCATGAGCACCGCGACTTCGTCGCAGCGGTGGAACTTGGGGCAGTAGATGCAGGCTTGCCACACCTTGGGGCTGATGCTCCAGCGATCCACGATCTCGAAGCCCATGCGGATGAAGAAGCTGGGGCGCAGGGTCAGCGCGCAGACCTGCTCCATCTCCCTTTCGCGCGCCATCTCGATCAAGGCCGCGACAAGCTGGCTGCCGATTCCGTAGCCTTGATAGGCTTCATCGATCGCCAGCGAACGGATCTCGACCAAGGTCGTGGTCAGCGCCACCAGCGACGCGCACCCGGCAATGGGCGCGTCAGCCGGTGGGTTGTCGTCGACCGCGACGAGCCAGTCGGCAAGTGTTTGGCGCACGCTGGCCTCGCTGCGCGGCAGCATGACATTTTGGGCCGCAAAGCGGTTGACCAACGTGACAATGGGGTCGATGTCCTGCTCTTGGGCGGGACGGATGGTGATGGGCATCTTCTGCTGGGTTCCTCGATCTTCTCGATCGCGCTAGCACTTTCTCGCTCTGATCATCAGGGTAATCTCCCTGATCCTACGCACGGCACGTTACGCGTTCTGCAAGATTTTCCCCACTATCTCGACAACGCGCTCGATCTCAGCTTCGCTAATGGTCAGCGGCGGGACAAAGCGCAGGATGTTGGTGCCGGCGTTGACGAGGATGACACCCTGCTTGAAGCCTTCGGCGATCAGCGGGCCAGTCTCGATGTCCAACTCCATGCCGATCAGCAGCCCCTTGCCGCGTATTTCGACCGTGTGGGGGCTGTTCAGCTCTTCGAGCCGCTCCATCAACAGCTTGCCTTTGGCCTCGACCGCGGCGAGGAATGCAGGGTCGCTCACGCGGCTGACCACATGGTGGGCTACATGGGTGGTCATCAGCCCGCCTGCAAAGGTGCTGGCGTGGTCGCCCTTGTGCATGGCATCCGCCACCTTTTGGCGCATGAGGATCGCGCCGATGGGCAGCCCGCCCGCCAAGGGCTTGGCCGCGGTCAGGATGTCCGGCTCGACGCCGTAATGCTCATAGGCCCAGAGTTTGCCTGTGCGCCCCACGCCACACTGCACTTCGTCGTAGATGAGCAGCGCGTCGTATTCGTCGGCCAGGGCGCGCAGCCCCTGGAGGAATTCGGGCGTCGCGGGGTTGATGCCGCCTTCACCCTGCACCGGCTCGACAATGATGGCGCAGACCTCATCGCTCATCTGGGCGCGGGCGCTCTCCAGGTTGTTAAACTCGGCGAAGCGCACGCCGGGCATGAGCGGCGCAAACGGCTCTTGATACTGGGGCCGCGGCGTGGCCGCGAGGCTGCCAAAGAGCCGTCCATGAAAGGCGTTGGTGAAGGCCAGGATGTGGTACTTGTCCTGATGGCCCTTTTCGCGTGCATAGCGCCGGGCAAACTTGAACGCGCCTTCGTTGGCGTCGGCCCCGGTCAAGCTGTAGTGGACTTTGTCGGCAAAGCTGGTTTCACACAGCAGTTGGGCCAGTTTGGCATGGGGCGCGGAGTGATAGAGGTTGCTGACATGCAGCACACCAGTGCTCGCGGCCTCTTGGATCGCCTGGTTGATCCCGGCGTCGTTGTAGCCCAGGGCGTTGACCGCAATGCCGGAAACACAGTCAATATAGCTGTTGCCCTCGGTGTCATAGAGTACGCAGCCTTCGCCGCGCTCGATGACGAAGGGCGGACGGCTGTAGACGCCCAGGACGTGCGCTTGCTCAAGGTCGATGATCGACTGGGTGGTAGACTTGGATGCTGTTGACATGGTCTCTCCTTGGCTCCTGTGTTCCGGTTTTTTTGTGCCGGATTTCGCTATCTTCTGGTTTTGAAATCTTGGCAGCTCCAAATCGAGCCGCGGTTTATACTGCCCGCCAGTTGGCTGGCTGCCGGGTTGGGCGGGCCAGTGCTTTAGCTGCGAGAGCCGATGACGCCTGTGCCGCCGCCCTCTTGTACCCCGGCCAAGTTGGTGATCACGGCTTGGGCCACACCATATTGCACCGCGCGGGTGGCGCTGCGGACTTTGGGAATCATGCCGCCGGTGATGATGCCTTCGTCGATCCACTGTTCGGCTTGGTCGGCAGTGACGGCGCGGATGACGCGGCCCGCCACCAGAATGCCTGGCACGTTGCTAACGAAGATGAGCTTGATCGCGCCGAGGCGGGCGGCGATGGCTGTGGCCGCGTGGTCGGCATTGACGTTGTAGCTCAAGGCATCATGTGCGCCGAAGCTGATGGGGCTGATCACGGGGACGATGTCGCCTTCGATCAAGGTGTTGATCAGGTACGGATCGACATCTTGAATGTCGCCCACGCGCCCCAGATCTCCGAGGGGATGCCACATCTTTTCGACGTAGAGCGTGCCGTCGTCCACACCGCTGATGCCCGCGGCACGGATACCGGCGTTGACCAGGCTGCGCACAATGCGCTTGTTGGTCAGGCCGCTCAGGACCATTTCGGCCACATCCATGCTCGCTTCGTCGGTGACGCGCAGGCCTTCGATAAACTTGGCTTCTAGCCCAAGCTTCTCTTGGTAAGCGGCAATGGTTTTGCCGCCGCCGTGGACGATGACGGGCACATGGTTTTCAGCCTTGATGGCCTGCACCGCACGCACCAATCCTTCGAGAAAGGCCGGGTCGTCCAATTCATTGCCGCCGACTTTAACCACAACAATATAGTGCGGGGGAGTCCCCTCGGTGGCTTGATGTTCGCTGATGACAATCGTATCAGGCGTTTGCTGGTCGCTTTCCATTCGTGTTGCTGTCCTAGTTGCTTGCTATACGCTGGGCTGCTGCCGCTGTGGCTAGAGCAGGCCCAACGTCTCTTCCATGCCGGTGGCAATGTTCAAATTCTGAATGGCCTGGCCGCTTGCGCCTTTGACCAAGTTGTCCAACGTTGCCACGATAATATAGTCCGGGCCATCGGGCTGGGCAGGGTCGGTGGGCGTAATGCTGATCGCCACATAGTTGGTATTGACCGTATGGCGCAGCGATGCCATCTGCCCCGCGGGCAGCACATAGACAAAAGGCTCGTTGGCGTAGGTCTCGGCGTAGAGATCGCGGATGGCCTGTTCGGTCACGCCTTCGGGCACGCTCACATACATGGTGCTGAGAATGCCCCGATTCACCGGCATAAGATGGGGCGTGAAGATGAAGCGATGCTGCTGCTGTCCGTTGACGCTGTTGAGCACCTGCTCCATCTCGGCGATGTGGCGATGGCGCACCCCCACATTGTAGGCGCTGAGGTTCTCGTTGACCTCGACATAGCTATACTGTACCTTGCTCTGACGTCCGGCCCCGCTCACGCCGCTCTTGCTGTCCACGATCACCTGCTGGCTCAACCAACCGGCCTTGGCGAGCGGATAGAGGCCCAAGTTGACGCTGGTGGGATAGCAGCCAGGGTTGGCAATCAGCCGCGCGTCGCGGATCTGCTCGCGGTTGATTTCGCACAGGCCATAGACGAACTGGCCCATCAGGTCGGGCGCGGTATGCTCGGTATGATACCAACGTTCATAGATCGCGGCGTCGGTCAGCCGGAAATCGGCGCTCAGGTCGATGACGCGCACGCCTGTGGCTTGAAAGGCGCGCACCGGCTCGATGGACGCGGCATGGGGCAGGCAGAGAAAGACCACATCCACCTCATCCGCTCGCTGCATGGCCTCTTCGATGTTGATCAAGGGGTAGTCGAAGGGCGCGGCATGCACATCGGAAAAGCGTTTGCCCGCGCTGTTCTCGCTGGTCAGCCAGCCAACCGTGAGGTGGGGGTGGCGATGGATTAACTGGACTAGTTCAAGGCCGCTGTAGCCGGTGGCCCCGGCAACGCCTACTCGCAACATCTTTTTGTTCCTTATTTCGGCTCTGTAATCGTTGGCTCTGTAATGGTTCGCTTGGTGATCGTTGGATAATCGGGTCTATTGCCGGACGGCACGCATTTCGCTCAAGGCTGTGGTGATCAATGGCTGTGGTGGTTCGAGCCTTATGATCGCCGATTGCTCACGTCGCGGGCCTAGACAATCTAGAACGATGATCCGGCACGCTTGCGGCGCAAAGATACCAGTGCTGAAATCCCGTGTTACAGGGTTACGGTGTGACAAGCCTACAGGGGAACGCCGGGTGGGTATCCCGGCCGCGTTGCTCACCCTTGGGCAAAAAGAAAAAGCCCTCCAATCCGGAGAGCTTTGCCGTCGACGTCCAATTGCAATGCGCGCGCAAACTCCAGATCAGTGTCCGGTTGAAGGTGCGTAGCGCCTGGAGCGTAGATTGCAGTACTTGTCCATCTTGGTAGGCATGATAGCCGCAAGTTTAGCATTGGGCAATGCCGGTGTCAATAGTAATGGGTCTGCGCGCGTCAAATCGCACGCGGCGCGCCGCGGGCGGGGCAGATTGGGCTGAATCGGGTTGTCTGTGGACAATAGAGAAGTCCTCTTTGAAGTCTTGCGTATTCTTGACCATCTGCCTTTTGCGAGGCTCTTTTTAAAGGTAAGGAGTTCGATTTGACGCGGGGTACGAGCAATTTAGACAAGGGGCCGGATCATGCGGCGCGTGGGGAAGGGCAGGCCTCCAGACCGACCCAGTTAATCCTGGTGCGGCATGGCGAGACGGAAGGCAATGTAAACCAGGTGTGGCATGGCGCGCTCGATGCGCCGCTGACCCCGCGCGGGCTGGAGCAGGTATCGGCCACCGCGACGCGCTTGGCCGAGCTGCACGAGACGCACCCGATTGATCACTTCTACGTCTCTCCCCTGCCGCGGGCCATGAGCACCGCGCAGGCCATTGCCGCGGCGATCGGGCTGGAGCCTGTGATCGAGGAAGGGCTGCGCGAGTTCGACTTAGGCGACTGGGAAGGCCGATCCTTTCGTGATCTGCGCGAGGTCGAAGATCTGTGGGGACGTTGGGAGGCAGACCCCAGTTTTGCGCCCCCCAATGGTGAGTCGCCCGAGACATTTAGCGCTCGCGCGCTGCAGACGCTGGAAATGCTGGCCGCCCGCCACCCGCATCAACGCATCTTGGCTGTCACCCACGGCGCGTTCATCGCCAATGTGTTGGCTTCATGGCTGGGGCAAGGCGGCGAGGACTGGCGTCGGTTTGACCCGCATAATTGCGCTATTTCGATCCTGACGCAGGTTGAGGGCGCATGGTGCGGCGAGCTGATCAACGACATCAGCCATCTGCCCGAGACGGCGCGGGCCGACTATCCGCTTGATTATTAACAACCTTCAGTGTTTCCCCCGCTATTCATCGCTGCGGATGGGCGCTGCTCGGCGTGAATCCTAGAACTTATGTTCTGTGTTTGTCTATACACAATATATTTTGCACGCCATCTATTAACAAGCTTTAACGTTGTGCCGGGGCGAGTTAAGGGGGATTATAGGAGGTAGCGCGGTATCTACAAACGAATTTGTTATGAAATGTTAAATTGGGTATTGAAATTGTTTTACGACCCTGCTATACTAGCAAAACAATAAGACTTAGGCGGTGGGCATGGATGTGGCCTCCGCCATTTTTTTGCCGCTGTCCGCGCGTCAAAGAAGGGTGCGGTCAGGGGTGAACCGGCGTGCGTGCGTCAGTGTTTCACGTGAAACAGGCTGATGCGTTCCCTTATATATGTATACAGGATATATGTATATGGGACGTCCCGGATCGAGTGATCGTTACAGACAGATTTACATAGGTGCGCGACAATTGTCGATGATGGCAGGTGAGTCCCGACCGTCAACTACCGCAGCCCCGCCTGTTATGGACTATGAGGGTAGCCGGTATCGTACTGATTTTTGGGAAGGACAAGGCCGCAATTATGAGGATGCGACGGAGCGACTAGCGCTCCAACGCTTGTTGCCGCAACGCGGAGGGCGCATTGCGGAAATCGGCGCGGGATTTGGGCGTCTGGCAGACCTGTATTCGGGGTATGATCAGGTCATCTTGTTCGACTACAGCCGGACGCTATTGCAGGAAGCCGTGGAACAATGGGGACACGACCCGCGCTTCGTCTTTGTTGCAGGTAATATATACCAGCTTTCGTTGGCGAAGGCAAGTTTGGATGCACTGGTCATGGTGCGAGTGATGCACCATTTGGCCGATGTGCCCAGAGCACTCTCGCAGATCCGCCGAGTCCTTCATCGCGACAGTGTCGCCGTGCTCGAATATGCCAACAAGCGCAACTTGAAGGCGTTAGCGCGCTGGGCGGCAGGACGGCAGTCCTGGTCGCCGCTTGATCCGGCTCCTGTTGAGTTTGTAGCACTGAATTTTGATTTTCATCCGGCGTGGATGTGGGAGCAGTTCTCTCAGGCCAAGCTGACCGTGCGGCGGCAGCTGGCCGTCTCTCATTTTCGCACGCCGGTATTCAAGCGGACAGTCCCCACCGCTTGGTTGGCAAAGATGGATAGCTGGCTGTTTGCATTGGGTGGGCGTTATCCCCTGTCGCCGAGTGTCTTTGTCAAGGCTGTTGCTGCTGGTGAAGACAGCCCGGCGATGCAGGGTGTGGATCGCGCTGCTGAGGATCAGGTGAGCGACATTTTCTGTTGTCCGGTATGTGGCAGTGACCGGACGCTTGTGCATGTCGAACCTTCCCGGCTGCGCTGTGCCCACTGTGAAACCCAATTCGCCAAACGAGACCAGATTTGGGATTTCAAGGAACCGATCGACTGAAGATAGATACATTGATGCCCTAATTGAATATCATTCTAACTGCACATCGCTACCCATCCTTGATGCTGCGAAGCACTGAAACACTGAAATACCCGAACACCGAACATTTTAGTTATTTTTAACGTTATCACTGCCTTGTATCATTATTGAAGCTTAGCGGGAGTACTCATGGCGAAGCAACGACAAATGAGGGCCTCGGCGGACAGTGACCTGGACATGGAGTTGGACAACGGCTTCAACTTTGTAGAAGACGTTGAAGAAAACGAAGACTTGTCTGCCGAAGAGAATGAACTACAGGACGAAAATAGGCAATTAGAAACACTTAGCCCGGAAGCAGCACTGGAATATCTACTCAACTTGGGGCGTACCCAGGGATTTGTGGGCTTTGACGACGTGTTGCAGGTGATGCCCGAGGCTGAAAATAACATGGACCAGCTTGAAGACACCATCGCGGCGCTCTTCGAGCAGGGAATCGAGATCGGCCAGGCACGCGAAGATGAGCCGGCCGAAGGGGAAAGTGGAGAAAACGACGCCGACTCTGCTGAGGAAGATACCTTTGACCTCAGCCAGATCGAGATCGACGACTCCATTAGCCTCTATCTCAAAGAGATTGGACGCGTGCCGCTGTTGACGGCTGAGGAGGAGATCTCCCTGGCCAAGCGCATGGAGAAGGGCCGCGAGGCGCGCAAGCAGTTGACCCAGGGGGTTGACGACTGGGATGAGCGCGAGCGTCTGCTTTGGCTGGTGCGCGACGGGCAGGCCGCCCAGGAGCACCTGATCAAGGCCAACAGCCGCTTGGTGGTCAGCGTGGCGAAGAAGTATGTGGGTCGCGGTGTCCCCTTCTTGGATCTGATCCAGGAGGGCAACATCGGCTTGATCCGCGCGGTGAAAAAGTTTGACTACCGCCGCGGCTTCAAGTTCAGCACCTATGCGACCTGGTGGATTCGCCAGGCCGTAACACGTGCCATTGCCGACCAGGGCCGCACCATTCGCGTGCCGGTGCATATGTATGAGCAGATCAACCGGCTCACCCGCACCAGCCGCCAACTGGTGCAGGAGTTGGGTCGCGATCCGACAACCGAGGAGATCGCGGATGAACTGGGCGTGACGCCGCGCAAGGTGGAGCACATCATGCGCGTCAGCCAGCGCCCTCTCAGCTTGGAGATGCCGGTTGGCGAGGAAGAGGACAGCTACCTGGGCGACTTCATCGAGGATGAGGATGCGGATGCGCCCGGCGACGCGGCAGGCCAGCAGTTGCTGCGCGAGGTAATCGACGAGATCTTCCAGAGCCTCACCCCGCGTGAGGTACGTATCCTGCAACTGCGCTTCGGGCTGGTGGATGGCTATTCCTACACGCTCGAAGAGGTCGGCAAGAAGTTTGGCGTCACGCGTGAGCGTATCCGCCAGATCGAGGCGCAAGCGCTCAGCCGTCTGCGCCACCCAAGCAGGAGCCGCAAGCTGCGCGACTATCTGTAAGGCTGGGCTGGGGAGAAATCCTCAACCAAAATGTTTCACGTGAAACACAAACGGGGCGACATGATTGTCGCCCCGTTTTTTGTTGCCTGGATTTATCTGGATGCGGCTGCGCTGCCGCTTGTAGGCGGGCCAGCGTTCCTATACGCCCATCCGATTGCGCGTCAGAATCTCCCCCGTCGCCTGGCGGGTTGTGACTTGATGGCCGGGCAGCGGCAGCACTCGCTCATGGATGGCGTCGAGAATCCATTCCTTCTGTGGGAAGAATGCTTCCTCCATCTCGGCTGCAGGCGTAATCCAGTTGCGTGCGCCCACGACGACCGCAGGCGCATCTAGGTAGTCGAAAGCCAACTGGCTCAAATTGGAAGCCATGGTGTGCAGGAAGGAGCCGCGCTCACATGCATCCGAAGCCAGCACCACCCGCCCTGTCTTTTTGATCGACTCAACCATCGGGCCGTAGTTGAGCGGGTTGATGAAGCGAGCGTCGATCACCTCGGCGCTGAGGTTGTAGCGCTCCGCCAACTCGTCGGCAGCTTCGAGCGCCCGGTAGAGCGTCGCGCCCAGGGTGATCAGGGTGATGTCGCTGCCCTGCCGCCGGATGGCCGGTTCCCCTAACTCGACTTCATAGTAGTCAACCGGCACGCCGCCTTCGACCAGGGTCTCCGGCTCGGAATAGAGCCGCTGGCTTTCAAAGAAGACCACTGGATCTGTGCCGCGCAGCGCCAAGTTGAGCATCCCCTTGGCATCGTAGGGGGTCGCGGGGAACATGACTTGCAGGCCAGGGATATGGGCGACAAGTGAACTCCAGTCCTGCGAGTGCTGCGCGCCATACTTGGAGCCGACCGACACGCGCAACACCATCGGCATGGTGAGCAAGCCGCCCGACATGGCCTGCCACTTCGCCATCTGGTTGAAGATCTCGTCGCCCGCGCGGCCCATGAAGTCGGCATACATCAACTCCACCACCACGCGCCCGCCGCTCAACGCGTAGCCGACTGCTGTGCCCACGATGGCGGCTTCGGAGATGGGACTGTTGAAGAGCCGAGGATAGGGCAATGCCTCGGTCAGCCCGCGGTAGACGCCAAATGCGCCACCCCAATCGCGGTTCTCCTCGCCATAGGCGATCATGGTGGGGTCGATATAGAAGCGGTGGATCATCGCTTCGAAGAGCGCCTCGGCATAGGTCACGCAGCGCAGCTTGGGCCGCGGCTTGCCCGTCTCATCCAGGCCGAAACGGAACTTGGCCTGGGTTGCGGCCAGGCGCGTTTCTTCCAACGGCAGCAACACTTCCGGCTCGCCTTCGGCCATGCGTTCACGCCGTCCGTTGGAGAACATTACTTCGGCGATATCGTCACCGCTTATGCTGATACGCGGGGAGACATCGAGCGAGACGGCTGCTTGCAGAATCTTGACCAAGCGGCCCGTGGTCTCCTCTTGGATGCCGCTCAGTGTCGCATCGTCGGCATGGCCGTGTTCGACCAGATACGCCCCGTAGCCTGCCAGCGCATCCTGCTGCATCCACAGGTCAATCTCTTCACGCGTGCGATAGGCGGATGCATCTGAAGGGGAATGGCCGGAGAATCGATAGGTCACGGTGTCCAGCAAGACCGGGCCTTGTCCCGCGTGCAACACAGCCATCTTGCGCTCAATGGCGTCGGCGACAGCCAGGGGGTTATAGCCATCGACGCGCTCGGCGTGCATGGCTTCACGGTTGACGCCCAGGCCGACGCGCGCCAGCACATCAAAGCCCATGGTCTCGCCCTTGGGCTGCCCACCCATGCCATAGAAGTTGTTCATGAAGTTGAAGAGCATGGGGGGCGCGCCGCCCACCTCCTCATCCCACAAGGTGCGGTATTGATCCATGGCCGCAAACATCATGGCTTCCCACACGGGGCCGCAGCCCATGGACGCGTCGCCGATGTTGGCGATCACGATCCCCGGCTTGCGGTTGACGCGCTTGAAGAGCGCCGCACCGGTGGCAATGTCGGCGGAGCCGCCCACAATGGCGTTGTTGGGCATGACGCCAAAGGGCGGGAAGAAGGCGTGCATGGAGCCGCCCAGGCCTTTGTTGAAACCGGCCGCGCGGCCAAAGATTTCGGCCAACGTGCCATAGAGCACGAAATTGATGGCTAAGTCGCGCACATCTTCATAGCCCAACTGCTCGGCCACGCGCAGCGTCGCGCCGCCCATATAGCTTTCCATGATCGCCGTCAGCGCCTGCTCGTCCAGCTTGGCAATGGCCGACAGGCTCTTGGCGATGATCTCGCCGTGGCTGCGATGGGAGCCAAAGATGAAGTCTTCCGGGCCGAGGTGATAGGCTTGCCCCACGGCAGCCGACTCTTGGCCGATGGAGAGATGGGCCGGGCCTTTGTGATCGTATTCGATCCCGTGGTACGCACCTTCTCGCTTGATATAGTCGAGCATGGTCTCGAACTCACGGATGACCACCATATCGTGATAGATCCGCACCAGCCCTTCGACGCCATACTTGGCGGCTTCGGCAGCGGGATCGGAAACGTAGACATTGAGCGGCACGTCGGGCGCTTGCAGCACGTCGCGCCGTCGCACCTCGGTCGGGTCAATCAAAAGGGATTTGGGCATGGAATGAATTGGCTCCCCTGCCGCAAGGCAGTTCATCTAGGAAAGAACATTTGTTCTGGGTGTTCTTTGAATTGAGCGAACGAAACAACCTACCGGCGCACGTTACAGCGCCAGCAGCAGATCCAACTGCGCGAGGCCCTGGCACAGCGCTTGGAGGAAGCGCGCGCCAGGCGCACCGTCTACGACCTGGTGATTGATGGTCAGCGAAAGGCCAATATGGGGAATGAAGGCGACCCCTTGATTGCTGCTGTGATTGTTGCCATCATCCGCCACCTGTACCGGCTTGAGGTCGATGCTTCCCACGCCCAAGATCGCCACTTGCGGCGGGTTCAAGATGGGCGTAAAGCGTTCGATGCCCAAGTTGCCTAGGTTGGTGACGGTGAATGTGCCGCCGTTCATCTCGTCCGGCGTGATGCTGCCGTCTTGCGCTGCACGGGCTAAGCGTTTGCTTTCCGCGGCCAGATCGCGCAGGCTGCGGCGGTTGGCGTGGCGAATGACCGGAACCAACAGCCCGCGCGGGGTGTCCACGGCAAAGCCGAGATGCACATCGCTATAGCGGCGAATGGTCTCGTCGGAAAAGTGCGCGTTGAGCAGGGGATGCTGGGGCAGGAGGCGCGACACGGCAAAGAGCACCAAGTCGTTGATGGTGACGGCTTGCAGGCCGAAGGTTTCATCGCTGGCTTTGAACCGCTGGCGCAGCGCCTGCAAACCGCGTGCATCGGCTGAACTATCCAGCGTTAACTGTGCAGTGGTTTGCAGCGAGGCCAGCATCCGCTGCGCGATGACCTTGCGCGGCCCGCGCAGCGTCTCTGTCTCGACGGCCCCTTCGTCAAACGGGGCGGGCGTGGGAACGGGGGGCTGCTCGGGCGCAGAGAGGTCGCGCGCCATAATGCGCCCACCGGGGCCGCTGCCCTGCTGCGGCGCGGCATAGCCGCCCTTGTCCACCATGGCCTGCGCGACGGGGCTGAGGCGCGGCTGTTGGGCGAGCGCGGCCTGCACATCGCGCTCGATGATGCGCCCCGCGGGGCCGGAGCCGCGCACCTGGGTTAAGTCCAAGTTTTTGCTCGCGGCCAGCTTGCGCGCCCGCGGCGAACTGGCGGGCGCGCCGTGGGGGAGGAGGCTTTGGGCGGGAGGAGCCTGCGCAGGGGCCGCGGGCGCTCTCTCTTGTTGCGTAGTCGCGGCGGGCGCGGCTGGCTCGCCCACTCCGGCAGGCTCGTCGGCAGGTTCATCGGCAGGTTGCGGCGCGGATGCACCGTCCGGTCGCAGGTCGCTCACATCTTCGCCTGGCGTGCCGATGGCCGCGATGTTGGTGAGGACAGGAATGTCCGCGCCCGGCTCGAAAAAGAGCGCCAGCAGCGTGCCGCTTGCCGGGCTGGGCACTTCGATCACCGCTTTGTCCGTCTCCACTTCGCACAGGATCTCGCCTTCTTCAATCGGGTCGCCCGGTGCTTTTTTCCACTCGACTAAGATACAGCTTTCAACGGTGTTGCCCTGGCGGGGCATGACAACTGGAATAGCCATAGGCGCTCATTTCATCTCGCTATGGTCGGGCAGGGCTACCTGCGCGATCGATTCGACAATGGTGGTAGGGCGATAGGGGAAGCGTTTCACCTCTTCGCGCTCGGTCGTGACGCCAGTCAAGACCAAAATGGTTTCCATGCCGCTGCTGATGCCGGCCACAATATCGGTGTCCATGCGGTCGCCGATCATCACGGTATCCTCCGAATGGACGTGCAAGAAATTGAGCGCGGTACGCATCATCAGCGGGTTGGGTTTGCCCACAAAAAAGGGGCTAACGCCCGATGCTCGTTCGATCAGCGCGGCCATTGCGCCACAGGCTGGGACCACCCCGCCTTCGCTGACGCCTGCAGGGTCGGGGTTGGTGGCGACGAAGCGCGCCCCTGCCTGGATCAGCCGGATCGCCTTGGTGACATGGACGATGTTATAGCCGTGGGTTTCACCCAAGACCACATAGTCGGGGTCATGGTCGGTCAGGACATAGCCGACGGAGTGAATGGCAGCCGTTAGGCCGCTCTCGCCGATCACGTAGGCTTTGCCATGGGGCAGTTGCGAATGGAGGAAGTGAGCCGTGGCAATGGCCGAGGTAAAGATGCGTTCTTCGGGCACAGCCAGCCCGGCTGTTTGTAGCCGGTGGGCCAGGTCGCGCGGGGTATAGAGGGGGTTGTTGGTCAACACCAAATAAGGGATCTGCAAGGCGTTCAGGCGGTTGATGAATTCCTCTGCGCCCGGAATAGCCGTGCGCCCGCGCACCAACACCCCATCCATATCCATGAGGAAATTCTTGTAAACGCGCATCAACTCCGTCCCCCATCCATTCAGGTATGAGTTCGGTTCAGGCGTGAGCTAGGCGGCAAAGCGGCGCAGACGTGCATAGATGGGCGACAGCGCGGCGTAGCTCTCCTGGTGCAGTTCGGCCAACTCTGCGTAGATCGCCACATGGTCGGGGATTGGGTCGGTGGAGGCAATGACTTGGGCCTGCTGCGATGCTGTCTCCCATGTATAGAGGCCGACGCCCACCCCTCCCGCGACCGCTGCGCCCCACGCGGTGGCTTCACTCTTCAGCGCCAGCGTATCCACCGGCAGCGCAAAACAGTCTGCCAAGATCTGCTGCCACAGGTGGCTGCGGCTGCCGCCGCCGATGAGCCGGATCCGTTCAATACCGCTCACTTGGTCGGCCAGCGCAACGAGGATCAGGCGCAGGTTGAGCGCCACCCCCTCCAACACAGCCCGCGCCAATTCCCTCTTGCCCGTGGGCATCGCCATGCCCAGCCAAGCGGCGCGCGCGTGCGGGTCCCAATAGGGGCTGCGCTCCCCCATAAGATAGGGCAGGAAGAGAACGCCGCCCGCACCCGGCGGCACTTGCGCCGCTGCCTTGTCCAAATCGTCAGCCGCGTCCAGGTCGATGCCCGACTGGTGCAGCAGCCCCCACGCCCAATCGCGCGCGCCGCCCGCGGCCTGCATGGTCCCCATGGGGTTGTAGCGCTCCGGGTGCAGGTGACAAAAGGTAAAGGTGCGCTGTGCCGGGTCGATGATGGGGCTGTCGCTGCTAATGCTGATCCAGGCGGATGTGCCAATGTTGCAGTAGGCTTGGCCTGGGTCGATTACGCCCGCGCCGACGCCCGCGCACGCGCCATCGCCTCCGCCAATCACAACCGGCGTACCTGCACAAAGGCCAGTGGCCGCGGCGGCCTCTGGCGTCACTTCCCCTACAACTGTGGTCGATGCAACCGGCGTGGGCAGCCGATCCGGGTCGATCTCCAGCGCGTCTAAAAAGGGCGCGTGCCAGGTGTGGGTGGTCAGATCAAAGAGCAGCGTGCCCGATGCATCTGAATAGTCGGTTGCCAATTCGCCCGTGAGACGATAGACAATGTAGTCTTTTGGCTGTAAGAAGCAGCGCGCCGCTTGATAGATGGCAGGCTCATGCTCGCGCACCCAGAGCATCTTGGGCGCGCTGTAGGCGGGGCTGACGCGATGCCCGCAGCGGTGATAGACCGCATCGCTGCCGCAGCGTTCGGCTATGTACTGCGCTTGGGCCTGGGCGCGCTGGTCCGCCCAGATGATGCACGGGCGCAGGGCCGCGCCGTCTGCGCCCAGCGGGACGCAGCCCATCATTTGGCCGCTGAAGCTCACCGCGGCGATGGCTGCCGGGTCTACGTCGTGGCGCTCGAGCAGACGGCGCGTCGCCAGGCACACCGCATCCCACCAATCGTCGGGCTGCTGCTCGGCCCAATTCGGGTGAGGATAGACGGTGGGATACTCGGCCAACACGCTGCCGACCAATGCGCCGTCGGCGGCGAACAGGCTGGCTTTGTTGCCGGTTGTCCCAAGATCATGGGCAAGGATCAATGTTGAATGCTCCATACGCCTCGAGTATAACATCCGGCAAGGATCGTTGCCAAGAAGCACGCCGAGAGCTTGCCGAAGCCATACGAAAAAAGCAGTAAACAAAGGCTCAATCCCAATGGAGTTGATTGTCAAGCGCTTTCGACTGTGCTACACTTTCCAATGTCTTTTGATTTGCTTTCGAACCCAGGCCATATCGCAGCCAAGCGAACCCCTAACCCGCGGCGCTTGCTGGGCTGCTCCGCGCCGGGTGGGGGCGCAGACAGCCAGCTTGAGGAGTATTTATGACGACAACGCACGATCCGCGTCCGCTAGACCCGCAGCCGCTGGAACCCTATCCAGCAGACCCGCGGCCGATCATGGTGGAGATTGCCCATTTGCTCTATGCGCGGCGGCTGACCAACAGCGCAGGCGGCAATCTGAGCTGCCGGGTGGGCGACTATATTTTCATCACCCCGCGCTATTTGGGCAGCAAATACCGCTGGAATCTGCGCCCTGAGCAAGTGTTGGTCTTTGACCGGGACTTCAACGTGGTTGAGGGCGATCCGAGCCAGGTGAGCCGTGAAGGTCGGATGCACTTCGCCTGCTATCAGCACTTTCCTCAGGTCAACGGCGTGATCCATGCCCATCCCCAATATTTGACCGTCTTCGCATCGACCGGGGCATCGCTGCCGCCGGTGAACCAGTATACGGAAAAGTTTGGCGATGTGCCGCTGGTGGCGAACCTGCCTTCGCACAGCCAGGACTTGGCCGACGCGGTGGTCGAAGCGTTGACGCCGCAGCGCGCCACGCTCGACAAGAATGGGCTGGGGCTGATCCTGGCGTGGCACGGGGTTGCCGTGGTCGGGCGCAGTTTGGATGATGCCTATGACACATTGGAGCGGCTGGAGTGGAGCGCGCAGACCTATCTGCTGGCGCGCGCGGCTGGGTTGGCGCTGGATGGGCGCTCGATCTAGCCCGCCCAGGCGCAAGGCCCCATCTGCGCGGTCTGATGCCAGATGATTCTCACGCTTACCGCCAACCCTACCATCGACCGGGTGCTGTTTGTGCGCGATTTTGCCATGCAAGAGTTGGTGCGCGCCGAGCGCGAGGTCGTTTCGCCTAGCGGCAAGGGCATCGACGTGTCGCTGATCCTGCATGAGTTGGGCGCGGAGACGCTGGCGATCAGCCTGAACGCGGGGCTAAACGGCGAAATGTTGGCCGCGCTGTTGGCGGCGCGCGGCCTCCGCACCCATTTTATCCCCGCGCAGGGCGAGACGCGCATCGCCGCGCTGATCACAGATGTCGCGCAGGGGCGGCAGTCCACGATCCTCGCGCCGACGCTGCGGGCCGGTGCAACCCAGCTAGAGGCATTGGCCGCGGCATTGGCCGACCATGCGCCTGCTGCATGGGGTGTGGTTTGCGCGGGCAGCTTGCCACCCGGCTTGCCCCCGGATACTTGGGGCCGTTTGATTGCCGCGGGCCGCCGCAGCGGGCTGGAGACGCTGCTGGACAGTTCGGGCGCGGGGCTGCGCCACGCGCTGGATCAAGGCGCAGTGCCGGATATCCTGAAGATCAACAGCCGCGAGCTGATCGACCTGGCCGCGGCATTGGGGGCCAGTGTTCCGGCTTGGTTGGCCCCTGACGATCTGCTGCCCCTGGCGCGTTTTCTGCATGGAAAGCTTGGCCTTTGGGCGCGCCGGGCGCTGATCATTACGCTGGGCGCGCAAGGTGTGCTGGCGGTAACGGCAGACCGACCAGTCGATGGCCCGCTGGACAACCGCAATGAACGGGCTGTCGCGGATCAGGTCAGCGATCTAGCCGGGGGGCATGCCACCGAGCCTATTACGAATCATATAGAGGTTGCGGCCTATTATGTGGCTGCGCCGGTAGTGCCCGTGGTCAGCCCGGCTGGCGCGGGCGACGCGCTGGCCGCGGGGGTCATGCTGGGCCGCAAACGGGGCGATGATTGGCCTGCCGCGCTCCAGCTTGGCGTGGCCGCGGCCGCGGCGGTTGTGATGAACGAAGGGACGGCTGAGTGCAGCGCGGCCCAAGTGACAGACCTACTGCCCCAAGTGCCCGCGCCGCAGCGACTTGGCCTGTGACAGCGGAACTGCGCCCGGATTGATCTGGCGGAGAATTTAACCATCTCGAAAGCTGCCAGCTTCCGGGGTGGTCAACCATAAACCGATCTTCAACCATCTCGCCCACTCGCGGAAGGATGCCTGTCATGTCCAACCATCAAGCAGCCTATGACCTGCTGGCCGCCCATTTGGCCGAGCAGGGGATTGATGTCGAAGCGGTCAAGGCCGCCATCAAAAACCATCACATTGAGACGCCCAGTTGGGGCTATGCCAACAGCGGCACGCGCTTCAAAGCCTTTGCCTGGCCCGGCGCGGCGCGCACCACGCGTGAAAAGCTCGACGACGCGGCCATGGTACACAAGATGACCGGCATTGCATCGTCGGTCGCCATTCACATCCCCTGGGATCGGCCCGAAGATGACGATTACGACGCCATGCGCCAGTACGCCCAGGAGCAAGGCGTGAAGATCGGCGCGGTCAACCCCAACGTGTTCCAGGATGACGAATACCGGCTTGGCTCGTTGGGCAACCCGGATCGGGGGATACAGGAGCAGGCGCTCGACCATCTGCTCGAATGTTGCGAGATCATGGGCAAGGTCGAGAGCGACGCGCTGAGCCTCTGGTTTGCCGATGGAACCAACTATGCAGGCCAGGACAATCTGCGTGCGCGCAAGCGTCGTTTTGAGGAAGGGCTGCGCACCGTCTATGAGAATTTGCCCGCGGGCGGGCGCATGTTGATCGAGTACAAGTTCTTTGAACCGGCCTTCTACAGCACCGACATTCCCGATTGGGGCACAGCCTATGCCTGGTCCATGAAGTTTGGCGACCAAGCGCAGGTGCTGGTCGATCTCGGCCACCATGCGCAGGGAGTCAACATCGAGCAGATCGTGACCTTCCTGCTCGACGAGGGCAAACTGGGCGGCTTCCACTTCAACAACCGCAAGTATGCCGACGACGATTTGATCGTGGGCAGCGTCAACCCTTACGAACTCTTTTTGATCTACAATGAACTGGTCGCGGCGGAGCAAAGCAGCGAGGAAGGGCTGCGCGCCACCGCGCAGAACGTGGCCTATATGATCGACCAGTGCCACAACATCGAAGGCAAGCTGGCGCCCATGATTCTGTCGGTGCTCAACTGCCAGGAAGCCTATGCCAAGGCGCAGATCGTGCCGCGGGCCAAATTGGCCGAGTTGCAGGCCGACGGCGAGGTACTGGCCGCGCACAAACTGCTCACCGATGCTTACCGCACCGACGTGCGCCCGCTGCTGGCCCAGGTGCGCGAGGAAATGGGCGTGCCCACCGACCCGATTGCGGCCTACCGCGCCAGCGGCTATGAGCAGAAGATCCGCGAGGAGCGCGGCCTGGCTGCCACCAGCGGCGGCTTCCAGTAGGTTTTAGGTCGTTAGCGTCCTGGTCTTCCGGGAAGCTCGGCACTTCCCGGAAGACCACGCCCCAAGAGTGGAACCCTCAGTAGAAAGAACCGCCCGATGGCCTTTACCCTTTCGATCACCGACTTAGAAGCGCAACTCAACGACTTTCGCGCGCCGCTGCGCGAGCGTGCGCTGGAGAACCTGCTGGCGCGCGTGCCCGCGCCCGAAACGCCCTGGGATGAGGTGGCGAATATGCACTGCCACACCTTTTTCTCCTTCAACGCCTACGGCCATTCGCCGACGTCGCTGGCGTGGTTAGGGCGGCAGGAGCGCTTCCGGCTGATGGGCATTGTCGATTTTGACGTGCTCGACGGGGTGGATGAGTGGTTGGCGGCCTGTGACAAGACCGGGGTGCGCGGCAGCGCGGGGATCGAGACGCGCGTCTATCTGCCCGAATTTGCCCAATATGAGATGAATTCGCCGGGCGAACCAGGCGTGCTCTATCATATGGGCATTGGCTTCACCACAAGCCAAGTGACGCCCGCGGCCGCGGGGCTGCTGCGTGAACTGCGCGAGCAGTCGGCGGCGCGCAACCGCGGCTTGATCGAGCGGGTCAACAGCTATCTGCATCCCGTCACGATTGACTATGACGCGGATGTGCTGCCGCTGACCCCCAACGGCAACGCCACCGAACGGCATATTGTGCTGGCCTATCTGCTGGCGAGCGCACGGCGTTTCCATACGGATGCCGAGCAAGCGCGCTTTTGGGCCGAGCGCTTGATGATGGACGCAGACGCCATCGGCGAACTTATGGCCGACATGCCCGCGTTTCAGGGGCTGATCCGCTCCAAGCTGATGAAAAAGGGGGGCGTGGGCTATGTGCAGCCGGGGCACGACACCTTCCCGCCCATCGACAAGCTGCATGCCATGATTTTGGCGTGCGGCGCGCTGCCTTGCGCGGCTTGGCTGGATGGGACGACTTCGGGCGAGGAGCGCATTGGCGAACTGCTCGATCTGCTGGTGGGCAAGGGCGCGGTGGCGCTCAACATTGTGCCTGACCGCAATTGGAACATTGCAGACCCGGCCACGCGCGACCTCAAGGTGCGCAAGCTCTATGAGGTGGTCGACCTGGCGCGGCAGCTTGATCTGCCGCTCAACGTGGGCACGGAGATGAACAGCCACGGCAATAAGCTGGTGGATGATTTCGACGCGCCCGCGCTGCAGCCGGTGCGCAAGGATTTTCTAGACGGCGCGTACTTCATCTACGGCCATACCGTGCTGCATCGCCACACGGGGCTGGGCTATCAGAGTGAATGGGCCAGGGCGCACATGGCAACCCGCCGCGAGCGCAATGACTTCTATCGCCGTGTCGGGTTGGCTGTGGCCCCTGGCGAGGCCGCGCAACGCCTGGCCGGCGTGGACGACGGGATGTCCCCCGCGGATCTGTTGGCGCGGCTGGAGGGTTAGCAGACGGGCGCTCAACCCGTCTGGGAGAGAAGGGTAAAGAATGAGCGAGCAAGTGGTAACGGATTCGCAGGTGGCTGATCAATTGGCGGTCTATCGCGCCGCGCAGACGCCGCTGCCGGATCAGAATTGGCTGTGGCCCTTGTATGGGGCGGGTTTTGAAAACTTGGGCAAGGACGGCGAGATGATCGCGGTACCCATGCCTGACTATGGCCCCGATGAACTGCTCGTGCGGCATGATGCCACGGGCATCTGCTTTTCCGACATCAAGGTGATCCGCGCCGGGCAGAACCACCCGCGCATCTATCGCGACATGCGCCAAGATCCGGTTGTCTTGGGCCATGAAGTGAGTATGACCGTGGTGGGCGTGGGCGAGAATCTGCGCGATCAATACCAGATCGGCGACCGTTTTATTGTACAGGCTGACATCTACGCGGGCGGCGTGGGCTATGCCTACGGCTATGAGATCCAGGGCGGCTTTTCGCAATACAACGTCATTGACCAGCGGGTGCTCAACGGCGACGGCGGCAATTACCTGCTGCCGGTCAAGCCGACTACCGGCTACAGCGAGGCCGCGCTCAATGAGCCGTGGGCCTGTGTGGAAGCGTCATACACCGTGGATTATCGCACGACCTGGCAGCCGGGCGGCACGCTCTGGATCGTGGGCGACGGCGCGGGCGTGGCACTGGGCGAGGCCGCCCAGTGGCGACCGGGCCGCGTGGTGGTCGATGTGACCGATGACGCGTTTGCCGAGCGTGTGCGATCCTGGGCTGCATCGGCTCAAGTTGAAGTGATCGCGGGCGATGCGCAGGATGAGACGGCAGCATACGACGATATTGTGGTGTGCAGCAGCGACCCAGATCTGATCGAGCGTGCCTTTGCCCGCCTCGCCAAAGGGGGCATGTTCGCGCTGGTTACGGATCAGCCGGTTTCCCGCCGCGTCTCGTTGGACATTGGGCGGCTGCACTATGACCATTTGATCCTGGTGGGCACGACCGGCCCGGATCTGAGCGCGGCCTATGCGCCCATCCGCACCCAGCTGCGGCCTGGCGGCGTGACCTGGGTCTTGGGCGCGGGCGGGCCAATGGGCCATATGCATGTGCAGCGCGCGCTGGAGATCGAGGGGCGGCCGCGCAAACTTGTCGCCAGCAACATCCATCACCCGCGCATTGTGGCGGTTGAGGAGAAATTTAGCGAACCCGCGCGCGCGGCCGGTGTCGAACTGGTCTGCTTCTCGCAGGATCGCTTCCCCGACGAGGACGCGGTACACGCCGAACTGCGCCGTCACAGCAGCGAGCAAGGCTATGATGATATCGCGGTGATGGCCCCCAGCGTTAGCGCCATCGAAATGGCCCAGGCGCACCTGGCCGACAACGGCGTCATGAACGTCTTCGCCGGGCTGCCGCGCGGCACAATGGCGGAGATCGACGTCAACGCGGTGGTGCAGCGTGGCGTGCGCTTCACCGGCACAAGCGGCTCGTCGATTGACGACCTGCGCACCATGCGCGACCTGACCGAGAGCCGGCGGCTTTCGCCCAACAAGGCTGTGGCGGCTGTGGCCGGGCTGGAAGGCGTGCCCGCGGGGCTGGTCGCGGTGGCCGAAGGCGCATTTCCGGGCAAGGTCGTGATCTATCCCAATCTCAGCCAACCGCTGCCGTTGACCACGCTGCCTGAACTGCGCGAGCGGCTGCCCTCGGTCTATGCCAAACTGGGGCCGGGCGAGACGTGGACCAACGAAGCGGAGGAAGAACTGCTGCGGCTGCTGCTCTAGCCGCGGGAGCATACGATGGACAATCAACCGCTGCGCGACCAGGTTGCCATTGTCACCGGCGGCGCGCAAGGACTGGGGGCGGCCATTGTGCAGCGTCTGGCCCAAGAGGGCGCGCAGGTGGTGGTCGCGGATCTCAATATCGAAAAAGCGCGCGCCACGGCTGACGCGGTGGCCGCGGCGACCGATCGGCGCACCTGGGCGCTGGCTGTGGACGTGGCCGACGAGCCGCAGGTCGCCGCGATGGTGGACCAGACGGTCGAGACCTTTGGCAGGCTTGACATTCTGGTCGCCAACGCGGGGATCGTCATTTCCGGCGGCGTCGAAGCTTTTGACCTGGAGAAGTGGCGCAAGGTCATCGACGTGAACCTGGTCGGCTACTTTCTCTGCGCCAAGCACGCCGCGCGCGTCATGATGGACCAGCGCAGCGGCGTGATCATCCAGATCAACTCCAAGTCGGGCAAGAAGGGCAGCTTCAAGAATTCGGCCTATGCGGCCAGCAAGTTTGGCGGCATCGGCCTGACCCAGAGCATCGCGCTGGAATTGGCCGAGTTTGGCGTGCGCGTCAACGCGGTCTGCCCCGGCAACCTGCTCGATTCGCCCTTGTGGGTTGATTCACTCTACAAGCAGTATGCTGAGCGGCTGGGCATCAGCGAGGAGGCTGTGCGCCAGCGCTATGTCGAGCAAGTGCCCATGCAGCGCGGCTGCACCTATGATGATGTGACCAATGTGGTTGTCTTTCTCGCCTCGGATCAGTCGAGCTATATGACAGGACAGGCGATCAACGTCACCGGCGGGCAGGAGATGCGCTAGGCATGGCTCCGGCCCAAGCGGATGCGCCAGACTGTGCGCCGCCCCCACCAGGGGAAGCGACCTTTGTGGGCTTTGGCTTTGGCGCGATCCAGGCCGGGCTTTTTCTGCTGGAAGCGCAGCGCAGCCAGGTCTTTCGCCACTTGGTCGTGGCCGAGATCGTGCCCGATTTGGTCGATGCCGTGCGCCGCGCAGGGGGACGCTTCCATGTCAACGTCGCCCATCTCGACCGGGTGAACGATGTGACAGTGGGGCCGGTTCGCATTGAAAATCCCTACGTTGACGCGGACCGGGCGCGCTTGGTCGAAGCGGTGGCCGCGGCGCAGGAGATCGCCACGGCTGTGCCCAGCACGCGCTTCTATATCAGCGCCGAGCCGGGCAGTCTGCACCGCATCTTGGCCGAGGGGCTGCGGCGCAAGGTCGCCATCGGCGGCCCGTCTGCCGTGATCTATGCCGCGGAGAATGACCCCCATGCCGCGGCCCAGTTAGAGGCCGCGGTACTCGGTGAGATCCATGCGGCGGATCTGGCAGCAGTGCGCGCACGAGTGCGCTTTGTCGACACGGTGATCGGCAAAATGAGCGGCGTGGTCACATTGTCTGATTCATTAGGGGCCGATTCATTGACGGCCGATTCGTTGGCCGGTCTTGCGCCCATCATACCCACGTTGGACCGTGCCTTTTTGGTCGAAGCGTTCAATCGCATCTTGATCGCGCCGCCCAATTTTGGCCCGGATGTCGCGTTTCGCCGCGGCATCACGGTCTTTGTCGAGCAAGCGGACCTCGCGCCGTTTGAGGATGCTAAGTTCTTCGGCCACAACGCCACCCACGCGCTAGCCGCGTACTTGGCGCGTTTTTGCGGGCTGGTCACCATGGATCAACTGGCGAGCCAGCCGGGGCTGATGGCATTTGTGCGCGCGGCCCTGGTCGAAGAAGTGGGCGCGGGGCTGTTACAGCGCCATGCAGGGCGCGACCCGCTCTTTACACCGGCTGGATTCGCCCGCTACGCCGACGACCTGCTGCCGCGCATGGTCAACCCTTATCTGCGCGACCAGGTGGCGCGCGTGGCACGCGACCCGGCGCGCAAGCTGGGCTGGCACGATCGCTTGCTGGGCGCGATGCGCCTGGCGCGCGACGCGGGCGTCATCCCCCACCGCTATGCCTTGGCCGCGGCCGCGGCGCTGGATGCGCTGGACCCTGAAGCCGTGCCCGCTGTGCTGCTGGATCTGTGGCGCGAGGCGCAGCCGCCCGCGGATGTGGCCGCGGCTCTGCTCGCGCTGATCGAGACGGCGCGCCAACGCTTGTTGGCCTGGCGTGCAGCCGGTTTTCCAGACCTGGCGGCCTGGTGGCGCGGCTGCGATGCACCGCTGTCCAGCCCTGTTGAACCTTGACGCCCAACTTGGGCATTTGAAAGAATGAGAGAAGGACGCATGGCAACTGTACCGCGCGAGAGCGCACGAAACGATCCACCCCGGCCAGACGGCGCGGCCCCGCTCGATCAACTGATCTGGCTGTCGCACGAAGTTGGGCGTGAGGAACGCCAACTGGCAATTTTGGGCGAGGGCAACACCAGCACGCTAGGCGATGACGGCACGTTCTGGGTCAAGGCGTCGGGCAGCCAACTGGGCAACATCACCGCGGCAGGCTTTAGCCGCGTGCGTATCGACGCCATGAATCAATTGATGGCGCGCGAGGCCATGACCGACGAGGAGGTCGGCCCCGCGTTGATGGGCGCGCTGGTCGATCCCAACCACCGGCGGCCTTCGGTGGAAACCTTTTTGCACGCGCTCTGTTTGCAGGAGCCTGGCGTGCGTTGGGTGGCTCACACTCACGCGGTTTCGGTCAATCAGGTGTTGTGCAGCCGCCTGGGCGCGCAGCCCTTCCTCGACCACCTTTTCCCCGATGCGATTGTTGTCTGTGGGCGGCATCCCGCGGTTGTGCCCTATGTTGACCCCGGCTTTCCGCTGGCGCTGGCGGTACGCAGCGAACTGAACCGCTACCGCGCCGAGCATGGACAGCCGCCCAAGCTGCTGCTCATGGTCAATCATGGGCTGGTGGCCTTGGGCCAAACCGCGCAAGAGGCGCTGAACATCACGCTCATGGCCGATAAATGGGCCAAGATCCTCGTCGGCACGTACACACTGGGCGGCCCCAACTACTTGCCCGCGGGCCAATCGGAGCGCATCGACAGCCGGCTGGACGAGCATTACCGCCGCCGCCAGTTGCAGGATATGTAGCCAAATCATGGCTTGCTGCCCTATTGATGCACCCCATTGATTCAATCGATCAAGGATGCAATCGAGCAAGGCGACAGACCGGCTGATCCTATGGACGAACAAGAGATTCCGTTAAACGAAACGCGCTCCAGCGAAAGCCGGCGCGAACGCATCATCGAGGAGTTGCGCCGCCAAGACGAGGTGAGCGTCAGCCAACTAAGCGGGCTGCTCGGCGTCTCCGACGTGACGATCCGCAAAGACCTGCAACAACTGGAAGATCAAGGCTATCTGACACGCGTGCGCGGGGGCGCGGTCTTTTCCGGGCGCGGCCAGCTTGAACTGCGCTTTGCCGCGCGCCAGCAGTTGGGGTTGGACGAAAAGCGCAGCCTCGCCGAGCGCGCCGTCCAATTCGTGCGGCCTGGGTCAACCATCTTTCTCGACGGCAGCACCACCGTCTTTCAGATGACGCGCCTCCTGCGCCATGTGCAAGGGCTGACAGTTATCACTAACGGGCTTTACGCCGCGCTTGAATTGAGCTTTGCCCCGGAGATCACCACGATTGTGGTCGGCGGTATTCTGCGCAAGCAGTCGAGCAGCTTGGTCGATCTGCTGACGCCGGAACTGCTGCGCCGCCTGCATGTGGATGTGGCGTTTCTAAGCTGCCGCGGCTTCACACTGGAGCATGGGCTGATGGAGTCGGACCTGCGCGAGGCGCAGTTGAAGCGCGCCATGGCCCAAGCCGCGCATGAGGTGATCGCGCTGGTCGACCACTCCAAATTCGGCCATACCTATATTGCCAGTTCCGTGCTGCCTGAAGAGATCGACCTGCTCTTGGTCGATCAAGGGCTGGATGCCGAAGCACACGCCGCGCTCGACGCGGCGGGCATTGCCACTGAATACGTTTAAATCGAGACCGTTTAAAGTGAGTCCATCTAAATCGAGCGCGTCTAACTAACGCCTGGGCAACGACTGGCACAGAACCCGCACCCCCAGAGGAGAACTTGTATGTCTGCTGTCCATTTCATTGCCGCCGACCTCGGCGCTTCCAACGGTCGTGTGCTGCAAGCCGATTGGGATGGGGAGCGCTTCACCCTGTCCGAACTGCACCGCTTTGAGAATGGCCCTGTTGCTGTGCGTGACCGGCTCTATTGGAATGTGTTGGGGCTGTGGCGTTCGATCAAAGAGGGGCTGGCGCGCTTTGCGGCACAGAACCAAGCCGCGCCCGCGGCCATCGGCATTGACGCCTGGGGCGTTGACTTTGCCCTGCTCGACCGCGCCGGTCACCTGCTCGGCAATCCCCTGCACTACCGCGATGCACGCACCAATGACGTAGAGGCCAAACTCTTTGGCGTGGTCCCCGCGGAGAAGGTCTTTGCCACCACCGGCATCCAGTTCATGCAGATCAATACGCTGATCCAGCTTTACAGTATGCGCCTGGCCTCTGATCCACAGCTTGACGCCGCGGCCACGCTGTTGATGATGCCTGATCTCTTTCACTATTGGCTGACCGGGCGCAAGGTCGTCGAGTATACCATCGCGTCCACGTCGCAGATGCTGCACGCGGCAGACCGACGCTGGGCCACGGGGATGCTGGCGCAACTGCACCTGCCCACACAGATCCTGCCGCCCATTGTCGCGCCGGGGACGCATTTAGGCCCGCTGTTGCCGGAGGTTGTGGACGAAACCGGCTTGGCAGGCGCGCCCGCGGTGATCGCAGCCGGAACCCATGACACCGCCAGCGCGGTGGCCGCGGTGCCGGGGCTGGACGAGCGCAGCGTCTACATCAGCAGCGGCACATGGAGCTTGATGGGGGTGGAGACGGGCCAGCCGATCATCAACGATGCCGTGCGGCGGCTCAACTTCACCAACGAGGGCGGCGTGGACAACACGATTCGTCTGCTCAAGAACATTGGCGGGCTGTGGCTGCTGCAAGAGGCGCGCCGCCAGTGGGCGCGCCAGGGGGAATCCTATTCATGGGATGACCTGTCGGCGCTGGCTGAAGCGGCAGCGCCTTTCCGCTCGATCATCGATCCCGATGCGCCTGATTTCCTTGCGCCGGGCAACATGGTCGATGCCATCACGGACTACTGCAAGCGCACGGGCCAGCCCGCGCCCGAATCCGTAGGCGAGGTGGTGCGCTGCTGCCTAGAGAGCTTGGCGCTGCGTTATCGTTGGGTGCTGGCCGCGCTGGAGGAATTGGTGGGGCATCGGCTGGAGACGATCCGCATTGTCGGCGGCGGCAGTCGCAACCGGCTGCTCTGCCAGCTTGCCGCGGATGCGTGCCAACGCCCCGTGGTGACCGGGCCGGTTGAGGCGACCGCGCTGGGCAATATTCTTGTTCAGGCTATCGCCACCGGCCATTTGAGCAACCTGCGCGAAGGCCGCGCCGCCATCGCCGCGTCGATTGAGCAAGAACACTTCGAGCCGCGCCCCGCCGACGGCTGGGATGAAGCCTATGAGCGATTTGAGGCGTTGATGGGATAGGTTATATCACTTCGACTTAACCTCGATCATCGCGCCGAGTAGCTCTTGGGTATCCAAGTAGGCCCAGAGCGCGCCGGGACGCAGGGAGGAGCCGCCGCTTTGCAGGATGGGCACGTCCAGTTGCGCGGCAACGGCTTTGGGGTCGTCCACGTCGAACAGGATATGGTGGATGCCTTCGCCGTGCTCGTCCAGAAATTCGCTGTAGATGTTGCCGCCTTCCAGCGGCTGAATGAACTCGATCTGCACCGGGCCTGCCTGTAAAAAGACCAGGCGCATACGGAAGTCTCCGCGTTCCCCGCGATACATGGCTGTTTCCTCCAGCCCCTTGCCCGGCGGCGGCCAATCGACCACAATGGGCGGGTCGAGCTTGAAGCGCGCCGTCCACGCGGCGGCAGTTGCTTCGGCGTCGCGCACGACAATGCCCACTTGAACCAGAGGCCCCAGGTCGATGCGCGGGTCGTCGGCTTGGCCGGATGGGTTAGCGGTCGGCGAGGTCATCGAACTTCCTTTCCCTGTCTATCTTTCTGTGTCTGTCTTTCTGTGTCTGTCTTTCTGTGCCTATCAAATCTGACTATCAGGTCTGACTGTGAGGTGAAGCGCTCGCGCGCCCGGCCTGCACCACGGCATCGAGAATCTTGCGATAGCCGGTGCAGCGGCAGAAGTTGCCGGTGAGCGCCTCAGCAGCCTCGCCGCGCGTCGGGTGGGGCCGTTCTTCCAGCAACTTGGCCGCGCTCATGACAAAGCCTGGCGTGCAATAGCCGCACTGTACGCCGCCTTGATGGATGAACGCCTGCTGCACTGGGTGAAGCTGCTCCATCGTGCCCAACCCCTCCACCGTGACCACGCTGCTGCCCGCGGCCCGCTCCGCCGGAACCATGCAGGCCATGACTGCCATGCCGTCCAAAAAGACGGTACACGCGCCGCATTCACCCTCCGCGCACCCCTCTTTGACGCCGATGAAGCCCGCTGCGCGCAGGCTGTCGAGCAGCGTCATGCCGCCGGGCAGCGCCACGCCTTGCCCGTTGACCTGGGCTTGATCGGCTGCTTGATTGGTTGGCATGGTCGCGGGCCAGCGTCCATCTGTTGAACCCCAGAGCATGACCGGCTGATCGGGCCAACCGTGGCGCGCCTTGCCCGTGGCGATCTGGGTGAGGCCGCGCTCGACCAGTGTGGCGACCATAGCCTTGCGATAGGCGGCGTCGGCGCGAATGTCGTCGATGGGCGACGCTGCCTCTTGCGCCAGTCGGGCAGCCTGGGCAGTCGTGTCTTGGTCAAGCCGCTTGCCGATCAAGAAGGACTCGGCAGCCTCGGCGCGTACAATCGTCGGCGCGACAGCCCCCAGGCTCAAAGCCGCGGCCGCTACCGTCTCCCCATCCTCGGCATAGGTGATGATCGCGGCCACCGCGTTGACGCTGATGGCCTGGGCGCGGCGCAGACCCAACTTGATGAACGTGCCAACTTGATGGTCGGCCAGCGCGGGAAAGGCGATGCGGGTTAAGATTTCATCGTCGGCCAGGTCTACCCTGCGAAAGCCGGTGCAAAAGTCGCGCAGGCGCAGCGTGCGCGACCCGCGGCGGGCGCTGGTGAGCGTTACGCTGGCGTCGAGCGCCATCAGCGGCACAATGCTGTCATTGGCCGGGCTGGCGGTAATGATGTTGCCCGCGATGGTGGCGCGGTTGCGAATCTGCGGCGCGCCGACCTCCCAACAGGCGCACGCCAGCGGGAAGGCATGGCCCACGATCAAGGGAGAGGCCACACATTGATTGTGGGTGACCAGCGGGCCAAGCTGGATTTCGCCGTCTGCCTGGCGGATTTCGGCCAGGCCAGGAATGCGCGTGATGTCGATTACGCCCAGGGCGCGGCCATCCGGCGCGGCGCGCACACCGCGATCCATCTCGATCAGCAGATCGGTTCCACCGGCGATAATGCGCGCATTGGGGCCGTGGGCGGCTTTCAGTTCAAGCGCCTCGGCGAGGCTGCGGGGGGCTGCGTAGAAGCTGTACATGGTGCGTCCCCTAACAATCTTGTCTCAACAGGCCGGACTCAACGCGGGTATGCCATGCTGCGTGCCCGCTCCTGGCGCGATTGTAGCCCATCCAGGGTAGGCCGCCAAGTGCCCCGCTTTGGGTCGCGGCGCGGCCGCTTCAACCGCCGGGCAGATCATCGTTCGCCCGCTTCGATCTCGCGTAGACGTGCCTCCAACGCTGCCCAACGGGAGGGGTCCTGCAGACCGTTGAGCGTGAGCAGGCGCGCATCCTCGCCCGTGTCGCGATAGTAGCCGCGGCGCAGGCCCACGGTCTTGAAGCCAAGTTTGTGATAGAGTTCAATGGCGGGCCGGTTGTGCACGCGCACCTCCAGCGTCACGCTGTCAGCCCCGCTTGCGCGCGCCGCGCCCAGCAGATGGATCAGCAGCCATTCGCCCAGATGCCGCCGCCGCCAGCTTGGGTGTACAGCAATGGTTGTGACGTGCGCTTCATCGCCCAGATGCCACAACCCGGCATAGCCGAGCAGGGGGGGCGTACCCGGCGGCAGTGGTGTCGCCGTGGGCCGCACCACCCAATAGGACGCGGTGCGGTTGGTGAGTTCACTGCGATAGGTTCCTTCGCTCCAGGGCGTGGGGAAACTCTCCTGCTCGATTGCCATGAGCGCGGGCAGGTCGTGGACGGTCAGGCGCATAAACGCAGGCCGGAGATCGGAGGGGAACCCGTCAGATGAATTAGCCACGGCTACAGCCCTCGCAGTCCGACCGACGCCAGCAGATCGCGCAGCGCTGGAAAGGGCGACCAGATTAACAGCCCCATCATACCCAGCGCCACAGCAAGCGCCACAAAGTCCATGGGCTTGGTATGCAGTTCGATAAACTTGGTGCGACTGTCGCCGCTTACATAGCCGCGTGCCTCCATCGCCAGGACCAAATCTTCGGCACGGCGGAACGCGGCCAAAAAGAGGGGGACGATCAGCGGCAGGAGGGTGCGCAGGGTGCGGTCGATCCGCCAGGATCGTTCGCCGATGGGCGCGCCGCGGCTGGCCTGGGCCTTCATGATGCGCTCGGCTTCCTCAGCCAGCGTGGGCACAAAACGCAGCGAAATAGTGAGGATCAGCGCCAACTCATGGGAGGGCAGCCCCAAGCGGCGAAAGGGCGCAAGCAGCCGCTCGACCCCGTGGGTGAGTTCCGTCGTCGTCGCGGTCATGGTGATCAGGCTGGTGAGGAAGATAAACGAGGTAATGCGGATCAGGCTGATGCTGATCAGGTGCAGGCTGTAGCGCGTGATACGCAGCCAACCCCATTCAAAATAGATGCGGCCCGCAGGCTCCACGCTGCCCAAAAAGAGCAGCTGCATGGTAAAGACCAGCGCCAAAATGGGCAGCCCAATCAGCAAGCCGCGCCAGATATAGCCAAAAGGGATGCGCGCCAGCGCGGCCACGCCCATGATAAACGCCAGGAAGATCAAATTGGCGAGGATCGATCTGTTAAAGGATATTGCTAAAATGAGCACGCCAAAGGCGATGATCTTGGTGCGCGGGTGCAGCCGGTGGATGATCGAGCCAGTGGGGATGTACTGGCCGATGGTGACATTGCGTAATAGCTCGAAGTTATTGATCATGCTGCCCCCCTAGGTTGGGGCTTCCTGGATTGGGACTATAGGCCCCCTGCGCTGCTGTGGAGGCTGTTGTGGTGTGTGCAGGCCAAAGCGGGGCCAAGGCGGCCACGGCTTGATCCACTGTATAAAGGCTGCCGCGGATACCCTCCTGATCCGCCTGCGCGGGCGCAATCACCCCTGCCGCGGCCAACTTCTCCATCAGCGCGGCCACTGCTGGGATGTCCAGCCCCAGCGCGCGCAGTTCCTCTCTGCGGCCAAAGATCGCGCTCGGCGTGCCCTCCATGACCGTGCGTCCGCCGGCCAAGACGACCAGCCGCGTGCAGATGGCCGCGATTTCTTCCATATTGTGCGAAATGAGCACCAGCGTGATGCCTGCGTCATGCAGCGCCAGGATGTAGTCGAGCAACTGCTGTCGCGCAGCGGGGTCCAATCCGGCTGTCGGCTCATCCAACACCAGCACTTCCGGCTCCAGCGCCAGCACACCCGCCAGCGCCACCCGCCGCCGCTCGCCGCCGCTCAGGCTGAAGGTCTGGCGGTCTTTGAATTCTTCGAAATCCAACCCCACCGCGGTCATGGCGCGGCGCACCTGTTCGCGCACTGCCTCGCGGCCAAGACCCAAATTGCGCGGGCCAAAGGCAATATCGTCGCCCACGTAGCGCTCGAACAACTGCGCTTCGGGAAATTGAAAGACCAGGCCGACCCTGCGCCGCAGGCCGCGCAGATCGACCCGATCCTGGCCCAATGTTTGGCCGAACACGCGGATCTCGCCACCGTGGGGCTGAAGTAGACCGTTGAAATGCTGCACCAGCGTGGATTTGCCCGACCCAGTGTGCCCCAAGATGCCGAGGATCTCGCCGCGGCGCACTTGCAGCGTCGCATCATGCAGGCCGCGCATTTGCAACGGCGTGCCGCGCATGTAGTCGTGAATGAGATGGCGCGCGTCGATCACCGGCTCGCCTGACCCATCTGACTCATCCGGCTTGTCTGCCCCATCGGGCGTGGGCAGCGTCACGCGCAGCGGCGCGGCTTGGGCCGGGCGCGCTTGGATGATGGCCTCGGCCACTTCGTCGATGGTGAGCAGGTCGGGCGGGATGGCTGGCGTGATGGCATGCAGCCGTTGGGCCACCTCCGTCGCAGGCGGCAGGTCCAGGCGCAGTTGGCGCAGTTTGTCCGGCTGGGCAAAGATGGCGCGCGGCGGCCCTTCGAGCGCGATCTGCCCTTCGGCCATGACGACTACCCGGTCGGCGTGGATGGCTTCGCGCATGAAGTGGGTGATGGCAATCACCGTGACGCCGCGTTCCCGGTTGAGCCGCTGCACGGTTTCCAGCACTTCCGTGCGACCGATGGGGTCGAGCATGGCAGTCGATTCGTCCAGCACCAGCACGTCGGGCTGCATCGCCAGCACGCCCGCGATGCAAAGGCGCTGCTTTTGCCCGCCGGAGAGCAGATGGGGCGCGCGGTGGCGATGTTCCAACAGGCCCACCTCTGCCAAGGACCATTCCACCCGTTTGATCATCTCGTCGCGCGCAATGCCCAGATTCTCCGGCCCAAAGGCCACGTCTTCTTCGACAATGGTGGCGACGATCTGGTTGTCGGGCGTCTGAAAGACCATGCCCACAGTGGCGCGAATCTCGCGGTGGCGGGCGGCGTCGCGCGTGTTGTGCTGGCGCACCCACACATCGCCCTGACTCGGCAGCAGCAGCGCGTTGAGGTGCTTGGCAAGCGTGGACTTGCCCGAACCGTTCGCCCCCAAGATCACTAGATATTCGCCCGGCTGCACCGTGAGATTGATCCCGCGCAGCGCGTGGATGGCGTCACCGTTGGCGCTGGTATAGGTATGGTGCAGATTTTCAACGCGTAGAATCGGGTCCAACTCGGCTAGTCCGTCAGTAAGATGAGGTTGTTGCGGTGGACAGCTTCATCGCCGTAGGTATAGCCCAGGCGTTGGGCGATCTCATAGGACTTGGCTCCGGCGATGCGCCGTAGGTCGTCGCTGTTGTACGCGGTCAGCCCGCGCGCCAGTTCAACGCGGCTTTTATCCACGATAGTGACCGTATCGCCCCGCTCGAAGCTGCCCTCGACCCCGACAATCCCGGCAGGCAGCAGGCTGCGCCCCTGTTCGCACAGCGCGCGCGCCGCGCCCGCGTCCACGATCAGGCTGCCCGCGGGTTTGGGGCCTGCCAAGATCCAGCGTTTGCGGCTCTCCGGTCGGGATGCGAGCGCTACAAAGCGCGTGCCGACTGCTTCGCCCGCGGCCGCGCGCTGGATGATGTTGGGCGTTTTGCCGGAAGCAATGATCACGTCGATGCCTGCATGGCGGGCGATGTTGGCCGCGCTGAGTTTGGTCACCATGCCGCCCACACCCAAGCCGGTGCTGGTTCCGCCCGCCACCTCGCGCAGTTCCTCGTCGATGCGATGCACCTCTGGGATCAACTGGGCGTTGGGGTCAACGCGCGGGTCAGCCGTGAAGAGGCCCGGCTGGTCGGTGAGGAGCAGCAGCAGGTCGGCGTTGCACAGCGTCGCCACCAGTGCAGACAGATTATCGTTGTCGCCGACCTTGATCTCCTCGGTCGCCACCGCGTCATTCTCGTTGACCACCGGCACGATGCGCTGGTCAAGCAGCGCGGTGAGGGTGTCGCGCGCGTTCAAATAGCGTTGGCGGTTCTCCACATCCGCGCGCGTGAGCAAGATCTGGCCGACGTGGATGCCGTAGATGTCGAAAAAACGATCCCATTGCAGCATAAGGC
>CAZZNG010000015.1:0-37308 GCA_964655505.1 uncultured Litorilinea sp. | reverse complement strand
CGTAGCGCGGCCCGCCAACAGGTCGAAGACCTTTTGCCGGTCGAGAAAGCGGTCTAGGCTGGCGTCGATCTGCCCCTGTTTGGCCTCTTGCAAGAGGGCCGGTTGGGTCGCGCCTGGGTAGGGCGACACCACGCCCACGGGGTTGTAGTGGTTGGCGTCCATGAAGCGCAGCGCGCAAAAGCGGTTGAACCAGGTATAGGCGACCCGTTCGACCACTGCGTCCTGGGAGGAGGCCGCGATCGCGTCCTTAAGCCGGCGCACCGCGGCCTCCTGCTCGCGCAGCTCCGCGCTGTCGGTGGTCAGCACCCGCGCCAGCTTGGCGCGCACCTGCTCATGCAACTGCCGCCGCGCGGTCTGGGCAAAGCGCTCTAGTTTGCGTGTGTCCAATGTCGGCTCCTCGATGTTACGCGGTTTATCTTCCAGCAAGACTGACCTTCCCGGAAGCTCATGTTCGGTTAAATCTTCACCCGTTTGCCGTCTGCAACCGCGTCCAACAGCGCGGTTTCCAGCGCGGCCAGATAGTCCAGCACGTCGTCTTCGTTGTCCAGCCAGGGCTTGGCGTAGTGGGCAGTCAGCGCGCCGAGCGTCACAACGTTCACAGGCGGCTCGACGGGGAGCGGAGCCACCTTGCCGTCGTCGCCGTTGCTGGTGGGCGGCGCAACCGGCGGCCGCGCCCAAGCCACCATCCGGCTGTAGAGTGTGGGGAGGTTGACCTCGTCAAACTGGCGGATGCGGTCGCGGATCACGGCGATCAGCCCGGCGCGGTCCAGTTCATCGCGCAGCGCGTCAAAGGGCTGCACCAAGTCGGCCTGCTGCTGCGCGGTCAGCTTGGCAAAATCCGCGTCGGCTTCCAGCGCGGCGCGCAGCGCGGCCAGCCGTTGGACCCCGGCGTCGCGCTCCTGTTCAATCTGTGCTTGCAGCGCCGCGGCCAGGGCATCCAGGCGGCTCTTGACCTGCTGCATCCGGCTGCCCTGGAAGCAGGCGGGATCGTCCAGCAACTGGCGAATGGCCTGCGCGTCGTCTCCCTGGATATAGCCCAAGTTGGCGTGCTGTTGGTCGAGGAAGGTACGCGCCTCGTCATAGATGGTACGCAGTGGCCCGGCCATGAAGCGGCGCAGCGGGTCGATGACCTGCTCTTTGGCGTCCAACAGCCCATCCTCGACCGCATCCAACTCGGTCAGGAAAAAGGCATAGGGCTTGGCCGCGATCTCCTCCACTTGGGCCAGCGGCTCATCCAGCGCGCCCGCGAAGCTGTAGGGCGTGATCTCCCGCCGCAACTGGCGCAGCTCCTCGATCAGCGCTTTCAGATTGGTCAAGGTCGCCTGGGCCAGCGCCCTGCCGTCCGCGTGCTGGGCCGGGCTGTCGAAGAAGTCGGCATAGAACTGCTTGAGGCGGCTGACCTGGCCGGGCGTAAAGTCCACCTGTGGCTCAAAGACCAAATTGGCAAAGCCGTGGGTATTGCGCAGCGCGCGCGCCAACTCCGCGCCGTCCAAGAGCGTACCGTCGCGGCGCACCTCGACGCGGCCGCGCGCCAACAGTTTGGCAAGGGTGCATTGAATGGCCGCCAGATACCAGCCGTAGGGCTTGCGCTCGAAGTGCTGGACAAGGGTCTGCATGGTCGAGCGCAGGCCGCTGTTGCGGTTGGTGCGGATGAAGGCCAGCACCTCCTGCTCGGCCTCGCCAAAGGCCGCGTCCTCGCGGTTGAAAAGCGAGTTGCCCTGCTGCAAGTAGGTGGCAATATCGTTTTCGCTGTAGTTCATGCCGCGCAGCATTCGCAGGTGGGGATAGGTGCGCGTGATCAGTTCATGGAAACCGCGCTGGATGCGTGTTTGGGGGTCGCTGCCGCCCACCTCGTACACATCGCCCGCCACCGCCAGGGTTGCCTGGCCCACCAGATCGCGCACCAATTGGATCAACTCGTCGCGGCGCTGGCGGTTCTGCGACTGCTTGATCTCCAGCAGGCGCTTGACCGATTCGCGCTGGGTAGTAGAGACATTCTGGCGCACATACTTCTCGGTCTTTTTGTGCATGACCAGGTCGCTCATGAGCCGGTCGGAGGGCGGCAGCATGACCAACAGTTCGTCGCGGCCCATGGATTGGCTGCGCAAGATCGTCTCATTGCCCGCGTGCTCGTGGAAGGGGCTGATGACATGGCTCGCCAGCTCGGCCTGCCGTCCATAAGGGGTATCATCCAGCTTGCGCGCAAAGGCATAATCCTGGCCGTTCTCGTCATAGCGGATCTTGCGATCGCGCAGTACTTCCTCGAAGATCAGCTTGTGCAGTTCGTCCAGCACAATGTCTGTGCCGACCTCGGTGTTCTTGATCTCCTGCTCGATGTCCTTCTCTTCGTTGGTCAGGTATTCGTAAGTCTCGCCTGTGCGCTGGATGTAGGTCTGCTGCTCCAGCAGCGCCAGACTGGCCTCGATGCGTTTGCGCAGGGCAGGCAGGTCGGCCTCAAAGGAGTCGAGCATGAGCACGGTCAAGTTGCGCACGGTCGCCTTGAACTCTTTGACATATTTGACCAGGAAAAGCGCCTTGAGCACGCGCACGGCAAAGTCGTCGCCCAGGTTCTGCTCGGCGGCAAGAATCGACCCCTGCACCTGGCTCTTGAGCGCGGTGCGAATGCCCTCAAACATGAGGTCAAAGGTTGCCAACCGGCCAATGGGCCGCGGGCCGATCTGCTTGGCGACCTGTTGAAAGACGCCCAGCATGGAGCGCTCGCCCACCGAGCTATGCCGCCCCTCGAAGGCGTTGTGCTGCGACAGGCTCTTGATCGCCTCTTGGAAAAGGTCAAACTGATAGGGAATGAAGGGATAGCTGTGGATGAAGTCATCGCAGTCGCGGAAGGTGCGATAGCGGCGGCCATCCAGGTCGAACAACGTGCGGAAATTGTTCTGCTGCGCGGCATAGACGCGCGCCAACAGATCGATGCCCAGGTCGTTTTTTTGCAGCAGACGTTTCTGGATCACCTCGGCCACATCGGTGCTAGTCAGCTTCATGCGGTTGGCAAAGCGCGCCATGATCTTGGTGAAGTCGTTGGCCTGGCGCTTGGTCATCTCGCCCACCACATCGGTCATATCTTCTTGCGCGGTGACGACGATCCAGGCGCGGCCGCGGCACTTGGTGGCAAGGCTCTCGGCCAACGTCTGGAGGTTGGTCATGAGCTTGGTATTGTCGGCGATGTACTGGCCCACCTCGTCCACGAAGAAATTGAGCCGGAAGTTCTCCCCCTTGCGCTCGACGTAGGCGTAGACCATCTCGGCGAAATCTTCGATGGAGACTTTGTACTGGGCGCGGTACTCGTCTAGGATGTTGGCCGCGCTGCTCTGGGGCGCGCCGGTGGCTTCGGCATAGGCCGCGGCGATGTTGTGCTTCTCCAGCAGCGCCTGCTCGCGGCCCCGTTCCCAGGGCTGGTTGGCGATGGCCGCGTAGGCTACCTGGAAGCGCTCGTACAGCCCGCGGCTGTCCAGGTCGCGCTCGAATTGGGCAATGTGCCCCTGCTTGCCATAGTAGCCGCATGTCTCGTCAAAGACCTTGACAAAGACCGCCAGCAGCGCGTCGATCTGGGTCTTGCTGATTACATCGGCCTTCTGGTCGATGTTGAAGAGGATACTCTGGGCCGGGATGCTAACGGCCTTCTTCAGTTCGGCGCGCAAGAACTCGTTCTCGCCGCACTTATCAAGGAAGCTGTTCAGCACCGCAATGCCGTCTATGGTGCGGTTTTCCAGCAGCAGCGCAAGCATCTTGAGCAGATGGGATTTACCTGAGCCGAAGAAGCCCGAAATCCAGACGCCGTTTGCACCGTTGTAGTCGTTGTAGGCTGCAAGGAAATCCTCCAGCCGCTTGGCGACTTCCCTGGTGAGGACATACTCCTCGACCTCCTGGCGCAGACTTGCGTCGTCGTCGGCCTTGATGACGCCCTCAATCGGCCGGTCAATAGGCTTGGCGAAGATGGTGGACAATGTGACCGTGGTCAGTGTAGCTCTGGACGATGTAGCCGTGGGCGATGTGTTCATTTGGGTGCTCCTTGTCTGCCGGGGTGCAGACCTAAGCCGCGTAGTGATAGATATTAAAGGCGCGGTAATACTTGTCGTCGTGCAGCAGGCCAAAGAGATCGAGGGATGCGCCCCCCTCCAGCGTATGGGTGTATTTGCCGGGGAAGAACATCACGGTTGGCTGCTCTTTAGCCGTGCTTTGCAGGTTGTTCAATACGTTGTGCGACCGGATATAGGGAAAGACCTCCCCCACGCCGGTGATAAACAGCACGTCAAAAACGGCTGCGTCCATTTTGGACGCAATGGCGGGAACCAAGTGCTGCTCCGGGTCAAGCACGCCTTGCAGCAGTTCCTTAAGTTCGTCCTTGCTGAATGTAGGCTCCAGTTGGCGGATCTGGTCGAGGATGTTGCGCGTGCGCAGCAGTTCAAGCGACAGGTCATACAGGTTGACCTCCAGTACGCGGATGCCCTGCTGCGCCAGCTTGCGTTGCAGGGCATGCACGTTGCGCTGCATCTCAACAGCCTCGGCCGGATCGTAGGCGCAGATGAAGAAAGGCACTTCACTGCCTAGCCCCTGCTTGGTGAGGAAACGCTCACTGGCGATCACCTTGAAGAGGTGTGCGAAACGGTCGGCCATGCTGGCATTGGCAAGATCACGGCTCATGACACTTGCTCCACAGCGACAGGATAGACGGCAAAATGTGCCGGTGAATCGCCGCGGATGGCATCCACCAGCCGCGGCGTCAGCAGCACCGGCAGAATTTGATTGTCTTGGTTGAGTAATTCGGCTTCACGCAGCATCTTTGTGACGACCTGGCGCTGCTTCTTCCGCGTCTCAATGCTCACCCGCTCGACTTCCGGGTGCCACTCGGCCTTGCGCTGGAAGAAGCGGTCGTAGGCGTCAGGGTCTAAGTAGAGGTTGTGCGCGAGAAACTGGTCGTGGATGATGTCGGCCGCAAAGTCGCGGATGAAGGCATAGCGTTTGCAAACCGCCAGCCACAGCACATACCCCTGCTCCTGGTGCGAACCGTCGAGCAGGATGGCACGCTGGTGGTCGGTCAGCAGTTTAAGGCGCGAGATAGCCTCGCGGCAGATGCGCCTGGACGCATTGAGCGTGCGCATCTGCAGCAAGTTGCCCGCGATCACCTGGTTACGCACTGTGGCCCAATCTTGCGAGTGCGCGAAGCACTGGGCCACGGTAAGCGACTCACGGTGCAAAAGGGTCGCGGAGGTAAACGACATGCTATAAGTTGGTTCTGCCATGACTTTTTTTACAATGCGTAGGTGACAGGCGGACACGCGCCTGCACAGATCAATGCGGGTAGGGCGCGCTCGTACGAGGACCAGGTAACCGATCGGCTAGGCGACCGAAAACCCCTCCTCGTCCTATTGAAAATACGGCCGAATCACATGGATACAGTCGAAGATACACAATAGTCTATCTGCAAGCGCCTAAACTGCCAAAATTCTTGCTGGGCTCGTCAGTTGCCGCTCCAGTGACAATCCTGCATCTTCAGCCTGTCGAAGCAGTAGGGTATCCTTATATCGTAAACGCGCGCGGCATGCCTGTCATCAGACGAATGACGTACTGGCCTGGGTGTGCGGCCTGTTGCGCACAAATTACGCTGGGATCACCTTGGGTTTATGCTGGAGTTGTACCGTGTTGCGTACGACGCACTAGACGCCACGAACGCAACACAAGAGGGGGTGCAATGTTCAGCGGATGGAAGGTGTTCTTCTCATTTGGCCGCAACATTCGATTGTATCTTGTGGCTTGGGGGGTCTTGGCCTTCAGCCGGCGCGCTGGCACGCGCTGACGATTCCAGGACATCGGCCCAGAGTAGGCCAGCCAGTTTCTGGCGCGAGTGGGCGCGCAGTCACCGCAGTTAGCGCAATGCGATTGCAGCACAACTCGACAACATGGGCGACAGCAACCTATGGGCACGGGCAGGGCGCAAAACGCACCTACTCCTCGACCGCAACAGCCCCCGACGTCCGCCGCGAATCAATAAACTCCAGCGACTGGTGGCGGAAATAGGTGTTGTAGAGGTCGGCGTAGTGGCCGCCGTGGGCCAGAAGCTCGTCATGGTTGCCTTGCTCGATGATGCGCCCTTGCTGCAGCACCAAGATGCGGTCCGCGGCCTTGACGGTGGAGAGTCTGTGCGCGATGACAATCGACGTGCGGTTGTGCAAGATCAAATCCAGCGCGGCCTGGATCTGCGCCTCGGTAAAGGGGTCTACGCTGGCTGTGGCTTCATCCAAGATAAAGATCGCCGGATCGAGCGCCAGCATACGCGCCAGCACGACCAATTGACGCTGGCCCATGCTCAAGCGACTGCCGCGCTCGCCCACGTCGGTCTGCAACCCCTCCGGCAGCGTCTCCATCCAGTCGCCCCTGCCGATCTGGCGCGCGATGTGTTCCACTTCAGCATCGCTCATATCAGGTCGGGCATAGCGAATGTTGTCGGCCACGGTTCCGCCAAAGAGGAAAGGCGTCTGGCTGACGATACCCAGATGGCGGCGATAGCTGCGCAGGTCAAAATCGCGAATATCCTGTCCGTCGATCAGAATTTCGCCGCCCTGAAATTCGTAATAGCGCGTGACCAGTTTGGCAATGCTCGACTTGCCCGCGCCCGTATGCCCCACCAGCGCCACGCTCTCACCGGCGCGAATGTGCAGGCTGAAATCCTGTAAGACCGGCTCAGCCTCGCTGTAGCCAAAGTCGACATGGCGAAATTCAATCTCGCCGCGCAACTGCTGCACCGGCACGTTGTCCCGCTGGATCACGACCGGCTCGGCATCCATCAGGGCGAAGATGCGCTCGGTGGCGCTAAGCGCACCCTGAAATTGGCTCCAAAAGGCCGATAGGTTGAGCATGGGAAACCAAAAGCGGTCAATGCTGTTGATAAAGAGGAACCAGGCCCCCGCGCTGATCGTGCCGACATAGACGTTGTAGCCACCGGCATAGAGCACCAGCGCCGTGCCCAACCCGCTGAAGAAGGTGAGCGTGGGAAAGAGGCTGCCCAAGACCAGGCCGCGCCGCACCTGGATCGTATAGCTGCGCTCGTTGACGTGCAAGAACTGGTCGTAGATGCCTTGTTCGCGGCGAAAGTTCTTGGCGACGGAAATGCCTGTGACCGCTTCTTGAATGCTGGCGTTGACATCGGCAATCGCCTGCTGGCTGCTGCGGGTGACGCGGCGCGCCCACTCTTGGAAGCGCCCCGCAATGAAAAAGCCCAACGGCGCAAAGAGGCAGAGAAACACGGTCAACTGCCAGTTGATGCGGATCAGATAGACCAGGAGAATGGCAACCAGGAGGAGTTGAGTCACAATTTCTGTGACCAAGACAGCCACCCGGCCAAATTCCTCGGTATCGCTGGTGATGCGGCTGACGATGCGCCCGGTTTGATACTTGTCGAAGAAGCTGAGGTCATGGCCCATGACCGCGGAAAAGGCATCGCTGCGCATGGCAAGGATCACATCGCCGATCAGCATGTTGGTGTGAACTCGGCGCACCCAATTGGCGGCCCAGTTCAACACCCCCAAGGCCAGCACCGCGCCCACCAAAATGGCCGCCAGTCGGCCGCGGTCGCTGTCGGCCTCGACCATCACCTCCACCCCGCGCGCAACCAAGATAGGCAGCGCCGCGCCAAAAAGCGCCATGAGCGAGACCATGAAAATGACCAAGGCCAACCGCCCCAACCAGGGGCGGAAGTACTGGATGATGCGGTCGATTAACTGCCGGTTGCTATACTCGCGGTCATATCCTTCTTGGGTCAATCCGGCACGCAGGAACCCCATCTAGCTTCGCCCTTCTAGCGGTGCACCTGTGGCTCTCAGGCTTCCTGTGGAAAACAGCAATGTCAATTCGTGCTCACTGCCTGTGCGGTGTTGTCCAACCGCTCAAGCGCTTCGGCAGCAACGGTCTGAGAGGGCTGCTGGGCTACCGGCCCACGCACCAAACTTAGAACCGTCCACCCTGGAGAAGGTTGCAACGGTTTTTCAACAGTGCCCACCACAACCTTTTTCCCGCGAATCGCCATCAACGGGACCATCTCGCTCTGGGCATATTGTGCCTTGAAGCTCTGGAAGTCAAATTGCTGGGTGAGCGGCGTCTTTTTGACGACCGCGCCCGCTTCGATCAAGCCCATCAAATAGGCATAGGTGGCATCTGTGCCGAAGGCCAGCCGTCCCAGCCCGCGACGATTGGGCATCTGACCGTTGCGCCGCCCATCCAGATTGGGCGGCAGTTGATAGACCTCCGACGAACCAAACTCGTCCTCAAAGTTCTTGCACGCCAAGGCATTGGCTTCATCGTTGGACGTGAGCGCCAACAAGCGCCCGATACCGGCCAGATCGATTTCCGACTCCAAAAATTCCGATAGGATGTTGCCCTGGATTGCATTCAGCCCGCGCAGCCGCGCTTGGGTGACGTTGAGCGGATTGGCGTCAATCAGCTTAACGGCAACATCTTCATTTTTCAACCCCAGCGCAATCTCCTGCGCCAGCCGATCTGCGCCCACGAACAAGAAGCCCTGCGGGTCGGCTTCGGCAACGCCCAACTTTCGCGCCACCCACTTGGCTGTGCTCCCCTGTAGCACGACCGTGCCGACGATGACCAGAAAAATCAGCGGGGCCACAACGCGCGCCGCCTCGTAGCCCGCGGCAGTCAGTTCATAGGCAAAGAGCGACGAAACCGCGGCCGCGACAATCCCGCGCGGGGAAATCCACGAGAGAAAGAGCTGTTCATTGCGGTTCAATGTGCTGCCGCGCGCGCTCACCCAGACCCCCAACGGGCGCAGCACAAAGATCACAACCGCCAGCAGCGCCAAACTTTCCCAGGTCAGCATGGCAATATCCGCGCGCGTGATGTTGGCGGCCAAGAGGATAAAGAGCGACGAGATGAGCACGATGCTCACCTTCTCTTTAAAGTAAAAGAGTTCGCGCAGTTTGCGCAGATCCGTATTGGCTAAAAAGACGCCCATGACAGTCACAGCCAACAAGCCCGATTCCGGGGAGAGCGCATTGGAGATGGAAAAGATCAAGAGCACCAAGGAGAGGGTGATCGTGTCGCGTAAGTAGTCGGGCACAAGGTAGCGGCTGAGTAACAGGTAGACAGCATACCCACCGGCCAGCCCCAAGATCACCCCCACGGCGATGATCACCAACAGCGATTGAAGCGTGTGCCCCATATTCGCATCGACGCCCGCCAAGACGAAATCAAAGACCAAAACAGCCACTGTCGCGCCGATGGGGTCGATGAGGATGCCCTCCCAGCGCAAAACCGACGAGACTTTGGCTGTCGGTCGTACATTGCGCAGCAGCGGTGAAATAACGGTCGGCCCGGTAACGATGATCAACGCGCCGAAAAGCAGCGCCAGATCCCAGGGCAGGCCCAAAATATAGTAGCTGGCGATTGCTCCGCCGAACCACGTCAGCAGCGCACCGATGCTGATCAAGTTGCGCACGGTGGAAGCCACCTCGCGCACATCGCGCCAGGCCAGCGTCAGCGATCCTTCAAACAGGATTACGGCCACCGAAAGAGAGATCAAAGGGAAGTACAGCGCGCCGAGTTCCTCTTGCGGGTGCAAAATGCCCAGGATAGGGCCAGCGAGGAAACCGGTAAAAAGAAGCGGCAAAATCGCGGGCAGCTTGATACGCCAAGCAAGCCACTGGCAAACCATGCCAGCAGCCAAAATCCCGCTAAGCATTAACATTTTGTCTACGTGCATCGTAGCGTAAATCCTCCGGTATGTAGCGCGTGCATCGGCACACAGTTCGACGGTGCAGCATCGCCACTGCAATAAATCAGGGCTATAGATTACAGCACAGATCCCGTTGCGAAATGGTAGGCTACCACCATTCCACTTCGATTGCCCAAAAAAAGATCTCTTGTTCCCTGGTCGAGTGGCCGAAGCAAACAAGCCGGAAGCCGCCCAGAGGCCGCGCGGGCGTATGATCTTAAGGGGACTTACTGAGCCAACAGCACTGCTGTGCAAGACTACAGCCTACAAAGCTAGATTGTAGACGCGCCGATGTACGATGACAAGTTCGATGACCCGAATCCCTATCGGCAAACGCATAACCATAGGACCCAAATCAAAGCGTAACGCAAAGGACAAGTTGCTCATGCATCGTAAGATCACACGGTTGGGGGCAGCAGCCATGATGCTGCTGGTCATGTTGGCGCTGCTCGCGGCCTGCTCCAACACAGCGGCCAACGACACTGCCGAAGCAGCCGAACCGACGGCAGCCGCGGCAGTGTCCCCCACGATGCCGCCCGACCAGGCCCCACCGGCAGAGGGTGAGGGCAGCGCAGAAGAAAACACGACCGAAGAAAGCAATACTGAAGAAAGCACTGTTGAGGAAAGCGCCGCTGAAGAAAGCAGCGACGAGGCGGCAGAGCCGCCCACAGCGTCGTCTACAGAGGGCGAAGCAGGCGCAGACATCCTGCCCACGATCACGCCCACGCCTGAGGCGGCAGCAGGCTCGACAGAGGCCGGGGCCGAACCCGCCGCGCCATCCGCGCCGATCTTTGACCCGGCACAGCACAGCATTTCGCTGCGCAGCGTCTATGAAGGCTTTGCCCAGCCGCTCTTTATCACCCACGCCGGCGACGGCAGCAACCGGCTCTTTGTGCTGGAGAAGGCCGGGCGCATCCAGGTGATCCAACCCGACGCGGGCGCTTCGCTCTTCCTCGACCTGGCCGACCGCGTGGGCAGTTCAGCCAGCGAGCAGGGGCTGTTGGGGTTGGCGTTTCCGCCCAACTTCGGCGAAACAGGCTATTTCTTCGTCAACTATACCGACACCGCGGGCGATACGGTGATCTCCCGCTTTCAAGTCTCGCCCGATAACCCGAACCAGGCAGACCCGGCCAGCGAGTTCGTGATCCTGCAATTGGACCAGCCCGCGGCCAACCACAACGGCGGGATGCTCGTCTTTGGGCCGGACGGCTACCTCTGGATTGGAACCGGCGACGGCGGCGCGGCCAATAACCGCTTTGGCACAGCCATGAATCCCCAATCGCTGCTGGGCAAAATGCTGCGCATCGACGTGACCAGCAACCCCGACGAGCCGTACACGATCCCGCCGGATAACCCCTGGGTCGAGGCCGATTTGAATGGGGAAGATGTGCTGGACGAAATCTGGGCCATCGGGCTGCGCAACCCGTGGCGCTACAGCTTTGACCGGGCTACAGGCGATCTGTGGATGGCCGATGTGGGCCAGAATCAGTACGAGGAAATTAACTGGACCCCGGCAGGCAGCCCCGGCGGACTCAACTATGGCTGGTCGATCATGGAAGGCGCGCACTGCTTCGAAGAGCCAAACTGTGACACCAGCGGGCTAGTGCTGCCCGTCATCGAATATAGCCACGGGCCGCACTGCTCCGTCACCGGCGGCTATGTCTACCGCGGGGACGAATTTCCCGCGCTCCAGGGCGTCTATGTCTACGGCGCCTATTGCTGCGGCATGATCTGGGCGGCTGTCCCCAATGCAGACGGAACCGTTACCGTCTATGACGCGCTGCAAAGTAACCTCATGCTCAGTTCATTTGGCGAGAGCGAAAGCGGCGAACTCTACGCAACCGACCTCAGCGGCGGCGCGATCTATCAAGTCGTGATCGAATAGTGCGGATCAAATAGGCTAGATCAACAGCCCAGGCAGCCCACTGGGTAAAACGCACAGGGGCCGGTTGCTCACCGGCCCCTGTTTATTTTGCCACGCCCTGATGATCGTGCTGCACCCGCTTTCGTTTTGCCCGTTCCCGTTTCACTGGCGCTTTACGCGCGCCGGTGTCCTCCCCTGCGGCCAGCTTAGTCGTCAGCGCAGCCAGATCCTCTTGGCCCAGCCAGGCAGCTTGAAAGCGGATGGCTTCGCCCCGCGCCACCAACAAGAAATCGCCCTTGCCCTCCAGCTTCTCGGCCCCGCTCTCGCGCATCCCTGTGGCATAGCGCGCCTCGTCGCGGCTGGCGACTGCACCGACCAAACGCACCGGGAAATTGGCCTTCATCGCGCCGCCGATCAACTCGGCAGTAGGCTTTTGGGTACAGGCGATCAGGTGAATCCCGGCTTGGCGGCCACGCTGGGCCAAGCGTGTCAGCGCGGCTTCCAACTGCTTGCCGCCTGTCTGCACCAGATCGGCCAGTTCGTCCACCGCAACGATCAGCAGCGGATCCTGTGTGCCTGCATGGTCCCGGCGCTCCATCTCCACCACCACCTGTTCCAGCCGCGCCACGCCTTCTTCCGGCGTTGCCACCACATCGCCTTGCACATGGGGCAGCCGCGCCAGCGGGCCAAAGCCGCGGCCTTTGGGGTCGATCAAGACAATCTGCAGCGCGGCAGGCGAATTGTAATAGGCCAGCGAAGCCAAGACAGTGCGCGCCAGCGCGGTCTTGCCGCTGCCGGTCGTTCCCGCCACCAGCACATGCACCACGTCGGGCGAGGGCAGGCGCAGCAGCAGGGGCGCGCCCTGAGCATCCACCCCCAACACCGCTGTGCCGTCGGGCACGCCTTGCAACCCTTCACAAAGAGGCAGCAGGCGCACCGGATCGGCCTGAGCGCGCGGGGCTTCGATGTGAATTTTGCCTTCGGAACGATAGACGCGCACCTCGCGACAGCCAAGCGCCAGCGCCATCTCTTCGGCCAGGCCGGTTACCTTGCTCACCTTCACCCCCACCGGCGTCAGTAGATGGAACTGGATCAACCGCGGGGTGACCACCCCTCCCTGCACATGGCCCGGCAAGCGATGGCGCGCCAAGACGACTTCGATACGGTTGGCTAGATCCTCTAAGGCCGGACGCGTGAGCTTCACGGCGCACTCCTTTCCCGCTCAAACTGAACTGCTCGTCAGAATTGGTGAATCAGACCGCATGAATGGTCATTTGCCTCCATTCTATTAGAACATATGTTCTAAAGTCAAGAAGCAAATTCCCTTCCATTGGTGTGCGTAAGGGGAAAGGAGGTCTTAGGGGTTGGGCGCGGCGTGTAGATCGAGGCGCATGACATGCTCATCGCCCAACACCACGCCGGTATCAACAAAGCCCAACCGGCGGTAAAAACCATCGGGGCCGCCTGGGGCTTGGACACAGCTTAGATAGAGCGCTTGGGCGTCGGGCTGCGTGCGTACAAAGTCGATCACTTGGCGCATGGCAGCTTCGCCGTACCCATTGCCCTGGTGCTGCGCGTCGATCATGTAGCGCCATACGAAATAAGGCTGCTCGGGGTCGTCGGGCCGGAGCGCGAGCATGACAAAGCCGACCGGCGTCTCGTCTGCATAGATGGCGCGGAACCAGGCATACGGTGCAAAGTAGGCTTCGGCTATCGATATTGCGTTGGGCGCGACGAACTGCTCTTGTGCGGGCGAGACTTTGAGGCGGCAGATGTCGCGGACGGTATCGGCCGTCACCTCGCGCAGGGTCACCGTCGGCATAGCTGTCTATCCTTATCACTAGGTATTGGCGCGCTATTGACGAGTGGGCGACTGGCCGCGCAGTGCGAACTGCGCCCGCATCAAGCATCCACAGCCTGCTGCAATCTGGCTAGATTGTGCGCCCAAACCATTCACCTGTCAACCCTGCTTGCCATCCAGTCCCGCTGTGTCTGCCTTCCTGCTGCGCGCCGCGCGAACCAACCCTGATCCCAACCTTTGTCAGAGGCGCGACCGCGGGTTGTCTGCCACACTACAGGCCGGGACAGCCCGCACTCCTGCAGCGCTTTCTGGTGCAGCGCGTTGGCAGTCCCAAATGGGTGATCTGACCGGTGATTCAACTGGATGATTCGGCTAGGTGATTCAACCAGGCAATTAGGAGGGGCCATGAACGCGCCGACGATCTTGCACGATGCCTATAAAACGCTCATCCGGGCTGCTGTTGCGATTCCGCTTGCCCACTGGCAGGAGAACGGAGTCTGCGGCATCTGGTCGGTCAAAGACATTGTAGCGCACATGACATCCTATGAGCAGGTCAAGGTCGAGGTGCTGACCGGCTTCTTGCACAGTGCACCCAGTCCATTGCTTGATTTACTGCTCGCGGACAGCCAGCGCTTCAATCTGGAGCAGGTTGACGTTCGCCAACACCTTTCGGCCCAAGCGATCATGGACGAGTATGCCGCGGCCTATGACACAGCCCGGCGTCTGCTCGACCAGATCCCTCCCGAAATGCGCCAGCAAAACGGGACCATGCCCTGGTATGGCAACGACTATAACTTGGACGACTACCTAGCCTATCAATACGGCCACGCGTGCGAACACGCAGCACAGATCAACCTCTTTCGAACACAAATCCTTTTGGCGACAGCGCAACCACAACAGGCCCCTAGGCCGCGAACATAGAAATACCGTACAGAAATAGAACGTATAGAAATAGAAGAGGAAACAGAAGAAACAACCGGCGCGCAGCGGGCCGATCTTGCATGGAAGAAATTGGCGCAAAGTGCTTGGCATGCAGCCGTCATTGTTCTATACTGATCAAGTAACTCCTCAACGACTGCTCCGCTGTACGCCGCCGCACGATCGATTGAACGCTTGATCGATTGGGAGTGAAATTCATGGGTCTACACGCCTTTCCGTTTCAATTGACCTCGTTCGTAGGGCGTGCGCGTGAGACGAGCGAACTCCTCGCCCAGTTGCAGGAGCCTGCCTGTCGCCTGTTGACGTTGACCGGGCCGGGCGGCATCGGCAAAACGCGCCTGGCGATCCAAATCGGCACCGCGCTGCAAGCGGCCTTCGCGGATGTCTACTTTGTGGCGCTGCAAGCGGTCGATGCGCCGGAGCAGCTTCCGTATGCCATCGGCGAAGCGATGGGCATTGCCCTCGCCGACAACGACCCGGCAGGCCAGCTTGTGGACGCGCTGCAAGGGGCGGCCCGGCTGTTGATCCTCGACAATTTTGAGCAGTTGTTGGACGCGGCCGCGCTGCTGCCCGACCTGCTCAATGCAGTGCCGCAACTCAAACTGCTCGTCACCAGCCGCGAAGTGATCAACCTGCAAGAGGAGTGGATCTACCCGCTGGAGGGATTGGACCAGCCCGACGATCCCGCGGCCGCCCTCGACAGCTTTGCCGCGTCGCGTCTCTTCATCGAACGCGCCCACCGCGTCGCGCCCCACTTCGACGCAAGCGGGCAAGCAGACGACATTGTTGCGATCTGCCGCTTGGTCGGCGGCACGCCGCTGGCAATCGAACTCGCCGCGACTTGGGCGCGCTCGCTCACCTGCCGCGCGATTGCCAAAGAAATTCAAGCCAGCCTGCACTTCCTGACCTCTCATCAGCGCAACATCCCCCAACGCCACCGCAGTATGCGCGCCGTGTTCGACCGTTCTTGGCAGTTTCTGACGCCTGCCGAACAGACAGTCTTGCGCCGGTTGGCTGTCTTTCAAGGCGACTTTCGCCGCGATGCCGCCGAAGCGGTTGCCGCCGCGACGCTGCCCATCTTGACCGCGCTGGTCGACAAGTCCCTGGTGCGCGTCGCCGCCCAAGGCCGCTACCAGTTGCATGAATTGGTGCGCCAATATGCTTTGGAACGGCTGGAGGAGGATGCAGCCGAGGCAACCGCCGCGCGACGCCGCCATGCTGAATTTTACTTGGCGATCTTCGACCAACGGTGCGAAGAATTCATCAGCAGCCGCCATCACACGGTCGTCCAAGAGGTGAACACCGACTATGAGAATGTGCGCGTGGCCTGGTATACGGCCATCGACCAACTTCTCTTTGATTCGCTGCGTCTAGCCGCCGATGCGCTGCAATATTTCTTCGATTACCAGGCGCGCTTTGTCGAGTGTACCGAGTTCCTGGGTGCAGCCCATGCCGCGGTCGCGCAGGCCTTAACGCGCGACCTGCCCGATCCGCTGGCGGCAAAGCTGGCGCTGGCGCGCTTGGGCGTGCCCTATGGATGGGCCTTGCTGCGCCTGGGGCGTCTGCACCAAGCCCATGCGAGCGTAAAGACTTCGCAACAGATATACGCCGAGTTGAACATGGACCCACCGCCGGGATTCGGCTCAGAGCCGACCTGTGCCCTGGCCTTCATCACTGTGCTGCAGGGGAATTACAGCGCGGCGCTCGAACTGGCCCAAGAGGCCCACCGGCGGCTCGCCGAAAGCAATGACTTTGATAACCAGCGCATCCTCTACTATGTGCTGGGCAATGTCTACTTTGCCATCGGCGATTATGATCGAGCGGAGCGCCACTACCAGCGCGCCTATGCCTTGATAGGAGAGCTAGGCAACCGCTGGATGCTGGGCTATGTTGTGGCAGAATTGGGCAGGCTGGCGATTGTACGCGGCGACTTTGAGAGCGCCCAACGCTACTACACGCGCTGTTACGAACTCAAAGAGATGTGCGAAGACAAGGAAGGTATGGCGATGGCCTTGGCGCGCCTTGCCCGCTTGGCGATGCAGCATGGAAACGTGGCCGCCGCGGTCGATGCCTATGACCGCAGCGAGGCCATCTACCGCCGCATCTACGACCGCGGCGGCTTGATCACCGCACTCCAAGGCCAATGCGACGTGGCGCTGCACCAAGACGACTTGGAGAAGGCAGTGCGGGCGCTGAGCGAAGCGCTGCGTGTGGTGCAGCAGACGAATCTGCTGCCAGCGGCGCTCTCGCTGCTTGTGACCAGCGCGGGGCTGCTCTGCCAGTTGCAGGACGACGAGTCCTGCGCTCGCTTGCTGGCGATGGTGCTTGCCCATCCTGCCAGTGACCATGAAACACGGCTCGCCGCGCAAGAGAAAGTGCGCTCGCTTGGGCTGGAGGCGTCAGCGCTGCCGTCCGTCGACGTGCCCGATTGGGACGAACTCATGCAGATCGTCAGCCGGATCGAGGCCGACCTCTCCCTGCCCTTATACGCGCCTTTGGCCGCGGCGCACACCGGCACAGCGTATTCTCACGCCGAACCGCACAACCAAGCCCTGATCGAACCGCTGACCGAGCGTGAATTGGAAGTGCTCGCGCTGCTGGCGGATGGACTCTCCAACCAAGACATTGCCGACGAGTTGATCATCGCCATCGGCACGGTGAAGTCGTACACCAGCCACATCTACGGCAAATTGGCCGTTGCCAACCGCACCCAAGCAATCAAGCGCGGCCGCGAACTGGGCATCATCTAGGCAGACCTGTCCCCTTCGCGCCGCCCCCCCAACCCTCTCCCCTGCCTGCGCGCAGCGAGCGCCCCGCGCCAGGTTGGTTCGCCCGATACAACCCACAAATCAACCATTGACAGATGTACCCGAACAGCGGCGCGGCTATGGTATAGCCGAACAATATCATCACGCGCTGAGCCTAGCCCATGCTGGGCATGACTCCACCTCTCAACCTTTTTTGGGGAGGGGCGCGACATTCGATTCGCGATTCGATTTGGGAGAGGAAAACCATGAGCACAACCACACGCTTTTACATCTGTCCGACCTGCTTTGCAGCCACCGAGACCGAACCAATCGGCCATCCGCACGCCATGATCTGCATCGATCTTCGGTCGCTCGAACCCGCCAGCCACTGCCCGCCGCGCAACCGTGACGGCAGTTTGCAGTCGCGGCGACCGGGCTGGTTCTTGGCCGCGACCTAACAAGCGCCGCGCCAGGCCGTACCAGCTACACACTAAGGCGAGGGATACGATGATGGGGCTGCAACGTCTGCTGCGCCGCCTACCTACCGAGGGCGTGCGCACATTCCTGTTCATCTGGGCAGGCCAGTTTGTCTCACGCATCGGCACGGCGCTGACGCGCTTTGCCTTGATCATCTGGGCCTACGAGCAGACAGGCGGCGCAACAGCCGTGGCGCTGCTGGGCTTCTTTGCCTTCTTACCGGCCTTGCTCATCAACCCGATTGCAGGCGTATGGGTGGATCGGCTCGACCGGCGCAAAGTCCTGATTGTGGCCGATCTAGGGGCCGGTCTGATGACGGTCTTGCTCTTGGCGCTGCACCGGCTCGACGCAATGCAGGTGTGGCACCTCTACGTGGTGCAGTTCATGGCGGGCGCTTTTGAAGCGTTCCAACTGCCGGCCTATTCGGCCGCGACCACGCTGCTCTTGCCCAAAGCCCACTATGGCCGCGCGGCCGGGCTGCGTTTTGTGGCGGAACATGGCGCGATGGTGATCTCGCCCTTCTTGGCGGGTATCCTGCTGCTCTGGGTCGGGCTGGATGGGGTCATGCTGGTCGATATGCTGACCTTTGGCTTCGCGGTTTTTACGCTGCTGCGGGCGCGTATCCCAGAAATCCCACTCGCAAGCCGCGGCCAGCACAAAGCGCCAAACTTTAGCCGTGAACTGCGCACAGGGTTTATCTATCTCCGGCAGCGCCCAGGACTCTTGGGCTTGACGCTGATCTTCACCGGCATGAATTTCTTCGCCGCGCTCACTTACTATTCCACCTTTCCTGCGCTGATCTTGGCACGCAGCGGCGGCAGCGAGTTGACCCTTGCCACGGTGCAGGGCATGGCCGGGGTCGCCGGTGTGTTGGGTTCGCTCTGGGTGAGTGTTTGGGGCGGGCCGCGGCGCAAGATTCACGGCATCCTGCTGGCCGCGGCCGCCTCCTTTCTGGCGGGTGATCTGGTCTTGGCGATTGGACGCACGCCCGCGGCCTGGGTAGTGGGTGCGTTCATGGGTACAGTAGTTGTGCCGCTGATCGGCGGCAGCAATGAAGCCATCTGGCAGGCCAAAGTGGAACCGGCTCTGCAGGGCCGCGTCTTTAGCGCCAAGAACATGTTGGGGCAGCTTCTTTCGCCCTTGGGCTACCTGCTGGGCGGCCTGCTGGCGGATCGGCTGTTCGAACCGGCGATGATGCCGGGGGGTGCGCTGGCAGCCACCTTCGACGGGCTGGTCGGCGTGGGGCCGGGCGCGGGCATGGCGCTGCTTTTCCTGATCATATCACTTTGTGGCGCGGCCATGTCGCTCAGCGGCTATCTCTTTCCGGCTGTCCGCCAAGTAGAAGATGAATTGACCGACCACCCCTATGCGACAGCCGCGGCCGATTAACCGGCACGCGCCATGCCCATTAGCAAGCCCCATTAGCAAATTCCCTGTCCACCCCAACTGCCGCGTAGGTTGCCCTGCGCGGCAGTCGATTGATCAGCGCGCAGACGCCTGCGCCCTGCTGCGCCCCATGCAACCGCGTTGAAGCCGCTGCCGCCGCGGCACAACTTCGGTTATCCCCTCGACCCAACCCAACCAACCCCGCGCATTGGCGAAATCAACGGGCAAATCAACCAATGATAGAGGAAGCGGCCCGCCGCGGCTGCTACATTGGTGTCATAGCCCAGGCAAACAAACCGCAAAGCACACCCTGGGTGACCACCCTACCCTTCTGCATTCGAGCAGACATCAACCCAATTCTGACGGCATTTCATCCAAAAAACAGAAAGGAACGAACATGTCTTTCCGACGACAGCTCACCACAGTGATGACCGCAGCGATGATGGCTTTGGGCGTAATGGTGTTGGCCGCCTGCCAACCGATTGCAGCGCAACCGGCAGCACCCGAAGTGCTCGAGATTGAAGTGGCAGAGAACATCAACCAATTTATCGTGACCGAAAAGGAAGTTACGGAAGACGGTATGCCCGTCCGCAGCACGCCTTTCTCGACGCGAGGCTACATCTATCCCGCGGGCACGATCAATGGCACGAATGGCGTTTTGGCCGATGGCACGCCTGAATTCCCCGACCAGGTGTTGGGCGAGTGGATCTGCTACGGCTGGATGCTGATGGACGGCGAAGGGGGTGTCCAGATTGTTTCGACCCAGATCTTCACCTTTGAGGGTGAGGCGGGCAACGGCATGATCACGACCCACGGGTTCGAGGGCACGGAGGTAGGCGCGCCCATCCAGCGCACCATCAGCGGCGGCACGGGCGACTTTGCCCAGGTCAGCGGCCAGACACAGACGCTCTTGGGTATGACCGACCAGATGGCTGTCAATTTGAATGTGCAGTTCGACCTGCGCTAAGGGGAGCCAAAGGCCACTGCTGCCAGGACAATGAACGGCCAGCCCGTCGATGTGCCGAGCGTATCGACGGGCTGGCCCTTTACGATCGCTTGTGACTGCTTGTGACCGCTCGCGAAATAGAAGAGAAATAGAAGAATCGACAAAAGGGGTCGAAATGTTTAACGAGTTATCCAGCAACGGCTTGGACGTGCAAGTGCGTATGCGCCAGGAAGCGATTCGACGCGAGATAGCAGTGCGCCACTTGCTTGCTTCAATCGAGCGCCAGGCCCGACCTGCACGCCGTCCGTGGCCGCGGCTCTACGCACGCAAGGGCCGCGCCCTGTCAACGTCCTAGCCGAACTGCCCTTGCCAAAGCCAAATCATCCCCCAACGCAAAACGGGAACGATGGCCCCTAGGCGGCATCGTTCCCGTTGATTGATCATAGTAGAGATCGTATTGAGCGAGCCGGATAGATTTTGGCTCGTATCTGTCCTGGGGTGCCAAATACCCAGAAGAACGCTGGTCGTCGTGCCCCTTGGTCAGGCAGACACAGATAAACCCACAGGAGTGGATCGGACAGGATTCGAACCTGTAACCAAGGAGTTATGAGCCCCCTGCTCTGCCATTGAGCTACCGATCCGGGAAAGGCTGAGGCGTCTGGACAGCCAGATCAATGAAGGCCAGATCTACACGAACCAGATCAACACAAAAGAAGTGAGCGGGTAGCGGGAATCGAACCCGCGTCCTCTGCTTGGAAGGCAGGAGCTCTACCATTGAGCTATACCCGCAGGAACAGCACCATAACCGCGGCGCTGCTCAACGCCCAAAAAGGCGAGTCGGGGAGATAGGATTTGAACCTACGACCCCAGCGTCCCAAACGCTGTGCGCTGCCAGACTGCGCTACTCCCCGTCGAAGCTGTATTCTACTCGATTGCGCCGCGTTGGTCAAGGTGAAGTGTTTGCAGTAGCGTTGGGCACTCTCATAAAGTCCCTAACATCACCTTACCGGCCACCTGGCTACATTCCACTGGTTACGTCGCCACAATTTACCTTCCCTTTCAGACAACTCCTCCCAGTTAATTGTTTGAGCAGGTGGGTCAAATCCGTCGGGCCACTGGGTATTATTGTTATAGACGGCTTTAGCCAAGTTGATGTCGTCCAGACCGAAAAAACCGTTTAGATCAGTGTCCATCAAGTTCGCGTATTGTAAGTTAGCGCCTTCCAAGTGTGCATCCGGTAGTGCAACGCTTTGTAGAATGGCCCCCCGCAGGTCGGCATCTTGTAGCTTTACTGCGCCTAGGTAAGCGTTTTGTAGGTTTGCGCCTTTCAGTACAGCGCGATGCAGGTTTGCTACCGATAGATTCGCGCCACGCAGGTTGACAAATTGCAGGAGGGCATCTTGGAGTTTCGCGCCCTGCAGGTTGGCACCTTGCAGATTAGCGCCAGTCCATAGGATAACCCCCTTTTCGCCATTTGATTCTGAGAAACGTGACTCCTGCAGTTCTGCATACGCTAGGTCAGCCCCCTGCAGATTGGCGCCCCCTAGATTCGCTCTTTGTAGACAGGCCCTTGTCAAAATTACGTTCTCCATGTTTGCGCCCCGCAAGTCCACGCCTGCCAAATTAGCCCCAGCCAGGTCAGCTCCTTTTAGCGACCCGTCCACATGCCATCCGTTTTGCACCACGAGTCGGGCTGCGTCAAGCGCAAAATCGTTGCTGTGGCTTGCCATTTGCCGAATGGTCGACTGCTTGAACTCAGCTCGCTGCCGAAGTTGGTTCAGTTCGTCGAGGACAATCACGCCCAACGAGATGCCGACAAGTTCTGGGGTAAATTGACGAAATGGCGGCACAACCACGGTCAGAAGCGTTAGCACAATCGCGGTCAACCATGTGGCGAATCTGAGCTTGCCACCTGGCTCTTGCCAGCGTTCTGCGAACCAACGCCGCGCTGACTTGTACAACTCGGATGCACGCTCGTTCTCCTGCAGCCAGACAGGATTAATACGAAGAACCATCCATACAGCAATCAGCACTAGCAAGCCTATGGTTCCGCCTACGCCAATTGCGAAAAAGAAGTATATCAGCATCAGCGCACCTTTAGTCCTGAAATACAGCCCTGACCGTGTATGAAACTACTATACTCGCATTAAGGCAGCTTGAGAACCCCCGCAGCAGGACAGCACTCACGCCGAGCGATTCGATCTTCTCCCGTCTTTTACACGTTATTCAGCTGGAGGCAGAGAGGTAGCTGTAGGTTCTGGCGAAGGGTGACTCTCCATCACAGAAGGAACATGTGCGGTGGTCAAGGTGGGGTGCATCCTTATGCGGCCTCTGGCGTGGCTTGCGTAGGACGCATACAGCCAAGCCGAGCATGGCTTTGTGATAGAATATCCACCAACCCGCCCGGTGCTTGCTTGTCGGCCTAGATAGGCCCAGAAGTGCAATGGAGCGTGCCATGCCCACGGAAAAGGAAAAAATGCTGCGCGGCGAACTCTACGACGCCGCCGATCCCCAGCTTGTACAGGAACGCCTGCGCGCACGCGAGTTGCTCAAGGCTTTGAATGACAGCCGCCCTGACGAGCAGGACAAGCGCCAGGCGCTGCTTGCCCAGTTGCTAGGCGCGATGGGCGAAGGGGTGCACATCGAGCCGCCGTTCTTCTGTGATTATGGCAGCAATATTCGGATGGGAAACCGCGTCTTTCTCAACTTCAACTGCGTCATCCTCGACTGCAACATTGTGCGCATTGGCGACAACGCCCTGATTGGGCCTGCTGTGCAGATCTATGCGGCCACCCATCCGCTTGCAGCGGCAGAGCGCATCAAGGGGCCGGAATTGGGCTATCCCATCACCATCGGGCGCAATGTGTGGATTGGCGGCAGTGCGGTGATCGGGCCGGGGGTGACAATCGGAGACAATACGACGATTGGAGCAGGCAGCGTCGTCGTGAAAGACATTCCGCCAAATGTATTTGCCGCGGGCAATCCCTGCCGCGTGCTTCGCGAGCTAGCCTAGGATTTCAGCGACAGCGCGCTTTCGATCTCGTCGAGATGTTCCCGGCGGTGCATGGCGCGGTAGAGGATTCGTGTATGGCCGCTCCGGTCGATGGCTGTCGCCAATTCCGGCGTCAGTTCCTCGACCTTGCGGTCGACAGCCTCCGCGGCATCCAGAACGAACGGAACGACAGATCGAAGCGGCATGGCAGCGCTCAAAACAAGAACAGCTTCGTTGATCGCGTCCACATCTGCGGGCGACGCAGTAAACCCTGTTTGCTCCCATCTTCGCAGCAGCGAGAGGTAGTACTGATCCCAAAACGCCAAATGCACTAACTTTGTAGCCACAGACCAGCCGCCCGGCAAGGGCCGCGCCAGATCTTCCTCGGTCAACTTGGCTGTTACCCTCAGCAGCCGCTGTCGTTCGGCTGCATTTTCTTGTACATACGTCGGCGGCATGGCGCTGTCCAGTTTGTCCAGTTCCTAGCGCATATTCAAATGGAAGTGTAAAGACCTGCGGCTACTCGCAGCAATAACAACGCCGGTGGGTTTCTGCTGCCCACCGGCGCGCCCTATCACAATGCGGCAACAGGCTACGGCAGCCACTGCATGGCTTGATCCTGCCAAGCGCCGATGCCGCCGTCAATGGCGAAAAGCTGCTGCGCTTCGCCGCCGCTGCTGGGCACAGCCCACACAGCCCACGCGCCGCTGCGGTTGCTCATAAAGGCCACCCACGCGCCGTCAGGGCTGACTACGGGCAGCACATCCATCGCGCCGTGTTCGGTGAGCCGCGTGACCTGCCCTGTGGCGACATCCACCCGGTAGATCTCGGCGTTGCCGTCGCGCCCTTCGCTCATGAAGGCCACAAACGAGCCTGTGGGCGACCAGTCGGGCCGCGTATCAGCAGCCACAGAGGTAAGCTGCCGCTGATCGCCGCCGCTGCCTGTCATGGTGCGCAGACCGCAGGCGTTGCCCGTTTCATCGCAGCCTTGATAGACGAACAGATCCGCCGCCGGATGCCAATCGGGCGCTTGGCCGTAGCCTACAGACGTGGCCTCGTTGTTGACGTCTGCCCACAGCACATAGACGCGCCAGCGCCGGTCGCCCTCACGATTGCTGGCAAAGGCGATCAGGTTGCCCTGCGCGTTCCAACTTGGATAGCCGTCTTCGGCAAATTCAGTAAAGCGCAGGCGCAGCCCAGAAGCCGGGTCGAGCGATGAGATGCCGCGGTTCTGGCTGTCGAGGTTGCGGAAGACCAGCCGCTGCCCGTCCGGGCGGAAAGAGGGCTGCTGCCCATCTTCGGCCAGAATGGTCGGCTCGCCCCCCGCGGCCGGGCGCACATAGATTAGGTTGCGCCCGTTGACCGGGTCGAGCGCGGAATAGAGAATGCGGCCGCTGACAGGCCCGGCCGCGGGCGCAGCGTCGGCGGCAGCCTCATCGCTCGCAGCATCCTCTTCGCCGGTCACTTCGTCTGTTACATCCGCTGTGCTGGTAATTGCGCCCGCTCCAGTAATTGCGCTGCTGCCGTCCAACGCCGCGCCATCGGGTACGGGCGTGGCGCGGCCGCCTGCCTCCGCCGTAGCCGTGGCAATGGCGATCACCGCACTGGTGGGCGTGGGCGTGGCATTGCCCTGGGCGCGCAGCGCGTTCAACTCGTCGCAGCGCGCGACAAACTCATCATAGCGCGCAATGGAGCCTGGCGTGACTTGGATGGCATTGGCCGCTTTGTATTGTTCGGCGGCGCGGCACCACTCCTTGGAGAGCGCCAGTTTGTCGCCATAGGAGAGCAGCGCGGTCAAGAGTTGGTCGGAGACATCCCGATAGGTGGGGTCTTGCACATAGATGGCTTCGAGCAGTTGGACGGCGCGCTCCGGATCGGTGACTTCTAGTTCCTGTGCTTCGACGTAGTTGGCGGCCATCATGCGCGCCTGTTGCAGCGCGGTGGTGTTGGGGCGCAGCGCCAATGCCTTGTCCACATAGGCAATCGCCTCCTCCAAGTCGCCTGCTTGGTCATGCTCCGCCGCCAGATTCACATAGCAGTTATAGAGCATATCCTCGACTTGGGCGCGGCGCAGGTCGGGCGCTTGCTGCTGCAAGTCGGTCAGCAAGTCAGCCGCGGTCAGCCAATCCCCCCGCTCATACGCGGTCAGCGCCTGTTGATAAAGCTGTTCCGACGGGTCAGAGGGATCGCTGGTAGCGGTCGATACAGCCACCGCAACCGGCGTGACGTTGTCGACGATGTCGCTTGGCGTCTGTTCAGGGGGCGCGCCGCCGGTGGGCGCGGCGGCTGCATCCGGCCCAGGCGATACGACCACGGTCGCCCCGTCGCTGGTCGCCTGATCGACAATGCTCTGGATGCCTGCCAGCGCGGTCTCATTGCCTGGATCGAGCACCAACACTTGCCGGTATTCGGCCAGCGCCTCTTGCAGCCGTCCCTCCGCGCGATAGTCGATGGCGCGCTGCAAGGCGATGCCGACCTGTTGGCGTCGCTGGGTGTCGATCTGGCGCTGGCCCGCGCGGATGCCCAGCACAACGGCCAGGATGATCAGCGCAGCGGCCAAGACCGTTACAGGGCCAATGATCCAAAGCAGCCAGGTAGGGAAGAGAGAATCACGCGATTGATTAAACATCAGTAGAGACTCGCTGAATAGAGCAACTTCTCTTGCCCGGTTTCATCTTGCACCGTCACGACAAGCGGTTGCTGTATGACGGTTAGATCCGCGGGTGGACGGTCCACAGTAGTGGTAAAGGGTCTGTCGGGCCGGGCGCTAAACGGCAGGTCGGCCAGTTGGGTTTCGCCGACAGAGACCAGCAGACGCCCCCTCAATTCGCTTGTTGGATAGACGCCGACCGCGTAGCCGTCCTCTTGCGGTGTGAACTTGAGCGCTGCCGCCGCATTGGCATAGGTCAGATCGCCCAGCCCATGAATCGGATACCACTGTTCGTCCCATGCCACGCGCGCGCCACCGGCCAATGTATAGGGCTCGGAGAAGGTAGGCGAAAGCCCACCGTGCAGTTCGACGTAGGAGGATCCGTCGTCGGTAAAGTGCTCGCTGCCGATGCGCCGCCGCCATCCCAGGCCAAAGACCTTGCTGCCCTGGGCGATCTCGGCGGGAAAGATACGCACAGCCCCGGCATCAAGCGCCGGGTCATAAACGCCGACGAATGGACCGTGGGCGGCTGGATATTCAAAGAAGCCGAGGTAATGATCCCAATTGCCCAAGCGGCTCAGGTCGCGGCCGAAATAGCTCGGCCAAGTGAAATGGCGACCGGGTCCGGGCAATGCGCTGTCGCCCGTGCTGTGGACGGTCATAACGGGGCTGGGCACGACAAAATGCAGCGTTGGGTTGGGTGCATTGTCCGTGCCGGGCGCGAGCATCGCCGTTTGCCAATAGTGAAACGCCAAGGCCGCGGATGTCAAATTCTCCAGTTCGGTAGAAATCTCCACATACGCGGTGTCGGGCGCAAGGCTGACTTGGATGACGGCTGACAGCCGCCGTCCGTCGTCGGGCGTTGCCAAGCGAACACCTACAGCTCCATCCTCTTCAAACGTCGCAACGTCCCATTCGGTTCCCCAATCATAGCCGTGCTCGTTGACAGGCAGCGCCCATTCGAGGCCGCCCAACGCCAGCCAGCCGTTCTGCTCCGCCGGTCCCCAGGGTGACGGTTTGACCACCGTGTTCTGATAGAACATGGTGTCGCCTGTCGGCTTGTGCAGCACCTGCCACACGCGGCCGCCCAGTTCGGGCAGGATGCTCACGCGCAGATAGCTGTTCTCCAGATAGATCAGCCGGTAGCTGCGCGGGACGGGCACAGGCTCCGACGCCCAAAATGCCTCTCGGTCAAATGCTTTATAGGGCCAGTTAAAGATTGGGTCGCGCCGCAGCGTTTGGAACGCCTCCATTGGATACGTTGGAAGCGACACAGAAGTTTCGCTGATGTGCACCTCGCCCGCCATATCGGGCGCGGTATAGGGCTTGACAACTACCTCGCGTCGGCTCTCGCCGACGATGCCCGCCGCGTTGCGCGCCTGGCCTGTGATTGTATATTTGCCCGGTTCCCCCGCGATCCAAGTGTAGGTCAATGGCTTGCCGCCCAACTGTGTCGGGGTGCGCCAGCCCGTATCAACCCCGTCGATGGCAAGCCGTAGCTCGTCAGTCCCGCTGCCGATGACATTGATCTGGACCGACTCGCTGGAGATCAGGTCGCCGTCGTGCCGGATCTTGAGCATGACACTCGGCGCGGCGCCGGCCTGTGCAGCAGTGCTAGGGGCGTTCTGTGTGGATGGCTGGATGGCTGTGCAGGCGATTGGCCCGCCAAGCCACAAGCCTATCCACAGCAACAAGGCTGTGGCGCGCCACAGCCGCAAGGATATCGGTTCGGTCATACCCGCCATTATACATTTGCGCCGGACAAGGCCCGAAAAGCCCATCCGGCGCAATCCTTAACGCTTCATCATTTGCACGCTTGGTGCGGCTTTATGCCGGTTTGTGCCGGTCAGCCACAGCGTCTTTGGCCTAGGCGTGGGCGATTTCCCCCAGGCCCGCGGCCGCGGCCAGCGCGGGGGCGCGGCTCGTATCTTCCCACGGCAGTTCGACGTCGTCGCGGCCAAAATGCCCATAGGCCGCGGTCTGGCGGTAGATGGGGCGGCGCAAATTGAGGTCGCGGATGATCGCGCCGGGTCGCAGGTCGAAATGCTGATCGATCAACTGGGCGAGTTTCTCATCGCTCACGCGGCCAGTGCCAAAGGTCTCCACATTGATGCTCACCGGGTGGGCCACGCCGATGGCATAGGCAAGCTGGATTTCACAGCGGTTCGCCAGCCCCGCGGCCACGACATTCTTGGCAGCCCAGCGCGCGGCATAGGCCGCGCTGCGATCCACCTTGGTGCAGTCTTTGCCGCTGAACGCGCCGCCGCCGTGACGCCCCATGCCGCCGTAGGTATCGACGATGATCTTGCGCCCGGTCAGGCCTGCATCGCCCATGGGGCCGCCAACCACAAAGCGCCCGGTGGGGTTGGTGAAGATACGCATGTCCTTGTCCACCAGTTCTTCCGGCAGCACCGGATGAATGACGTTCTCGATCAACTGGGAGCGGATCTCCTCTTGCGAGATGTCGGGGCTGTGCTGTGTGCTGACCAAGACGGTGTGAATGCGCCGCGGCTTGCCATAGGCATATTCAACAGTCACTTGGGTCTTGCCGTCTGGGCGCAGCCAGGGCAGAATATCCTGCTTGCGCACCTCGGCCAGACGCCGCGCCATTTTATGGGCCAAGTAAATGGGCATGGGCATCAAGGTCGGCGTTTCATCACACGCATAGCCGAACATCATGCCCTGATCGCCCGCGCCGATGGCGTCGATGGCTCGCTCGTCCATCTCGCCCTGCTTGGCCTCCCAAGCGCGATCCACCCCCATGGCGATGTCAGGGCTTTGGGCGGCAATGGCGACTTGGATGCCGCACGAATTGCCGTCGAAGCCCTTCTCGCTGCAATCAAAGCCGATATCGGTGATGACCTTGCGGACCAGTTCGTCGTAATTTATATTGGCCTGCGTCGTAATCTCGCCCAAAAGCAAGACAAACCCGGTCTTGATGGCGGTCTCACAGGCGACGCGCGACATAGGGTCTTGGGCAAAGAGCGCGTCCAACACAGCATCGCTGATCTGGTCGCACATCTTGTCGGGGTGGCCTTCCGTCACCGATTCGCTGGTAAAGAGCAGGCGAGGTGACGTCATAAAGGTGGTCATAATTTTCCTCCTGGGCCGAGTCTCTCCTCTCGGCGGAACAATCTCGATGATCGAGGCGGCTTTTTGATAGAGACATGCGCCAGTTGGCTCTGACGCCCGATCACGTCTGCGGTTCGATAGCCCTGCGCTACACCATTTTACACACCGGCTTGGCCGCGGGTTGGCAAGCGGCCAAGCCGGTGCGGGTCAGTCGTCGGTAACCGATAAAACGAACAGCCGGTGCGTGAGCAACAGGTGAATTAGTCGCCTGTGCCCAATGACCATTCGTTGAGATAGGCTTCTTGCTCCTGGGTCAACGTGTCGATTTCCACGCCCATGGCCTTGAGTTTGAGCGCTGCGATCTCGCGGTCAATGGCTTCGGGCACATCGTACACCTGTTTCTCCAGTTCGCTGCCATGCTTGACCATGAACTCCGCGGCCAAGGCTTGGTTGGCAAAGCTCATGTCCATCACCGCGCTGGGATGCCCTTCCGCCGCGGCCAAATTGACCAAGCGCCCCTCACCAGCAACATAGATACGCCGGCCATCCTCCAGGTGATACTCGTCCAGGAAATCACGCACGCGCACGACCTTGGTGGTCATTTCATTGAGCGCTTTCAAATTGATCTCGACATCGAAATGGCCGCTGTTCGCCAAGATCGCGCCGTCACGCATGACCTCGAAATGATGCTTGTCCAAGACGTGGATGTCGCCGGTCGCGCTGCAGAAGATGTGCCCTTCTCTGGCCGCTTCAGCCATGGGCATGACGCGGAACCCGTCCATCACCGCTTCGAGCGCGCGCAGCGGGTCGACTTCCGTGACGATCACGTTTGCGCCCATGCCGCGGGCGCGCATGGCAATGCCCTTGCTGCACCAGCCATAGCCGCCGACGACAAAATTCTTCCCCGCCAGGAGAATGTTGGTGGCGCGGATAATGCCGTCGATGGTGCTTTGGCCGGTTCCATAGCGGTTGTCAAAGAAGTGTTTGGTCATCGCGTCATTCACGGCAATCACCGGGAATTGAAGCTTACCCGCGGCAGCCATTGCGCGCAAGCGGATGACGCCGGTTGTGGTCTCCTCGGTGCCGCCGATCACATCGGGCAGTAGCTCGCTGCGCCGGGTGTGGAGCATGGCAACCAAGTCCATGCCATCGTCCATGGTGATGTTGGGGCGGACGTTGAGCACGGCATCCATGTGCGCGTTGTACTGCTCGGTCGTTTCGCCCTTGATGGCATAGACGGGCATCTCGTAATAGGAGACGAGCGCGGCGGCAATGTCGTCCTGCGTGCTCAAGGGGTTACTGGCGCACAGCGCCACTTCTGCGCCACCGGCGATCAACACACGCATGAGGTTGGCTGTCTCCGACGTGACATGCATGGCCGCGGCCATGCGCAGCCCCTTGAAGGGCTGTTCGCGGCGGAAGCGCTCCTCCAGCAGCGCGAGCACCGGCATCTCTTTCGCCGCCCATTCCATGCGGAAGCGGCCGCGGTCGGCCAATTTGGGATCGGCGATGTCGTAATTCAGTTCATTGATAGGTGAAGTCATTTAGTTTCAAAGCTCCTGTAGTCCAGATTCAAAGCCCCATTCACGAAGCACGCTTACAAGTCAGACACTTACAAATCACAGGTTTCCCGCATTTAATGTGCGGGCGGCATGGATGACGTGGGGAGCAGAGGCAGATACTGCCTGGTTGCTGGCTCCACATAGCGATAAAAGGCGACGTAACTCTTGCTGGCGGAGCCGGGGGTGACAGTCGCCACGCGCGAACTCAGAATTTCGGCATCCGCCGGGAACGCGGGGGCTGTGCTTCCGGCGAAGGCCGGCGGCACCCCCCAGCTATCGGTCACCAACCAATAGTCAAAGACGCCCACGCCGTAGTCATACACAATGGATTCGGGCGCTTCCAACTCGTAAGTTTGGCCGATGATCACCGGGATCACCGCGTTGGGCGGTTGGCGCAGTTGGTTGATCTTGACCCCAATCGGGCCGGGCCAACTGGTCAGTTGGATATTGACCAAGTCCGGGTACACTTCCTCGGCAGCGCGCACCGTAATGCCGTCCGCGGTCTTCATGGTCAGCCGCGCCTCATACCAGATGTTCGTATCCAGCGCGTGGCTTTCAAGGGGCACGGTCAGCATCAGCGAATCGCTCACAAATGCCGACACGACCGGATGGGTATGGTCGTTATGATGCAGATCCAAATCCCATGTATAAGGCTCGTCCGGGTCTAGCCCCGTGGTTCCGCCGCTGCGTTCGACGCGGAAAACGATCTCGTCGCCGCCGCGGAAGCGCGACTGCCCCGGCCCTTGCTGGTTGTCGAACACAATCGACGGCAGCGCGCCGCTGTAAACCGTCACTTCCTGGCCCAAGATCTGCGATGCGCCGCCGCGCCGGTCAAAGGCTTGCAGCGTCACCATGTAATTGCCGTCTTGGGTGTACAGGTGCTGCACCACCGTTTCGGATGTTTGCAGCGGCGGCGACCCGTCGCCAAAGTCCCACCTGTAGAAGATCCCCAGATCGTCGGGATCAAATGTGCCCTCGGACGAGAAAGTCACGCTCAACGGCGCGGAGCCAATGATTGGCTCGACTGTCATCTGCGGCACGGGCGGCTGATTGCCCGCGCCGTCATAGAACAAGTAGACAATCGCCCCCGCGGTCAGGTCGAGCATGTAAATGCCGCTAGGCGTCGCCTCCATGGCGACATACATGCCGGTGTCGGTTGCGAATAACTCAAAGGGCGCACCCGGCATAGAGGGATCAGTCGCGGTCAGATCAGCCGTGAAAAGCTCCCGGTTGTTGAAGTCGGTAAAGAAGATCTTGTTCCGATAGAGCGCGGGAAAAGCCGTGCCCTCATAGAAAGCAAAGGTCGTGACCGAGCCGCCGACTTCGGGCAGCGGATAGGCCAACACCGGGTCGGTGTACTCAGCCGGTGCGGGCGTACACGCCTCGTCCTTGGTCGCCAGCGGGCAAGGGCCTTCACGCGCGGGCCAACCATAGTTCGCGCCCCGCTCAAGCAGATTGATCTCTTCCCACGTATCCAACCCCACATCGACCACGAAAATGGCCCCATCAGACGGGCGACGCACCAGGCGAAACGGGTTGCGAAAGCCTGCCGCGTAGATTTCAGGCCGGTAATCGTCCATCCCCACATAGGGATTGTCCACCGGGACCGTATAGCCGCCTTGGGGCAGGGGCCGGATGCGCAGCACCTTGCCGCCCAAGGATGCGTAGTTCTGCGCGTTGTTGCGCGCCGGGTCCAACGAGCCTGCCGAATCCCCTGTCGAAATCAGCAGGTTGCCCTGATCGTCGAACATAAGCCCGCCGCCGTTGTGAATCGGGTTCCACGGCACATCGTCCAAGATGATCACAGCCGAAGCCGGGTTCACCGTGCGCTTGTCCAGATCGTAGGTATAGCGCGTCAAGCGATTGACCGGCTTTCCAGACCAGCCGGGCGAATCCTCCCCGGTGGCGTGCCACAGATAGAAATAGCCGTTTTCGACAAAGTTGGGATCGAGCACGATACCGGCCAAGCCGCTATCCACCTGCGACGAGGTGCTGATCTCCAACACCGGGCGCTCTTGCAGCACCCCCTGGCGCACCAGACGCACACGCGCCGTGCTCCTTGCCTCCAGCCCGCTGCCCTTCTCCGTGACCAACACGTCACCATTGGGCAAGAAAGCCATATCGGTTGGCAGCCGCAGGCCGCTGGCAACCGGCTGCAGTGTAAAGCCGGGCGGCAAGGTGATTGCCTGGGGCGCTGCCAGCGCCGAATCGGCTGTCGCGCCGTTCAGCCCCAACAGCCCCGCGCCAAGCAGACCAGCCCAAATCCCCCAAAGCACCAGCCAGCGCAAGGGGCGTTTCTGTCCAAACAATGATTGTCCAAACGATGATTGTCTAAACGATGAATATCCAAACCATGAACGTCGAGCCGATGCGATATTCACCGGCGACGCGTACCCGCCAGACGGTCCGGGAGCCTCTCGATGAAATTTTCGGTCAACCATGTCGTAACTCGGCTAGCTTGCGCCAACGCCTTCACCCAACTTGGCAAGCGCAGGCTCTGGGCCAAAGACTTGCTCATAGCGTACAGTGAAGGCGGCAATGTCAAAGCGGTGGGTCGTGGTTCCGATGTTCTCCAGGGCATAGCTGCTGCACAACGAGCCGACTTTACCGCACACATCGACAGGCAGCCCAGCCTGCCACGCGGCGAAAAAGCCGCCGCGATAGGCATCCCCCGCGCCGGTGGGGTCGTCCATGCGCGCCAGCGGCGCAGCCGGGATGTCGATCGCCTCATCCCCCTGATAGATCATGCTGCCGCGCTTGCCCAGCGTCACCACCAATACCTCCACCTGGGCACGCACCGCATCCAGCGTCCAGCCGGTTTTGTTCTGCACGATTGCCAATTCGTACTCGTTGCAGAAGAGGAATGTAGCGCCGGGCACGCTGGCCTTCAGGTCGTCGCCGCTCAGGCGGGCTAACTGCTGGCTGGGATCGTAGGCAAAGGGCATGCCGGATTGACGGCACTCCTGGGCATAGTTGATCATCGCCACCGGATCGTTGGGGCTGATCAAGACGAAGTTGGATTGATCCAGGCCGCGGCTCGCCAGGCTGTAGTGGCGGGCATGGCCCATTGCGCCGGTGTAAAAGTTGGCGATCTGGTTCTGATCCAAATCAGTGCTGACAAAGAAGGTCGCGGTCAGTTCGTCGGGAATCTCGATGATCTGTTCCGTCGAAAGGCCCACACCTTCCAGCCAACGCCGGTAGTCGCCAAAATCATGGCCGACCGTCGCCAAGATCACGGGCGACGCGCCCAACAGCCGCATGGTATAGGCGATGTTGGCGGCGACACCGCCGCGCTCCCGCCGCATGGAATCGGCCAAAAAACTGACGCTCAGGCTGTCCAGATTCTCCGGCAGAATGTGATCGCGAAAGCGCCCCGGATAGCGCATCAAGTAGTCATAGGCAACGGAGCCGGTAATTACAAATGCCATGCACCTATCCTCATTTCGCACATCTTCCACACTCCTCCTCACAAATTTACAGCACAAATTTACAGCGTGTCACCTTGTCGGCTGTAACCTCACGCGCTGCAGTCTTGCGCGCCGAAGCCCTACACCCTATCCAGCCCGTTCAACTGGATGAGGCTGGGCGGCGGTTCATAGACTGCCAGTTGTTCCAGCAGACGCGCCGGATCCGTATCGACAATAAACAAGTCACGGTGCTGGGGGCGAATAAAGCCCTGCTCAATGCAATGGTCGATGTAGGCGAGCAGAGAGTCGAAAAAGCCCTCGACATTGAGCAGGCCAATCGGCTTGGTGTGCAGCCCCAACTGGCCCCAGGTGATGATCTCGAACAGTTCGTCCAGCGTGCCAAAGCCGCCCGGCAGGATCACAAACGCATCGGCCATCGATGCCATCAACGCCTTGCGCTCATGCATGGTATCGACCACGATCAACTCGCCGATCTGTTCGCCCATCAATTCGCGCGTCATCAAGATATCGGGAATGACGCCGACGATGGGGCAGCCGTGATCGCGCACAGTGCGCGCCACAATACCCATCAGCCCGACGCTGCCCGCGCCGTAGACCATGCCTAGCTTGCGCTGCCCCAACTCGCGCCCCAAGGCCCTGGCTGCTTCTGCATAGCAAGGCGAGATGCCCTCGCTTGCCCCACAAAAGACACCTATTTGGCTAAACGAGCGCGGTGTGCGCTGCGACGAGACAGCTTCTGCAGCGGTCACCTCTGGAGAGATGGACGGGGAACCTTTTTGCGGATTGTTCATGCTCATGCGTGCCCCGCGGCCAAACGTTCGTTGCGCGTCGACGCGATGCGCGCCTCTGCGGCCTCTTTGGCGCGGCGCAAGCTCTGGGTGAAAGGCGGGTAACAGATGCCTTCTTCGGTGATGATGCCGGTCAGATACCGGTGGGGCGTAATGTCGAACGCAGGGTTATAGACGGGCACATCCGCCGGCGCGATCAGCGTGTCGCCCACATGGGTGACTTCTTCGGGGCCGCGTTCCTCAATCGGAATGTGATCGCCATCGGGCAGGCTCAGATCGATTGTGCTGGTGGGCACGACAGCATAGACGGGGATCCCGTTTTCACGCGCCACCACGCCCAATTTGTATGTGCCGATCTTGTTGGCGACATCGCCATTGGCCGCCACCCGATCCGCGCCAAAGATCACCACATCGACCTGGCCTGTACGCATGAGATGCCCGGCGGCGTTGTCCGCGATCAAGTGCATGGGAACCTCGGCGCGCATCAACTCCCACGCGGTCAGGCGTGCGCCTTGCAGCCGCGGGCGCGTCTCGTCCACCCACACATGAATCCGCTTGCCCTGCTCTTGGCAGGCGTAGACGACACCCAAGGCTGTGCCGAAATCGACAGTCGCCAGCGTGCCTGTGTTGCAGTGGTGCAAAATGTTTGCGCCATCCGGGATCACCTCCGCGCCGTTGAAGCCCATGCGCCGGTTGATCTCCACATCTTCATCGGCCAATGCTTCAGCCTCGGCCAGGAGCAAACGGCGAATCGTGGGCACGTCGGCCCCTTTTTCCGCCGCGGCCAGCGCCACGCCCAACTGGCGCGTCGTCGCCCAACTGAGATTGACCGCGGTGGGCCGCGCATCGTCCAGCGTCTCTTTGGCCTGGCGCAGCGCGGCCAAAAGCCCCTCTACATCGTCCGCAGCGTCCACAGTGGCTGTGTTGGCCGCGACCACCATGCCATACGCGCCGGTTGCGCCAATGGCCGGTGCGCCGCGCACATACATCTCTTTGATGCTGCGGGCGACTCCCTCCACCGTATCAAATTTAGCAATGACCATCTCACCCGGCAAAAGCCGTTGATCGATCATCTGTACTTGGTCATCTTGCCAATAGACAGTCCGCATATGCCCCTCCCTACACCCGGATCAGCCTGGTCATCTACACAGCTCCGGCCCTACCAGGCCCGGGCGACAAACAAAAACCCTCTGGAAATTCCAGAGGGTGAGCGCCACACGGCACACAACGCGGCGGCACAAGGCTGTGCCGGTAGGCCCCAAAGAGAACCCCGTGTGATTTCCGCTGCGTCCACCCCGGCGCGCAAGGTAACCCAACGACCACCGGCAGAACTGCCCGCGGTAGAATGCTCGCGCATCGCCGGCGTTTACGCCTCGCAACCGGAAACCGGGACTCCAGTGGGTTGCCGGGGGACACGGCGTGCTACAGTCCCCCCGTCGAATAACGCCAGAGCTATTAAGCTGGCAGCAAGCGTAGCACAGCGGGTCGGGGCCTGTCAAACTGATGCACGCAAACCCCGGTCATATCATGCTGCACGGAGCCGAATCTTCCGGGACGCTGGATGAGCATCAACAAATTGACCGGTAATCCCGCTCATGATAGGGATTCTCCTTCCCGGAAGCTAGGCCCATCTGCTCGCGAGATGGCATGTCATCTAACGCCCATCTGCTCGCAAGATGGGCATGTCATCTAACGCCCATCTGCTCGCAAGATGGGCATGAAGCGCGTGGCTTCCGGGAAGGGATGCGTTAGGTAGAGTGGGATTACCCTACGCTTAGGCGGCGACGCGGCCGCGGTTGAGCACCATGTCGAGCATCACGTCCATTTGGCCCAGGGCAAAGGCGCGGCTGCGGTTGTTCCAGCCGCCGTCATTGCTCATCATCGGCACATGGTCGTCGAGCAAGAAGCCCTTAAAGCCCACTTCATGCAGCGTCTTCATCACCTCGAACATGTCCAGATTGCCCTCGTTGATGAAGGCTTCGCGGAACTTGGGCACGCGCCCCAGCACGTCGCGGAAGTGGACATAGAAGATCTTGCCCTGGCTGCCAAAGTGGCGAATGGCATCCAGGACGATATCCTCTTCCATCTCCGACCAGGAGCCGACACAGAAGTCAAGCCCGTGGTTGGGGCTGTCGCCGATCTGCATGGCGCGCTTGAAGTTGTCAAAGTTGCGCATGATGCGCGCCACGCCGCCCAACTGGGGCACTGGCGGATCGTCCGGATGCAGCGCCAGACGCACACCAGCCTCCTCCGCCACAGGCAGGATCGCCTTGATGAAATAGGTGTAGTTGTCCCACATCTCTTCATCGCTGTAAGGGCGACCGTGGGTCAGCGGCCCATTCTCCACCAGCGAATAGTCAAAGCTCGTAACGCGCGCGCCGCCGCGGGCCAGGGTTGTGGTCGAGGTGCGCCACACGCCATCCACCGCGAAATGGTAACCAAAGATGGGAATCCCTGCATGGCCCATGTTGCGGATGGTGTTTTGCATGTGCTCGATCTGCTCGTCGCGGCCCGGCAACCCAAGCATGATCTTGTCATAGAAGCGGATCGGCACATTTTCAATGGCATTGAGCCGCAGCCCCGCGTCCTCACAGCGGGTGCGCAGCCGCAGCAGGTCTAAATATTCCCACTGCTTTTCGCCCGGCAGATGGACAGAACCGTGGAACATGTTGAACTGGACGTCTTGAATCCCCAACTGCTTGGCAAAAAGAACCGCCTCGTCGGTCAGTTCGTTCAGTTGGCCCACAGCCAACCGCATGGGCAGTTGATCAATATCGAGCATAAGATGCCTCTATTCGGTGTTTTTGGGTGTTGTGTTTTTGGGTGTTGGATTTACTAGGTGCAGGGTTTCGAGTGTGCGTAAATCAGCCCCATGTCCACGACGATGGTGTCGCCCATGTGCGTGACCTTGAGCGGG
>CAZZNG010000014.1:0-38729 GCA_964655505.1 uncultured Litorilinea sp. | reverse complement strand
CTGCTATGGGCTGTTGCGCCGGGACACCCAGCGGGTGTGGCTGCGCTTTGTGGCGCCCCATGTATTATGGTGGCGCGGGGTGCTTGCGGGCGGCGCTGCCCAAGACAATTTGGTCTTTGCGTCGATTGCCGCGACGCTCTTTTGGTGGTGTGGCACGGTTTCGGCGTGGCTGGCGCGACGCACTGCTCAAGGCTATGCAGCCGCCGGCCCTGTTATCTGGTTGCTCGGTCTTATTCTGCTTTATAGCAGCGAGGGACGCTCTCTCTTGGTGATTGCGCTAGCCCTGACTGTGCTGATGCAACTGCTGCTGGATCAACGGTTGCTGCGCTCGCGCTGGGATGCGCTTGCGCTGGATTACAGCCCTGGGCTGTTTGCGGATCGTGCGATGATGGTCCTGAGCGCGGCGGCGCTGATCTTGGCGCTGGCCGGGTCCTTGCCCAGCGTTTACTTCGAGCCGTTGGTGGCGCGCTACTATGATCGGCTTGGCCCTACCCTTACGCGTGTCGAAGATGTAGCGGATCGACTGTTCCCAGAACTGCGCGGCACATCGCGCTTTCGCGGTGGCAGCGGGGATGGACTCCCCAATGACTTCTTGTTGCGCGGCGGGCCTGATCTGAGCAACCGGATTGTGATGGAGGTGCGCACAGACGAGCCGATTCCCATGTATGAATACGCCTACGATGAGATGATTCCTCCAACGGGGCATTACATGCGCGGGGGCACGTTGTCTCACTATGATGGGCGCGGGTGGAGCAATCCAGACAATGACAGCCGAGACAGCTTGTCGGCCAACACGCGCTGGCAAGAAATCGGTTGGGGACGGCGACAGTTGGTGCAGAGCGTGGTGATGATGATTTCATCGCAGAGGCTTTATGCCGCGGCCGAGCCGGTTGAGTTTTCGGTTGACGCGCAACTGGTTTTGCGCGACGAGGAAGACTTGGTCGTCGCGCTTGGGCGTGAGGCGAGCTACACAGTTGTTTCCGCCGTGCCCGCGGTGAATGAAGAGATGCTGCGCGAACTGCCTGAATGGAACGAGGCGAATCCGCTGCCTGCGGGCTATGAAAAGTATCTTGAACTGCCCGATACGGTGACCACGCGCACGCGCGAACTGGTGGCGTCGATCATTCAAGATGCGGCGACTGACTATGACAAGGCGTATGCGATTGAGCAGTACCTACGCCAGTTTGAATATGACCTGGATGTCTCCGACCCGCCGCGGCGCGTCGAAGATGTGGCTGATTACTTCTTGTTTGAACTGCAGCGCGGCTATTGTGACTATTATGCAACGGCCTTTGTCGTCATGGCGAGAATGGCAGGATTGCCCGCGCGTTTTACCACGGGCTTTGCCGTGGGACGCTGGAACTTCGCCACAGGCGTATGGGTGATTACCGAGGCAGAGGCCCATTCGTGGCCTGAAGTCTATTTCCCAGAGGTGGGCTGGATAGCGTTTGAGCCGACAGCCGGACGGCCAAACTTGGTGCGTATCGCGCCTGCTTCGCCGTCGACGTCGATTGCTTCGTCTTCTGGGCCTTCGGTGCCGCTGCCAGAGACAGATGAGGCGGAATCAGCGTGGAACTGGCAGATGGTGGTGTGGGGGGTGCTGCTGATTGGTGCGGGGTGGGGGGCCTACTCCAGCTATTTGGCATGGCATCAAAGGCGGCAAGACCCCTGGACAACGCTGCTGCATTGGGGCGCGCGTGCAGGGCGACCAATGGGGGCGGGCGATACGGTGCTTGAGTATGGAGAAGGGCTGGCAAGCCATGTGATCGCATTGCCGCGTGCGGATGCCGATGCGCGACGCCATGCGGCGCGGGAGATCCGTGAACTGAGCCGCGATGTCAGCGATCTACACTATCGCTCCGGGGCAAGTGATGCACGTCTGCAATCGATTCGAGAGCGGTGGGAGCGTCTACGCGGCTATCTAAAGCTTTTACGCCGTCGTTAATGCGCGTGTATCTTCTATTTCTTCTAAGGTTCTTATTGCGCTGGGATTCTTGTGGAATTCGTGTAGTCACAAATGGGTCGCTCATGACCGCCGCGCAATGTAACCCTAGTAGAACCTGAACGACCCCTCTTTGTTAAGAAAATGATACCTGCGGCCACAGGGTCATGCTGCGGCGGCTTCGTTGCCCATGCCTGGCGTTTCCCTGGTCGTGCGATCGGTGACTTTGCTGCCCCAACCGCGTAGATGCTGGGCAATGAATTCGATGACGGCTTGGTGCGCGGATGTACCGCGGCCTTCGACGGGCTGTGGCTCGCCAAAGGCAAAATGGACAGGGAGATCGGGATTGACGCGGCCAAAGTCCTTGATGAACCGGCCAATACCCCACGCATCGGAGCGTACTGCGATGGGGAGCACGGGGACACCTGCTGCGCGGGCGAGCTTGACGGCGATGGTGTTGAATTGGTTCGGGTCGAAGGTGACGGTGCGTGTCGTCTGCGGAAAAACGACAATGGAGCGGCCTGCCTTGAGCAGTGCCTCGCCCTCTTGCAGCACGCGCATTAAGTCTTCGCGCGGGTTGACTCGATCGACGACAATCGGCTGTCGGGCAAGGATGATGTGCTTGAAGATCGGGTATTCAGCAATGCCGCGCTTGATGATAAAGGTGCAATCCTTGTAGGGCTGAACAATGGCGGGCAGGATCACGGTCTCGAGGGTGCTCATGTGGTTTGCCACCAGGACGCACGCGCCTTCGACTTTACGCAAGTTATCGATGCCAGTGATGCGAATGTTGACCCCCGTTTTTTCCAACGAGCGCATGACGTCGAGAGCGCTTTGATACCACTGGGCATCGTCGTATTGTTTACTCTGCGCGATCCAACTGTAGCGCAGCACATGATAGATGAAGCTGGTATAGAAGAAGATCGAGGGGAAGAGTCGTGCCAGCCAATTGCGGCGCAGGGCAGGCGTTGCATATTCGCCTTTGTGGTCGGCGAGTGAATGGATCTGGGGTGAATGACCAGATGAAGACTGTGAATGGGCGTGACTCATGTTCGGTTCTCCGGCTGAGCGATGCGAATGGCTGGGTATGTCGTAATCATAGCCCTGGGAGGATATGCCGTCAAAGCGCAGATCAGGTAGAATGGCGCAAATACTGCGACAATCATAGTAGATGAGAGGCAGATTTGCTGCTGGATGTATCCACCCTGACGCGCCCGGCGCTTGCCATTGACTTTGGCGCGAGCAACACCGATGTCGCTGCCCTTCGTGCAGGGGCGCTTGATGTTTGGTCACAATCAACCGCGGGCCGGCCAACGGCTGAACTTGTTCAGACACTGCTGCTGCGTGCGGCGCGTCAATCTTGGCGACCTGATCTCATCGCCGTGACAGGCGGCCACCACCAGGCGCTGCATGCGTCCATTGAAGGGATTCCTGTAGTCAAGGTGGCGGAACTGAGCGCGATCGGGCGCGGGGGGCAGGCCCTCTATACCCAGGACGTTGCGCAACCTGCGCTTCCTCTGTTGGTGGTTAGCGCCGGTTCGGGGACAGCGATGGTATCGGTCCGCAGCTCCGCGCTTGCCCATGTAACCGGAACGGGGGTGGGCGGCGGCACGCTGGTGGGTTTGGGAAAGCTGCTGCTTGACACGACTGATCCGCGCATCATAGACCGGCTGGCCGCCGAAGGCAATGCCCAGGGCGCGGACTTGAGCATCAAGGATGTTGTCTCAGGGCCGATTGGCGCGCTGCCGGCGGACGCAACGGCAGTCAACTTTGGCCGGGTGGCACGGCTGGCCGAGCGTCCACGCCAGGCTGATCTGGCCGCGGCGCTGGTCACCCTGGTCGGCCAGGTGATTGCAACGCTTGCGGTTAATGCTGGACGTGCCGCAGGCGCTGAGAAGATCGTGGTAACTGGACACCTGACCGATATGGACACCATGCGCCGAACGATGGCGAGTGTGGGTAACTTCTTTGGCTTTCCACTCGAACTGTACGAGCAAGCAGGCTATGCGACCGTGGTGGGCGCACTGCTCACTGCGCTGGCTCAATGACCGCCGCTTGATCTGCATGCCACTGCTCAAGCTCGGCGGTGAGGGCCGCGCGGAGGGAGAGCGGCGCAAAGGATGCTTGGATGGCGTTATTGGCGAGGCGCACGATATCGGCCAGTGAATAGCCAAATACATCGGCCAAAATGGCGTACTCACGGGTCAAGTCGGTATTGAAGAGCGGCGGGTCATCACTGTTGATCGTGACGTTCAGCCCCATGCGATCCAGATGGGGCAGGGGGTGTTGGGCCAGAGAACGATAGACGTGCAGGCAGATGTTGCTGGTCAGGTTGACTTCCAGCGGGATTTGGTGGTGCAGGAGGTAGGTTAGCAGGTGCGGATCTTCGATGGCGCGCACGCCGTGACCGATGCGGTCTGCACCGAGCGCGTGTAGTGCGTTCCAGACGCTTTCCGGCCCAACGGTTTCGCCAGCATGGGGTACGCTGCGCAGACCGGCAGCCTTGGCGGCAGCAAAGGCGTGGGCGAAGGGCGCAGCCGGTGCGCCTACTTCGTCACCTCCTAGGCCAAAGCCAATCACCCCGTGCGCCATGCTTTCGAGCGCATAGGCAAGCGTTATATCGGCAGGGGCGGGATCGTAACGACCATCACGATGAAAACTGACGTTGCGTGGGATGTCGAATACCCAGGCCAGGTGGATGCCGTGGCGTTCGAACACACGGCGGCGACCGGCGTCTAGCCCTGCCAGCAAATCGGCGATGGTTAGGCCCTTATCCAGCAGGTGGGTGTGGGTATATGGTGTGAAGGTTACCTCTGCATAGCGCACTGCATGGTGCGCCAGTTCGTCCCCTAGATGCGCAGTAACAAGGGCAAAATCCTCAGGTTCGCGTAGCAAATCTGAAATTGCAGCGTATATCTCTATGAAGTGCCTGAAGTCTGTGAAGCGAAACCAGCGCCGCAGTGCATCGACGTTATCGGCAGGGAGCGCGCTGAGCCGCTTGTGCCGCCGCGCGAGGGCAAGCAGCGTTTCGGGCTGGATTGCGCCTTCCAGATGAAGATGAATGTCGACTTTGGGCATGGAGCGTAGCCGCTCGACACTGGCGGCATTGATCGGCGTGTCCGGCATAGAATCACCTGTGTCTCGTGTACATGGGGCGGAGGATAGAGCCAATGGCAACAATTCTTCCAGTCTATGACGATGAGGCATATTACACTGATTTTAGTAAAGGTACATAGTGCTGGCTGCCTTTAGTTAATTGACTGTGGATAGTTCAATGGGCGTTGAGCAAACGGAAACTTCGATTTATCTGGGTAAGGAACGATCGTGGGCCATTGGGAGATTCATCGAACGCAAGCTAGTTTTTCGTGTAGCGACAATGGTCGTTGCCTTACTCCTGCTGTTTCGATCCACCCCAACTCCAGGAACCCTTTATTACAGCCAATTTGTTTTAGCTGTAGCAGGCCATGGATTCGCCCTCTTTGAGTGGGAAGTAGAGGCAGTGGCTCAAAAACTGGCTGCCTTGGTGCAACAACCCGCCAATGAGATTCCAGAGACGGAATGGGCGGGGGAGGTAGAGGCTTATCTGCACAGGGCAGCGCAGATTGGCCGGCTTGACGCCGATCTGGCCGCGCGAGCGAGCGGTCTGCCCCCTTTTAACGGCGCGTTGTCGGATGTGGAGGTAGCGCGCGAGTTGACCGAACTGCGCGCGCAGCAGGACGCGATCCGCCCTGCGATCGAGCAAATTATTCAACAACAGGTGAGCGACACGCTGGTCGAAGAGGGATTTGGTTTCAGTCGTTTTCCATGGCCGCCGGTTCAATTCACCTTTACCGAACCCCCCAAGAAGCTTGTGGTCAGCCCGCGAAATCGCATTGCAACGATTTACAGCCGTATGCTGGAGCCGACCATCGGCCTAGCAGAGATTGAAGAGGCGGAGGAGAAGATTAAACAGCAGCGCAATGCCACGGCGTACATCACGGACATTGGCGGGCTGGGCGCGTATCCGTCGATGGTGGTAGACGAGGCATCGCTGCGCTGGGTGATCAGTACCGTCGCGCATGAGTGGACGCATAATTACTTGTTTTTCTTCCCGCTTGGCTGGAATTACTTTGTCAATCAGGATATAACAACCATCAACGAGAGCGTTTCCGAGATCGTCGGCAATGAGATCGGCAACAAGGTGCTGGCTAAGTACTATGATATACCCCCGCCTGATACTTCATCAGAGCAAGCCGAAGCCCTGCCACAGCCTGCTGGTTTTAGCTTCCAGGCTGCTATGCGCGAAACACGCTTGGAGGTCGACCGGTTGTTGGCGCTCGGCCAGGTTCGGGAGGCAGAGGCTTATATGGAGGAACGGCGTCAACTGTTCGTCGCAGAGGGCTATTCACTGCGTGTTTTGAATCAAGCCTATTTTGCATTTCACGGCAGCTATGTGACATCGCCTTCTAGCACCAGCCCGATTGGACCCAAGTTGGAGCGGCTGCGCGAACTCATGCCGGATCTGCCGACCTTCTTACACACGGTGCGCTGGTTCACTTCTGTGGACGATTTGGATGCCGCACTTGCCAAGTGGGAAGCGCGCTAGTGCAGTTTGATTTCACTGTCGTGCCTGCGACATTCATAGCGCGGCCCAATCGGTTTGTTGTGGAAGCAAGGTTGGGGGACGGTCAACTGATCCGGGCGCACTGTGCCGATCCGGGACGACTTCAAGAACTGCTTCTGCCAGGGGCCAGGCTCTATGTCAGCCCCGCCAAACCAAGCCCCAGGCGGCGCACCACGTATGATCTGCGTTTTGTCGAACATCCCGCGACGGGGGTGCTTGTCAGCCTTGATACACGAGTGCCCAATCGGTTGGTCGGCGAACTGCTGCATGCGCGTGCATTGGAACCCTTCCAAAACGCCACATCGATCCGCTCCGAGGTCTCTGCACCCCTAGGTCAAGGCAAGATCCGCAGCCGCTTTGACTTTCAGGTCACCGACGACCGCGGTATCGCTTGCTGGATTGAGGTAAAATCGGTTTCACTAGTTGAAGATGGGGTTGCGCTGTTCCCCGATGCGCCAACCGAACGCGGACGCCGCCACCTTGATGAGCTTGCAGAGATTGTACGCACAGGTCAAGGTCGGGCGGCTGTTGTGTTTATTGTGCAGCGCGACGACGCGGAGATGCTGAAGCCCCATGTGCAGCGCGATCCGGCTTTTGCCGCTGCGCTCATGCGTGCGCGCGCGACTGGCGTGGAACTGTATGCGTATACATGTACGTTAACAGTGGCGGAAATCGTCTTGAAGCGCCAAATTCCCATTGTGCTTTGCGATTTAACTCACTGATCCCCCCATGAGGCAGAAAACTATGTCACAGCGGCAAGCCTTACAAACGCGTTGGTTTGCAACCATTGTCACGCTCTCTATACTGCTTGGGTCGGTGTTGCCGCCAAGCACCCTCTTTGCTCAGGTCGAGCGTCCTACGAATACCCCCTCTGTCACCGATAGGAATTCCACCCCTGATGTCTCGGACCCTGATACCACGGACGATACCCCGGAGGATATTCCTGAGTGGCTGGAGCCACAGGGGATCAACGTGGTAGATCTGGTTGGGCTTGTGCCGGAAGCGCACTTGAAGGACGCGGTTATTGCGTATACGGTCGCCGGTGGTCTTTTGCAGTACATGGAAGGGAACCGGAATGGAGACACGGTGACCATACGCGCTAAAGTTTGGCCGCGCTTTGAAACATACAACCAAACACGGTTCAATTGTGTTTCGCTGCGACCGATCTCTGATCACTGGGGCGTTACGGCCCCGGCAGGAACCGTGCGCATCTTTGAAGGTCGGCGGGAGATCACAGATCGGATCATGCAGCTTGATTACTTCTATGCCGGACTGCTCCAGCCATCGTTTCCGGCGCGCAGCTTGCGCTATGAAGAAAAGTGGTATGCAGATCTGAACCGCACCGACGACGGCGCGCTCATCTTACCGGCTAATATGGGCTGCACGATTACGCTTGACGGCATTTGGGACAGCGGCAATCTGACCGCGCTCTTTACCTTTGATGCGCCGCAGGTGATCTCTGTTGAAACGCTGGGTCAGGAGACATTCACGTTCCGTTCTTATATTGGCCCCGGCTATGCGGGCAAGGTCGCAGCGTTACAAGAGCAGCTCAACCGCTTTGGCAAACGCCACGATAAGTTCAGGTTGAACATCCCGCCGGAGGCGGAGTATGTGCTGGTGAATTATCCAACATCGCCTGTCAGCCCATACATCGTGGGGGATATTGAGCGCAACATTCGCACCCCCTCCAGTGGCACATACCGGCTGGCGCGTGGTGAAGCAACGCTTTCGGTCGACCACAACATCACCATGGCGCTGCCGCTGTATGCACAATGGCAGGATGCCGACCAAGCGGGCGATCGATTCCTCAAACGCATTGAGGGGATTAATATGCTGGCCTCGCTGGAATACTTTGTCCCGGAAGGGGTAGAGTATGATCCGTGCATGCAGCACGGCAACTGTCCGGATGCGCTGATGCAGCGTATTCTCGATGCTAAGATGGAGATGACGGTCTACTATTACAAGGTGGATCGCGTACGGGGCGGGTTAACCCGAATCATGCTGCGCCAGGTCGGACCAGAGTATGGGGGTGCCACTGCGGCCGCGGCAGCCCCTACAGCCTCCGCCGATGAAGTGGCGTCGGTTGGCGTGTGGCCTGCAACGACGACAATCCCGCCGCGGCAAATCTATCTGCCCTTGGTCACACAACCGTTTACGCTGCTGCCGGACAATCCCGTGGACTGTCCCTGCGGATGGTTTACGCCGGATGGCCGCATGGTGGATACGATTCCGGAAGGATAGCTGTCCGGCCGGTTGGGCAAGGGCGTACAACTTGTTGGTTAGATATAGGATGCAGTCAGTGCCCGCACACCTGCGGGCACTGTCGCGTATGCCACCGTTGGCGGGTTGAAGATGCGTTACAATGGGCCTATGACGATTCTCTATCGACTGATTGCAAGGCTCTATGGCTGGGCGTGCGAGCGGCTCTATCATGAGTTGGCTTGGGCTTATGATTGGGTGGCGTGGGGCGTCAGCAGGGGCGCATGGGCCGCATGGCGGCGTGTGGCGCTGACGTATGTGCAGGGGAGGCGCGTTTTAGAACTGGGGGTCGGCACAGGGCATTTAGCGCTGGAGGCGCAGCGTCGCGGCTTGGCGATCATTGGGTTGGACCTGTCGCCCAATATGCTGGCTGTGGCACAGCGTCACGTCGGGGCCGGAGGCGGCACTGTGCCCCTGCTGCGGGCGCGAGCGCAGCAACTGCCGCTGGCAGATCAAAGCGTGGACACCATCATTGCCACGTTCCCTGCAGCCTATATTTTATCGCCTGTGACGCTGCGCGAGTGCGCACGCGTGCTGCATGGCCCCGATGGGCGGCTTGTGATCGTGGGGTTGTGGGTACAGCCTGACTGGGTGCGACGGTTTCCCCTTCCGTTTTTGTACGGCACGCCGAGCGAGGGGCTGCTGCAGCGCGTGCGTGAGCGCTTGATCGAGGCCGGGTTTGAAGCGCCGGTGATTCGCAGCGTGGGGAGTGCTGGCGCGCAGGTAGGCGTCTTGATCGCCCAACTTTCCCACCCCGATCCATCTCATCCCCAGCTAAGGGACGTGCGCAATGCGCGCGTTTGATCTGGCATCGCAGACAGAGACAGCCTTCCAGCGGCTGAGCTACTGCGTGGGCAGCGGCTATGTGCATCGTAGCGAGACTGTGCGTCTGGCGCTCGGGCCGGTTTCTGCAAGCACCTATGCCAACGCACAGTTGGATGATTACCACCAGACCAATCAATTCCGCTGGCGACCGCCGCTGCGGCTGACGGTTGTGGCGCGCTTTTCCGGCCCTGGCAGCGAACTCACCGGCACGGCAGGCTTTGGCTTTTGGAATGATCCGCTTGGGATGACTGGGCGAGCCAGGCTGCGTATGCCGCAGAGCGTCTGGTACTTCTATGCGGGCGGGCCTAGCTGTATCCCGCTGGTTCTGGGCGATCCTGGCTGGGGCTGGCGCGCGGCGGCGCTGAACGCAGCGACGTTCCAGGCTGGTCTGGTCGTGCCAATCGCACCATTTTTGGCCGCGGCCATGCATTTCCCCCGATTGAAACGGTTCATCTGGGGCTGGCTACAGGGCAGGTTGCGGCTTACTGGACGCGGTTTGGATGGGGAGCGCATGGGGGAATGGCATCGCTATGATCTGGCATGGGATGTGGACCGGCTGCACTTTGCCGTGGATGAGCGCGAGGTGTGGCGGGCAGCGGTGCGCGTCGATGGACCTCTGGGGATGGTAACCTGGATTGATAATCAGTTCATGGTGCTGACGCCGGAGGGGCGGGTGCGACACGGCAAGACAAGCACCAACGGCCAATGGTTGGAGTTGGAGACGTTGACCATTGAGCCGCAACCACGCTAGCCCTGGCCCAATATTCCCAATGATATTCATCTGATATTCGTTAACGGACAACTGGAGCCGCTGCCTGTGCGTGCAGCGGCTCCAGCGTGTACGGTGGGGCGTGAATTTCTTGACTATGCTTGATGGGTGACGGGTTTGCCGCCGTTGGTATGGGTCATGATCGTCTGCATCCTATACTGGGCATCGACCACAGAGAGGATTGCCATATTGACGATGTCGTGTACATCTGCGCCGGTGGCGAGTACCTGGATGGGCTTGCCCATGCCGACGAGGATGGGGCCGATTGCCTCCGCGCCGCCCAGGCGGCTCAACAGCTTGTAGGCTGTGTTGGCAGCGGCCAGGTGGGGGAAGACCAACACGTTGGCATCGTGTACTTGGCTGAAGGGGTAATGCCGCTCCATGAGTTCGGGCACGACGGCCACATCTGCTTGCATCTCGCCGTCGACTTGCAGGTCTGGACGCAGTTTCTTGACTAGTTCCGTTGCTGCGCGCATTTTGGCCGTTTGTTCATGGGGCGTGCTGCCGAAGTTGGAGAAACTCAACATGGCGATGCGCGGTGTCACATCGAATTCTTCGGCAAGACCGGCGGCGTTGATGGCGATGGCCGCCAACTGTTCAACTGTCGGCTCGATGATTACGGTGGCATCGGTGAAGAAGTAAAGCCGATCCTGGACGAGCATGAGATAGACGCCGCTGACCCAGCGGTTTTCCTCGCGGCCGACGACCTGCAAGGCAGGGCGCAGGACTTCTGGATAGTTGTAGGTCACGCCTGAGATAAAGCCATCCGCGTCGCCATGTTCAACCATTAGCGGGCCGAAGTAGTTGGGTTGGCGGATGATGTCACGGGCCGAGGCCAACGTAACACCCTTGCGCTGGCGGCGTTTGTAAAAGACTTTGGCGTATTCTTCGAGATGCTCACTTGTGCTGGGATCGATCACCTCTGGAGTGTAGTCCAGCCCAAGCCGGCTAATCTCCTCTTGAATGACCTCCTTGCGCCCCAGCAGCAGCGGGCGCGCAATGCCTTGCGTGGCGACAGCATAGGCTGCGCGGACAATCTTGGAATGCTCGCCTTCGCCAAAGACCAGACGCTTTGGTTCCTGCTGCGCCTTTTGCTCCATTTTGCGCATCACCAACGTGCTGTGGCCCATGCGGGCTGCAAGCTGGTCCATGTAAGCATCCATGTCGAGGGTGCGGCGGGCGACGCCGGAGTCGATGGCAGCCTGGGCGACCGCGGGAGAAAGGCGCATCAACACGCGCGGATCGAGCGGCTTGGGGATGATGTACTCACGCCCAAAGCGCAGAGAGGTCAGCCCATAGGCACGCATGACGCCGTCGGGCACATCCTCCCTGGCAAGGTCGGCCAGCGCGCGCGTGGCGGCCAGTTTCATCTCCATGTTGATTGCACGGGCGCGAACATCCAGCGCGCCGCGGAAGATGAAGGGGAAGCCGAGGACGTTGTTCACCTGGTTGGGGTAGTCGCTGCGCCCTGTGCCGAAGATCACGTCACGCCGCACAGCTTGAACATCCTCGTAGGTGATCTCCGGGTCGGGGTTCGCCATGGCGAAGATGATGGGGTCGCGTGCCATGGATTCGACCATATCTTGCGTCAATGCACCCGCGACCGACAGACCGATGAACACATCGGCATCTTCGAGCGCTTCGCTTAGGGTGCGCAGCGATGTATCGACCGCATACGGCTCTTTGTACTCGTTCATGCCCTCGCTGCGGCCCTTGTAAATGACGCCGCGGCTGTCGCACATGATGATGTTTTCGTGACGCACGCCAAGTGCCTGGTAGAGATCGGCTACGGCGATGCCCGCAGCGCCTGCGCCGTTGACGACCACGCGCAGATCGGTCAGGTCTTTATTGACCAACTCGACCGCGTTGAGCAAGCCCGCGCCAGAGATAATGGCAGTTCCGTGCTGGTCGTCATGAAAGACGGGGATATTGCAGCGGCGCTGTGCTTCTTGCTCAATGTAGAAACATTCCGGCGCTTTGATGTCTTCGAGGTTGACGCCGCCAAAGGTGGGCGAGATCATCTCGACAAAGCGCACCAATTCCTCAGGGTCGGTTGAATTCACCTCGATGTCAAAGACATCAATATCGGCAAAGCGCTTGAAGAGGACTGCTTTGCCCTCCATCACTGGCTTGGAGGCCTGCGCGCCACGGTTGCCGAGGCCGAGAATAGCCGTGCCGTTGCTGATAACGGCGACCAGGTTTCCTTTCGCTGTATAGTCGTAGGCAAGATCGTCATCTTGGGCGATCTCCAACACGGGGTGGGCCACGCCAGGCGAGTAAGCCAGCGAGAGATCCCATTGGGTATCCATGGGCTTGGTCGCAACGATCTTCAGCTTTCCGGGCCGACCGCTGGCGTGGTAGTCAAGTGCTGCTTGCTTCAGGTTTGCCATTCTGCCATCGCTTTCTTGTCTATGCAGATTGGAAGTGGGGCACGCTTAATAGTACACGAAGTCTGGGTGAAGGACAAGGGATTTCGCCCTTTTGGACTCGTCAACCTGTCTCTCCCTCTCGCAAATGAGCCAAAGGCGGACAGGGGAATACAGCAAATGTCAGAGGCATGCACTCTGGGCATCGTGTATGGTGTGGGCATGCGGCTCTTGCCTACTATTCAAGAGCGTCGTATGACAGTAGCCAACAAGGGAACCACTATGACGTTTCTTATTCGGACGTTTCTTATTCGACGGGTTTTGGGTGTGCTCTTTGCCTTTTCTTTGTTGATGGCATCGGATGCCTCATTGATGACGTCTTACGCCTCCGCTGCGTCCTCGCCTACCAATGTAGCGTATAGTGCACCATCCATTGTGCGCAGCGAGCGTCGCATTACTCGCGAACGCAAGGTGCGTACGACGCGGAGTGACCGTTCGACCACTGCCAATAAGGGGAGATCACATAGTTCTTCATCGAGCCGCCCGCGCCTCGTGCGTCGCTAAACTCAGCCTAGACTGCACCAGCGTTGAGCCGATCGAGCACTGCTTGGAAATCCGCGGGAAGGGGCGCTGAAAATGTCTGTGCCTCGCCTGTCTTGGGCAGAATAAAGCGGATCGACGCTGCATGCAGACAGAGGCGCTCTACGCGCAGCCGCTGTCGCTTTAGCCCATAGATCGGGTCGCCGACCAACGGATGGCCCAACCAAGCAAAGTGAACGCGGATCTGGTGAGTGCGTCCGGTGATGGGCCGCGCTTCGACCAGTGAGAATGCGCCCACGCCCTGATCGTTGGCAACTGGCGCATGGTAGCGTGCAAGCACGCGGTATTCGGTAATGGCCGGCCGCGCACGGCTGTCTGATTTCTCCGGTTGGATGACCGTTTGGCGCTTGCGATCTACGGGATGGCGGCCAATGGCCGCGTCGATCTTGCCTGTATCCTCTACTATCTGCCCCTCTACTAGTGCAATATAGCGTTTGTCGACATGTCGCTGTTTGAACTGTGCCTGCAGCGCGTGCAAGGCGCTGTCGTGCTTGGCGACAACCATCACCCCGGACGTGTCTTTGTCCAGCCGGTGGACGATGCCGGGGCGCTTTTCACCACCACTGTCTGCTAGACCACCGTCTGCCAGATCCGGCACATGATGCAAGATGGCATTGACCACCGTGCCTGTCGCATGGCCGGGCGCAGGGTGTACCACCATGCCCGCGGGTTTGTCGATCACCAATAGATCCTCGTCTTCATAGAGGATCGTAAGCGGCAGGGCTTGGGGGATTAAATCGGTGGGGTGCGCCGGTTCGATGGCGGGAAAGGCGACCACTTGGCCTGCTGACAGCCGGTAATTAGGCCGCGTGACTTTTCCATCCACTTGAACACTGCCTTCTTTGATCCAACGTTGGATCTCGCTGCGGCTGTGTTCGGGAAGTTCATCCGCCAACCAACGATCCAGCCGCTGGTTGGCAGCCTCTTGGGGTACAACCAAGTGGGGCATGGATGGGAAATGGCCTGCGTGACGGGCCTTAGTCCAACGGAACCACGGCCCGGTTAACCCGAGCCACCGTCTGATTGCTCGCGCAGTATACGCTGCTGGCGCGCATCTTCCACAAAGATGAAGATGCCCAAGCCGATGACACCGACGACAATGGCGCTGTCGGCAATGTTATAGTTGGGCCAGTAGTATACGCCGGGGATGCCCATGCGAATAAAGTCGGTGACATACCCTTGATAGATGCGGTCGATGACATTGCCCAGCGCGCCGCCAAGCTGCAGCCCCAACAAGAGGCGCAAAAGCCGCTGGCTGGTGGGAAGCGTACCGGCATACCAAAGAATGGCCGCGGCTACAATGAAGGCGATCGCAATAAAGAAGTTGCCCTGGTTCTGAAACATGCCAAAGGCCGCGCCATAGTTGTCTACATGCTCAAAGACAAAGTACTCGCCCAAGCTGGGAAATGGCACCATATAGGTGAACTTGGGAATGGTGGCGCGTACCCAAGCCTTTGTCCACTGGTCGAAGGCAATAATGACGGCTGCTACAAGCAGGACAGGCCAGACGCGCTGGAGCCAGGTTGAGAGTTTTTGCATAGACTTCGCTTCCATACCCACATGCGGATGCGCCTATGTGGGTCATGCGGGTGTACCACACACCGGGCTTAACTCGTACCCGTTATATTCAGGGCGCTATTGTACCGCAGGTTGCGTCAAATGGTGAATCCACAGGTCTATGCTATACTTGCCACGGTATCATAGAAATATGGCGCGTGACGAGCGCTGTATGGTGGTTTGCTCGTCCCATCGCAGGGTACAGTTGCGCGCACCCACGCTTAGGAGAGTTGCATGCCTCGTGAGATTACCGTCGCCCTGGTGCAGATGGCTCCTGAACTCGGCAGTACGGAGGACAATCTGCGCAAGATGGGAGATTTTGTCGAACGCATTTGTAGCGAGCAGCGCACAGATCTAATTGTTTTCCCTGAACTAAGCTACACCGGCAATGAACTTGGCATCCGCGCCACGGATGTGGCGGAGCGGGTTCCCGGCCATGCCACCAACTACCTTGCCAAGCGCGCCAATGACTTTGGCACGCACATCGTCTTTGGCATGGTGATCAAGGAGAAGGTCGAAAGCATCCTCTATAACGGTGTGGTCTGCGTGGGGCCGGAGGGCAGCGTCGTCGCCGAATATCGCAAGGTTCATCTGCTGGGGGAAGAGCGCCAGGTCTTTCGCAACGGCTTCCGCTTTGCCACGGTTGAAGCGGAGTGGGGGCGCTTTGGCATGATGATTGGCACGGACTTGGTTTTTCCGGAAGCTGCACGCAGCCTGACGCTGGATGGCTCGGAACTGCTGGTGGTCAGCGCCAACTGGGATGAGCAGTGGAAGGATGCATGGCGTGCCCACTTGATCAGCCGTGCGTGTGAAAATGCCCTGTTTGTCGCCGCGGCCAATCGTGTGGGTGAGGAGCCGACGCGGCGCTTCACCGGCGACAGCCTGTTGGTGGGGCCTACGGCAGAACTCTACACCATGTTGGATGAGCCGATCGAAGGGTATGCGGTGGCGACCATTGATCTCGACTTGGTGCGCGATGTGCGCGAGGACCGCCAGCTCATCCAGTTCCGTGAACCCCTGGCGTACCGCGCGATTGTCAAGAAGTATTGATGGTTTAGCGACAAGAAAGACTCAGTGGACGGCAAACCAACCAACGATTCCTTTATTCCCGTAGAGAATCCCGTAGACAACATTCACGCAGGCAGCGACCAGCGCAACATGTCAAACTTGGCGCGAATCGAAAGTGGCGCGTGGCAACATGATCCGTTGTTTGAGGATTATCGAGCCGAGTGGTTAACTGATGTCTTGGTGGAGCGTGCAACATGGCAGGAAGATGCGCCTGTGCGCAAGGTGTCAGGAGCGCAGAAGGCGCAGACCATTGTCGCGCCCCACTATGTCTGGGCACGCTTTTGGTTTCGCCGCGAGGGATGGATTGTCGAAAAGTACTTCAACGCCACGGCAAGGCCCCTGGGCTTCTACGCCCCCATTTGTGGGCCGATTGATTATCACGGCGGCAAGTTGAGGGCGGATCTCTACGGCTTGGCGCTCTGGATCGACGCGGCGGGCCGCGTGACTGTGCTTGGCGAAGAGGCTTTTGATCGAGATGTAGAGACGGGCGAGATTACGCCGGTGGCGCTGGAACATGCGGAGCATCGCATCCGCGAGTTAACGACGCTGACCGCTCAGAAACGGTTTCCGCCTGCATTTGTGCGGAATTTTGGCATTGTGCTTGATTAGCGAATCGGCCACGGGGTGAGCGAGGAAAAGCGAAATGATCGCCATCATTGATTATGGAGTGGGCAATCTGCGCAGCGTCTACAAGGCATTTGAACGTGTGGCCGCGCCACAGGGCATTCCTGTCGACATTGTCGACCGGCCCACGGACTTGACCAAGTGGCAGGCGATTGTGCTGCCGGGGCAAGGGGCCTTTGGCGACAGCATCGATCATTTGCGCGCCCAGCAGCTTGAACAGCCGCTGCTGGATGCAGTCGAGGCTGGTCTGCCCCTCTTGGGCATCTGCGTCGGGATGCAGTTGTTGTTCGACGGCAGCGAAGAGATGGGGGAACACGAAGGGCTGCATATTATTCCGGGTCGGGTCTTACGCTTTCCCGAAAAGATGCCTGATCCCCAATATCCTGGCCGCTCGCTGCGTGTACCTCAAATCGGCTGGAATCAACTGCACCAGCGGCACAGTGCCGCTCTGTTGCAAGATGTGCCGGATGGTGCATATGCCTACTTTGCCCATAGCTACTACTGTCAGCCGGATGGCGCGGACGTAGCCCTCGCTGAGACCGATTATGGGATCAACTACGCGAGCATCGTTCGTTACAAGAATGCCTGGGGCATCCAGCCGCACCCAGAGAAGAGCCACACCGTTGGCCTGCGTATCCTCTCCAATTTCATGCGAATGGTTGTCTCTGCCGAGACGTTTAGCCATGACGCCAGCACTGGATACGAGAGAACAGGCTAGTTGGCGAGATACATGGATGCATACACGGATGCAGCGTTACGGTCGGCTCTCTCCACTTATGGTAAAGTCGCAGCGCAAGGACGATCCGCTGCGCTGCGTAGCCAGGATTGAGCGGGCTGCGAGCGCTTTTGGCGGGTCGTGTACGCTCGAAACACACGGACCGATTTGATGAAGGTTGGTATGGGATTCGAATGATCATCTATCCCGCAATTGACTTGAGGCATGGGCGCTGTGTGCGTCTGCGCCAGGGTGATCCAAACGCAGAGACTGTATTTAGCGATGATCCGGCCAGCATGGCGCGCCATTGGGCCGATCAGGGGGCCGAGTGGCTCCATGTTGTGAATTTGGATGGCGCGCTGAGCGCGACGCGCGGCCAGATCGACGCCTTGCACAGCCGGAACGATGGCGTGGGGGCACAGGCGGAACTGCCGCTCAATTTGCAGCGTCTGCGCGAGATCTGCGAGGCCGTTTCTGTGCCGGTTCAGTTTGGCGGCGGCCTGCGTACGCTGGATGATATCCGCTTGGCGCTGCAATTGGGCGTGGCGCGCGTCGTGCTGGGCACGGTTGCGGTGGAAAATCCCGCGCTGGTTTCCGAGGCCGTAACCCTGTGGGGGAGTGAGCGCATTGTCGTAGGGCTTGACGCGCGCGACGGCAAAGTCGCCACACATGGGTGGCAGTCCACAAGCCAGATCGATGCGGTTGAACTGGGCCACGCGATGCACGCGATGGGTGTGCGGCGGGTACTTTACACCGACATCAGCCGCGATGGCATGTTGACGGGCGTGAATGTCGAAGCGACAGCCCGTCTTGGCGATATTACCGGCCTCTCGGTCATCGCCAGCGGCGGCGTTGCAGGGATCCGCGACATCGAATTGCTCAAGGCCCACGAACATTACAACATTGATGGCGTGATTGTCGGCCAGGCGCTGTATACGGGTAATTTGGACCTGCCCGCTGCGATTGAGATTGGGCATCGTCCGCTTGAAAGGCGCAGCGCGGGCATTGTGCCCTATCGCCATACCGACCGCGGCATCGAATTCCTGTTGATCTTCAATCTCTTCTTCGACCAGTGGCAGTTCCCGCGCGGGGGCGTTCAAGTCGCAGAAAGCGATCTGGCCTGTGCCCGCCGCGAACTGCAAGAGGAGACAGGGCTGCGGATCATTCATCTGCATGAAGATTGCCGGATCGACCTGCACTATACGTGCCGGATTCGGGACTACAGCATTGAACGCACGGTCATCTATTACCCCGCGCAGGTCGAGCTTGGCGAGGTCCGCTTGGGCCATGAGAACCACTGTGAGGCGCGTTGGGTCAGCTATGAAGAGGCGTGGGAACTCCTGGCCGAGACTGGTCCAGAACAACTGCCCGCGCTCGATGGCGCTGCCAGCTTCTTGCAAGGGCAGCCGTTAGTCTAAATAACCCAGCAACGCAGCAACACAAACAATCTGACCGCACCGAATAGGGCAAATCGAGTAAGGCGACGACAAATGCTTGCAAAGCGGATCATTCCGTGTTTGGATGTCAAAGATGGCCGCGTGGTCAAAGGCGTCAACTTTGTCGATCTGGTTGACGCCGGTGATCCAGTGGAACAGGCCCAGGTCTATGACCAAGAGGGCGCGGATGAGTTGGTTTTCCTTGACATAACAGCTACGCATGAGGCGCGCGATATCATGATCGATATGGTGCGCCGCGTGGCTGATTCTGTTTTTATTCCCTTCACCGTGGGCGGGGGCATTCGCACCATCGACGATATGCGCGGCCTGTTGCTGGCGGGTGCGGACAAGGTGAGCGTCAACAGCGCAGCGGTCAAGAATCCGCAGTTGATTCAAGAGGCCGCCCAACGCTTTGGCAGCCAGTGCATTGTGGTTGCCATCGACGCGCGGCGGCGGCAGGGCGATGATCTGGCTGCCCGCGGCGAGGGGTGGGATGTCTACATCAGCGGGGGACGCATTAACACAGGCCTTGATGCCGTTGAGTGGGCCAAAGAAGTTGAGCGCCGCGGCGCGGGCGAAATCCTGCTGACATCGATGGACGGCGACGGCACGCTGGAAGGGTACGATATCGACCTGACGCGGGCCATCAGCGACGCGGTGACCATCCCGGTGATCGCCAGCGGCGGCGCGGGCAAGCCGCAGGACTTTGCCGCGGCGCTGACCGATGGCGGCGCGGCCGCGGCATTAGCCGCCAGCCTGTTCCACTTTCGACAACTGAGCATCGGCCAGGTGAAGGACTATTTGCGCGAGCAGGGCGTGCCCGTGCGTATGCCGGTGCGCGACGAGGTTTGAGGCGGGTCGGATGAACGAGCAGGTTTTGGATCGCGCAGCGTTTCTGGCGGAAGTCGTCTATAACGAGCAGGGACTCGTCCCAGCCGTTGTGCAAGATGCCGCCACAGGCCAACTGCTCATGATGGCGTGGATGAACCGCACAAGCCTAGAGCAATCGCTTGACCTGGGCGAGACCGTCTTTTGGAGCCGGAGCCGTCAGAGCTATTGGCACAAAGGCGCGACCAGCGGCAACACCCAGCGCATTGTGGATGTGCGGGTTGACTGTGACGGCGATGTGCTGCTTTTTCGTGTGGAACCTGCCGGCCCTGCCTGTCACACCGGCGCGGTCAGTTGCTTCTTCCGCGCGTTGGAACCGGCCTCCATCGGCGTTACACCCATCAAAAAGAAAAGCTAGACACAGGTTGTGACATGGAAAACACAGTGCAGCGCGTCTTTGAAGTCGTCGCCTCGCGCAAGCAAAATGCCCCTGAAGATTCCTACACGGCAAAGCTCTACGCCGCGGGTGAAATGGAGATCCTCAAGAAGATTGGCGAGGAAGCGGTCGAGGTGATCGTCGCCGCGAGCAAGGAGACAGAAGACCGCATCATCTATGAGATGGCCGATTTGGTCTATCACAACTTGGTGCTGTTGGCCGAGCGCGGCCTCACATGGCAGCAGGTGGAGGAGGAATTGGCCCGCCGTATCAAGTAGCCCTATCAAGAGAAACTGTATGATGTTGTCACAAGGTACCTGCAACGCCTCGGTTTGAACACTCAGCTTCAACCGAGGCGTTTCTGTTGGTGAATGCTCCTGGTGTCTGTTAAAATGCACAGTGTGTGGTTGCGATTGTGCGTTGGCCTCCACCAACCTCCGGCGGGAGGATGTAAAATGGAGCGGAGTAGCGACCAAGCGTCAACTAGGATATGTAGCTGTGTGGAGGTGCATCAGCCATGGCAGTAGGATTTCAGGAGTTGAGCAAGACCGGGGAAGGCGTCTTTGCCAATGGCGCCGGTTCGCATGTCGACGACATCTTTGGGTTCGAGGGGTTGACCTTTGACGATGTTCTGCTTGTGCCCGGCTATGCGGATACACTGCCGTCGGACGTTGATCTGAGCGTGCAATTGCACGAACGGCTGCGCTTGAATATTCCCGTGTTGAGCGCGGCCATGGACACGGTGACAGAGAGCGAATTGGCGATTGGCATCGCGCGCCAAGGGGGTTTGGGCGTCATCCATCGCAATTTAACACCGGAACAGCAGGCCGAAGAGGTCGACAAGGTCAAACGCAGTGAGAGCGGCATGATCGTCGATCCGGTGACGCTGCCGCCTTCTGCCACGTTGGAGGAAGCCGAGGCTGTGATGAGCCGCTATCGAATTAGCGGCGTGCCCATCACTGACGATGCGGGCAGGCTGGTCGGCATCTTGACCAACCGTGATGTGCGGTTCGCCACCGACTACAGCCGCCCGATCTCCGACTACATGACCCACGAAAATCTGATCACCGCGCAGATCGGCACGACGTTGGCCGAAGCCCAGGAAATCCTGCACCGCTACCGCATCGAAAAGCTGCCCCTGGTGGACGAGCATGGCCTGCTCAAGGGGTTGATCACCTACAAGGACTTGATGAAGCGGCAGGACTACCCCAATGCCGCCAAAGACGAGCGGGGTCGCCTGTTGGTGGCCGGGGCGATTGGTGTGGGCGAACAGGGCCTTGCGCGCGCCGGTATTTTGATTGATGCCGGAGTCGACGCGGTGGCAATTGATACGGCCCACGGCCACAGCCGCAACGTGATCGAGGCCCTGCGACGGCTGCGGCGCACCTTCCCCGATTTGGTGATTTTGGCCGGCAACGTGGTCACGCCCGAAGGGGTGCGCGATTTGGTCGAGGCAGGGGCGAATGTGGTCAAGATCGGCGTGGGCGCAGGATCGATCTGTACCACGCGTATTGTCAGCGGCGCGGGTATGCCCCAGCTAACCGCGATTTCGCGCTGTGCCGCCATGGCGCGCGAACTGAATGTGCCGCTGATCGCGGACGGCGGCATTCGCTACAGCGGCGACATTACCAAGGCGCTGGCAGTGGGCGCGTCCGCGGTGATGTTGGGCAGCCTTTTGGCCGGGCTGCATGAATCGCCGGGCGACATTGTCATTCGCGAAGGGCGTTCGTTTAAAGAATATCGCGGCATGGGCAGTTTGGGCGCGATGCGGGGGCGGGCCAGCGACCGTTATCAGACAGCCCAGGCCAACTACGAGTCGGCCAGCCCTGACATCAGCGGCAAGACCGTGCCCGAAGGCATCGAGGGCCAAGTCCCCTATAAGGGGATGCTGCGTGATTTTGTCTATCAGCTAATGGGCGGGCTGCGCAGCGGCATGGGCTATGTCGGCGCACGCGATCTCCCTGATCTGTGGGCCAAAGCCCAGTTTGTACGGATCACGGCCTCGAGCTACCAAGAGAGCCATCCGCACAGCGTCATCATTACCAAAGAAGCACCGAACTACCAGATCCAACCGGGACGCTAGGCAGATGGTTGACAACCCATCCGGTCCATCGTCAAATGGACATGATCCCATTGCGGCAGCGAAGGGCGCACCAGCGCGCTATGCGGGCAAGGTTGCCATCATTACGGGCAGCAGCACCGGCATTGGCGCGGCAATTGCCCAACGGCTCGCTAGCGAAGGTGCGTCCGTCGTCCTCTCCGGGCGGCGCGTCCCCTTGCTCAACGCCAAAGCTGCCGAATTAGTGGATAAGGGCTATCGAGCCATTGCTGCGCCAGGCGATATTGCCACGCAGGCCGCGAGCGTGGTGCAAACCGCGCTGGACGAATTCGGTCGCTTGGATGTCCTGGTCAACAACGCAGCCATTTCCGCGGGCATGGGCATTGAGGAGATTTCATCCGAAGCGTGGCGGCAGGTGATGGCGATCAACTTGGATGGGGCGTTTGAGATGGTGCGCCATGCGCTGCCCCATCTGGCCGCAACGCGCGGCGTAATTTTGCACATTAGCAGCATTGGAACGGTGGCGGGCGAATTTGACGATGTCGCCTATGCAGCCAGCAAGGCCGGGTTGGAAGGGCTGAACCGCAAGCTGGCGCTAGAGGTGGCGCGCTACGGCGTGCGCACCAACATCATCCGTCCGGGGCTGATCATGACCGAAGCCTTTGCCCAGATGCCCCAGGATTTTTTCGATTCCCAAATTCCCTTGATCCCCTTGGGCACGATGGGCAAGCCAGAGGATATTGCCGGGGCAGCCGCTTTCCTCTGTTCCGATGAAGCACGATTTATTACCGGCGCGACCCTGACCATTGATGGCGGCGAATCCGCCAAATAAATAGGCACACGCACGCAGCGTGCCCCGTTCTGCCGCGGCCAGGGCCGGCTTCTGGTCGCGGCTCGCGCGGCGTGCCGTGCGCGAGCGGGTCTGCGGCCGCGGGCAAGTCACATCCATGATCTAGTAGCTAGAAGAGCAAAACCACAATGACCGTAACGGCGGTAGTAGGCGCACAATGGGGCGACGAAGGAAAAGGCCGCATCATCGACTACTTGGCTCAACAGGCCGATGTCGTGATCCGCTTTCAGGGTGGCGACAACGCCGGGCATACGGTGATCAACGAGTATGGCAAACATGCGCTCCATCTGATCCCGTCTGGCATCTTTAACCCCAAAACAGCCAACATCATCGGCTCCGGCTGCGTGGTCAACCCCCAGTCGCTGCTCGACGAGATGAAGAGCCTAACCGAAGCGGGCGTGGATATCAGCAATCTCTGGATCAGTACGCGCGCGCAAATGCTCATGCCCTATCACCGGATGCTCGATGTGTTGGAGGAGGCCGCGCGCGGGGCCGACACCATCGGCACGACCCAACGCGGCATTGGACCCGCCTACGCGGACAAGGCGGCTCGTTCCGGCCTGCGCATGGGCGACCTGCTGCAACCCGATTGGCTGGAGGCACGGCTCGACGCAGCCCTTAAGACAGTCAACCGCAAGCTCGAAGTTCTCGACGGCGAACCGGTTGACGGCAATGAGTTGTTCGCGCTGTGCATGGACTATCGGCGGCTCCTGGGCGATCGTATCGTCGATACAGTGCCCATGGTGCGGCGGGCTTTGGAAGCCAATCAGTCCATCCTGCTTGAGGGGCAGTTGGGCGTGATGCGTGACCTGGACTGGGGTATCTATCCCTATGTGACCAGCAGCAACCCGACCGCTTCCTATGCCGCTTCGGGCGCAGGGCTGCCTGCGCGCGCGCTGGATCAGGTCATCGGCGTGGTGAAAGCCTACAGCACCGCGGTCGGCGACGGGCCATTTCCGGTGGAGTGCCTTGACGAGATCGGTGAGAAGCTGCGCCATGAGGGTGGCGAATTTGGCGCGACGACCGGGCGACCGCGGCGCTGCGGTTGGTTCGACGGCGTGGCGATTCAATATGCCGCTTGGCTCAACGGCATGACGGGGCTTGCGATCACCAAACTCGATGTGCTGGACACCTTCGACGTGCTCAAGATCTGCGTGGGCTATCAACTGCCCAATGGCGAGATCGTGCGCGATTCCATGCCCGACACGCCGCTCTTGTTTGATGTGAAACCGATCTATGAAGAGTGGCCGGGCTGGCAAGAGTCTACAGCGGACTGCCGACGTTGGCAGGATCTGCCCCAGGCCGCGCAGAACTACATTCGGCGCATCAGCGAATTGGCCGGTATCAAGGTCGCGTATGTGTCGGTCGGGCCGGAACGGGACCAGATGTTTGAGGTTTAGTCTTGAGCGGGCGGCGCGCCTGTGTCATCCACACCGGTGTCATTCAGTGGCGCGTCGCCTTCCTCGCCTATTTCGCGCACTTCAGCGAACTCGTCAAACTCATCGGTCATGAACTCGATTATCCGCTCGGCTAGCGCAACGGGCGCTTCGAGCATGGGCGCATGGCCGACCCCGCGGATCACCTCTAGGTTGTTGGCCCCTGGCAGCGCAATCAACGTGCGCGTGGTCGCGTCGCGATCCACAATGATGTCCTGATCCCCCCAGATCAACACAGTGGGCAAGGTCAGGCGGCGAGCATCGGCGAAGCGATTCCACCGGCCTAGTGCGTTGGCTATCTCGGTGAAAGCGGGTGGGGCCATCGCCTGTGCATCGGCGACGAGTTGCTCAAAAAGTGTTCGATCTGCACCGTCTACATCCAAGCTCGGCATGAGCGCGGCCAAGGCTTGCCGCAGCAGCGCTTCATCCTCGCACATCTGTTCCAGCAGCATAAAGGTGTCGATGGGCGTGAAAACGCCTTCGATGGGCGCGGAATCGACCAAAATCAGCGTGCGCGTGAGCGTCGGGTGGCTCAAAGCAAGTTCTATCGCGATCGCGCCGCCGCTGGCATGGCCCACCAGGTCCACATCGCTCCAGCCTAGATCATAGAGCAGCGCGGCCACATCTTCCGCCATCTCTTCAATCGAGTAGCCCGTTTCTGGTTTATCCGTTGCGCCACTGCCGCGCAGATCCGGTGCAAGCACATGGATAGCTGGGGGCAGCAGGGCCATGAACCGTTCCCACCAGCGGCTGGTTGCAAAACTGCCATGCAGCAGCACAAGCGGCAGCCCCTCGGGATCGCCTTGTTCCAGATAGCTCATCTTCAGACGTGCGGTTGTATGGGTACGACGAATGAACTCAGCCATTTCAATCTCGCTCCGCGCGCCGGTTTTGCTCTTGTTCATCTGGGGCAAAGAGCAGCAGCAGGGCCGCGCCAGCCGCATTGGCATCCGGTCCACTGACGCGTCCCACCTCCTCTTCGCCAAAAATCAGCCCTGCCTGGATCACATAGCCTTCGCTATCGACCCAGCCCAGTGCCCCGCCTTCGAATAGACCGTGGCTGTAGATTTCGCCGTCCGGCGTAAATCGCCCCAGTTCTCGCTCATCATGGCGTGTGGTGCGAAAGACGCGGCCCTGATCGTCCACGCGGCCCACGGCAATACCTTGGTTCCAGCGCAGCCGGTAGATCCCGCCGTTGGATGCGACATAGCCGATCTCGTCTTCATAGTCACCGCGCAGACGCCAAATGCGTGTGCGGTTGTCGGGTATGGCTTCGGATGGTTGTGTTGTCATGTCTTAGGCAAGGGTTGAATTTGGGCGAGCACCGTATTGAGAGTTGAGCGATTCGCCGCGGTCAAAATAGGCAGCGAGTAGGTTCGGAAGTCACGCGGCTGCGCGGGCAGCGGAAACAAGGGTTCAGACTGTTGGAGCAATTGATAGGCGCCACCGGCTTCGGCCAGCACAAGCAGCCCCGCGGCCACATCCCAGAGCTTGGGGGTGGCTTCAATCCCTGCGCGGGCTACGCCCTCTGCCACCAGGGCAATATGATAGGCCGCGCTGCCCAGCATACGCTTCTTGAGCGGCGTGGTCACTCGATAGCGCCGCGGCGTGCGCGTGCAGCACATGATGAAATGCTGGTCATCGGCCTGCCCAGACGCGTCGGTCTGCAAGGGGAAGCCGTTGCACTGTGCGCCCGCGTGGCGCTGTGCGGTGTAGGTCAGGCCCAGCAGCGGAAAGGACAAGACCCCGACCAGCGGATCGCCCCACTGCAGCAGCGCGACACTGATGCCCCATAGCGGAAGGCCACGGGCGAAATTGGTGGTGCCATCCACTGGATCGACCACCCATGTATATTCGATGTCAGGATCGTAGCGCGTATTGCCCTCTTCGCTGAGGATGGCATGTCGCGGAAACCGCCCGGCAAGGGACGTGCAAATGGCTGTGTCCGCGGCCTTGTCCGCATCGGTGACCAACGAGCCGTCGGCTTTGCGCGTGGCGGCAACATCCCCCACGGTTTCGAGCAACAGATCCGCGGTTTGTGCGACCACGGCTTGCGCCGCGGCGAGGTAGTCTGCCGGTGACGAATTAACTGCCATCATCCACTTGTTTATCCATAACGAAAGATCCTCCTACCCGAGGATAACCGGCTCGGCAGGATAGCGCAAAAGTGTGGGCTGCTCGCTCTGTGCCAAGGCAATTACAATCGTCAGCGACCCCAATCGGCCCCAAAACATGGCAAACGCGATGAGGTAACGCCCAAACTCGCTCAAATGGCCGGTAAAATCAAGCGTATGGCCCGCATTGGAAACCGCGCTGACAACTTCAAACGCCGTGGAAAAGATCGGCAGGCGGAGTTCGTAAGAGAGCAACAGCGTGACGATCCCCACCAAAAGCGTGTTGAGCGTCATAATTGCAACCGCTTTGCTAATCGTCTCGTTGGGCAGCGTGCGGTGGAAAGCTACGGCGGATGTGTGCCCTCTCGCTGTTGCCAGCACAGCCGCCAGCAGCACAGCCACTGTGCTGGTGCTCACGCCACCGGCCATGCTTGCCGGTGCGCCGCCGATAAACATCCAGACCAAAATGATAAGCTGCGTCGCCTCGCTCAACTGTGTGGCGGGTAAGACGCCTAGGCCCGCCGTGCGCGCAGAAACCATGGTGAAAACACCGGCGCTCGCCTGCTCCAGGCGCGATGCAGCGGGATCGATGATCTGGTAAAAGTTCGGATCGATAAAGATGGCCGCCGCGCCAATGACCGTCAGAATGGCCGCGGACGTCAGCGTGAAACGCGTGTTGAGGCTTAGATCGCCGCGCCCCGTCGCGGTCCACAGGTCATACATGACCGTAATGCCAAAGCTGCCGAGCGTAATCAGTATGCCCAGCACAGAGAGCGTGTACCAGTCGAGGCCAAAGCCGAAAAGCGGCTCATGAGCAGTGCCGCTGAATAGCTCGAACCCGGCATTGCAATAGGTACTGATCGCATGAAAGATGGCGTACCACAGCGCTTGGCCTTCAGGCAGCGACTCGCGCCAGCGTATCCACAGCAGGAGCGCGCCGGCTGCCTCCAATGAAAGGGTGATGCCCAACACGTACAGTGCGAGGTTGAGCGCGCCGCTCAATTCGTCTGCGCCCAGGGTTTGTTGTACGATGAACCTTGTCTGGAGCGTGATGCGCCGCCCAATCAGGCGCAGCAGCAGCACGCTGAACGCAATAAAACCAACGCCGCCTACTTGTAGTAGAATCAAGATGATGACTTGCCCTAGAAAGGTAAAGTCATTGGCAGTGTTGAGCACTGTTAGGCCTGTTACCGTGGTGGCGCTCGTCGCGGTAAACAAGGCTTCGCTCCAAGTGATCGAACTGCCCGATGTCGAGGCAGCAGGTAGCTTTAGAAGCAGCGTGCCAACTAGGATGATCAGGGCAAAGCCAATAATCAGCACCCAAGGGCCTGTCATCGTTGCGCCGCGACGTCTGCCCGGCACGTTGTCGGTCAAGTTGGGTACCGCCATCGCGGCCGGTGGGGTGTCGGATATAACGATTTTTTCGAGGTAAGGCTGTTTGCGTGGGCTGCGGGGCGATGATGAACGCGGTGTTGATGAATTAGGTTGATCACTCATAGAAACGACTATCAACTCTCGACAGCATGATCTGTGCAGGCAGAACCTTGCGCCGGGCGAGCGTGCAACCGCTGCAGCCATTCGACCGCTGCAGCCATCCGACGGTATCGTTCGATTATGCCGTGTGCCTTGTCAATGGTCAAACCTTCACAAACGAGTCCGATAGCTTCATTCGCTTGATGGTTTATGCTGGGCCGGGGCCGCTCTATGCTCCGGCCCATGCGCATGATATAGATTTGTAGATTGGCCTGTATGTTGCATAAACGCATTGCGCGGAGGCTGCTTCTGTTGGATCAGCCGGTGGCCCAACGGCCGGAAGCTGATATCGAAGCTGAGATCCGCGCCAATTACCGCTGGAACTTTAACGCCAACCTGCTCGACGGGTTGGCTTTCTGGTTTGGGCTGGCGTTCGTCTCTGCCAGCACGGTTGTGCCGCTTTTCGTCAGCAAGATCACGCTCAACCCATTGATGATCGGCTTGGTCGCCATGGTGGCGCAGGCCGGTTGGTACCTGCCGCAGCTTTTGGCCGCGGGCATCACCGAACGACTCCCTCGCAAGAAGCCGATGGTCGTCAATGTCGGCTTCTTTTTAGAGCGCGTGCCGGTGTGGCTTTGGCCGCTAGCCGCTTGGTTGGCTGCGGACCTGCCCTATCTGGCATTGGCGGTCTTTATGATCGGCTATATCTGGCACCATATGGGCGCAGGTCTGATCGCACCTGCTTGGCAGGAGTTGCTGGCCCGCTGCTTTGCGGTCAATCAGCGCGGCTGGCTCTTCGGCTTCACCACCTTTGCAGGCACAGGCGCGGCAACGCTTGGCGCAGGCTTTAGCAGTTGGCTGCTCCAGCGCTATGCCTTTCCGACGAATTTTGTCTACCTCTTTGGCATTGCCGCGACGGCCATTACCTTAAGTTGGTGCTTTATCGCGTTGGTGCGCGAACCGCTGCAAGCTGCCACACCCGCCGCGCGCCAGCCGATTTCGATCCGACGTAGGATGGAAACCGTTGTGGGGGGAGATGCGAACTTCCGCGCCTATCTGGTTGCGCGCGCGTTCCTTATGCTAGCGACGATGGGCACTGGGTTTGTGACGGTCTACGCGGTTGAACGCTGGTCCGTGCCGGATAGCACTGTCGGCGTCTATACAGCCGTGCTTCTGCTGGGACAGACGCTGGGTAACCTGTCCGCGGGCTTAATTGCAGATCGGATGGGCAATAAGATTCCGCTGGTGTTGGGCGGCGTGGTCCAGGTCATTGGCTTTGCCACTGCCTGGCTCACCCCTGCCGCCGCGGGTATGTACGCCGTCTTTGCGTGTTTGGGCTTTGCCGTGGGCGTCAATATCGTCTCCGGTATTCTGATTGCGCTTGAGTTTTCAGAGCCTGCCAGGCGCCCAACCTATGCAGGTATCGCCAATACGACAGTTGGCATTACTGGAGGCTGCGCGCCGTTGATCGGTGGCTGGATTGCCGGATATAGCTACAGTTGGCTCTTTGCCACAAGCGTCATGCTGGGCGTGATAGCCATTGCGCTCCTGGCTTTCACCGTCACAGACCCGCGCCACAAGGTCGCCAATTCGCCGGTTCCGGCACAAAGCACAATTCAGTAGAAAGAGCGGCGACAAAGTAGCCTGTCGAGCATAGCAACGATACATGGAGCAATCTCTGCCTGTCTGGTATAATGTCGGTGAATCGACGATCTACAAATCCTCGATCCATCTATGGAGGAGCTAGTGATCCAGTTCTTGCTTGGGTTGGCCGCCGGTCTCGTGGTCGGACTTGTCATGGAGTGGGTAATCGACTGGCGCGCCTTTGCCCCCAGCCGCTCCTCGCCTAACAGCAGCCAGCCAAAGCCCAAGCCATCTGCCGCAAGCATGGCAGGCTCAGCCGCCGAATCGACATCGGACATCGAGCCGGACAACAGCGCACCGAAGGACTGACGGCATGGCCCGTAATCGAACACCGCGTTCTATCTGGCGTTTTGACTTCAGCAAATACGTCCTGTTTTTGCTGTTCACCGTCGGATTTTTGGTTGTATTTGTCGCACAAGGCATGGAGGTTTTGCCCTCAATTTTAGGGCCAACCCCCACGCCCATTGCGACATACACGCCTGTCGGCGCTGTAGCTGTTGCGCCGGAAACGCCGGAGGAAACGCCGACCCAGGTCTTGACCGAGACGGCCACATTGACTGCTACGCAGCCGCTGACCGCCCCCGTGACCGAGCCGGTTACGCAAGTGGTCACGTCGACAGTTCCTTCGGTCGATACAGGCGAGGCAACAGAAACAAGCCTGCCCACAGAGACTGCTACAGAAGCCGTTACAGAGAGTGTTACAGAGAGTGTTACAGAGACCATCACCGCGGGAGTTACGACCACTGCAACGAGTGAAGCCGTCATTTTGCTGCCCACGGTCACGCCTACACCTGGCACGGTGGACGCGACCGTTACGGCCACCGTTGAGGCCGGGGCCGCGCTTGCGCCGGGTGAAACGCGCACGCCAGAACCGGCTGCTGAAGAGCCAACAGCCACAGAAGAACCGGCAGCAACAGCGACAGTTGCGCCTACGGATACGCCCACCGAGGAAGCAACAGCCACGGCAACCGTGACGGACACGGCGACAGCGGAACCGACAGAAACAGAAACCGCGACGGCGGCTCCCACAGATACCCCTACTGAAGAGGCAACCGCTACCGAAGAACCAACCGCAACCGTTGCGCTCACGGATACGCTGACGCCCGAAGCGACAATCACGCAGACCGTAGCCGTCCCCGCGGAAACTCTGCCCGCTACCGCTACACTGACGGCGACTGAGGAGGTAACGGCCACCGTAGATGCCGGGGCAGCTGAGACGCGCACGCCGCCTGCAGCGGAAGAAATCACACCGGCAGCCACCGACACGATTACCACTACCACCGTGACGGCTACCGCGGCGCCTACCGTTACGCCGACCGAAGAAGCAACGGCAACGAGTACCGCGACAGATACGGTGACGCCGGAGCCAACGGCCACCGATACGGCAACGCCTGAACCCACTGACACAGCAACGGCTGTGCCAACCGCAACACCGAGCGAGACGCCCACATCTACGCCGACAGAAACGGCTACATCTACCAGTACGCCGACAGATACGGCGACGCCGACCAGCACAGCGACTGCAACGGCAACCGCGACGAGCACGACGATTCCTCCGACCTGCGTTGTAACGCCAACCGAAGCCAAAGTAGGCGACTTGGTGCAGATCGTGGGCAAGGGCGAGCCGGGCAGCACCGTTGAGGTGTTGATCGGCGGCGAACTGGTCGGCACGGCTGTGATAGCGGATGATGGCTCATGGCAGTTTGCCGTCACCTTTACCTCGCCTGGCATCCAATATGTCGGCTGCCGGTCAGAAGACGCGGTGGGCGATGAGATCTTTGCGCGCCTGGCATCGTATGTAGTGATTGTGCCCGCTGACACACCGACGCCCACGGTCACGCCAACCGCGACAGAGACGCCGACAGCCGAGCCGACTGCAACAGCCACAGCAACCGAGACCCCTGTGCCGGTCGAAGCACGCGCCGTCACAGTGGATCAAGTCGCGGTTGGTGAGGGGGAAGAGGGGGTGACCGTCTCGGTTGAGGGACAGGCTACGGCTTTGGCTGTCATCTCCATCACAGTAGCAGGCGGCCAGGTCATATCGGTAACCGCTGATATCGAGGGCGCTTGGCGCGCAGACCTGCCCCTGGGCACACCCGGCGCCTACACGGTTGAAGTAGAGGCCGCTGCAGACGGTCGCCCGTCGGTTGCTTCAGTCACCGTTATCGTGCCGACGCCTGTGCCGGAGCCTACCGCGACCGACACAGCCACGTCGATTCCGACTAACACGGCAACCACGACAGCAACCAACACAGCGACGGCTACCGAGACGGCGACCGGTACGCCCACCAATACATCCACAGCTACGTCAACGGCCACGTCGACCCCTACCGCAACCGCGACGGACACGTCGACCCCTGAACCGACTGCAACAGCTACTGCCACAAACACACCGGAACGGCCCGTTTGTGTTGCGACACCTAGTGAAGTTCATGCGGGCGAGGCAATTAGCATTGTGGGCGAGGGCCGTCCAGGGGCCGAGGTCACGATATTGGTGAATGATCGTGAAGTGGCTACCGCAGTTATCGGCGAGGACGGTGAGTGGGAGGTTAGCCTGCGTTTCGATGAGGCCGGTATCTTCTACATCGGCTGTTTGAGCACTGATGCGACAGGCAATCCAGTGGCGGCGCGACTCGCGTCCTATGTGGTTGTGCGACCCGCCCTTACCGCGACACCGACCAATACGTCAACCGCCACCGCGACGGCATCGCCCACCGCTACATCTACCTTGACACCCACGGCGACAAGCACCGCCACGCTGACGCCGACTGCCACCAGTACAGCAACACTCACACCTACGGCGACGAGTACATTTACGCCTACGCCTACCGGCACGGCTACAGCCACGCCCACGCCGGTCCCAACGCCCACGCCGACAGCAACCGCGACAAACACCGCGACGAGTACGGCCACACCCACCGATACGCCCATCCGCCCCGCGTGTGTTGCTGTACCGGTAGAGATCCGCGCGGGCGAGCAGGTTACAGTACGCGGAGAGGGGGAGCCGGGGGCCGAGGTGACGATTGTGGTCAACAATCAAGACGTGGCGACGCTCACGGTGCAAGAGGATGGAACGTGGCAAGCCCAGGTCGATTTCGATAGCCCCGGTATTTACCTGGTCAGTTGTCGCAGCCTCAATGCAACCGGCGAAGTGGTGGGCGCGCGCGTTGCATCCTATCTGTTGGTTGGCCCTGCGCCCACAGCAACACCTACCAATACATCGACCGCGACCCACACGCCGACTTCGACCAGCACGGCGACGAATACAGCAACGAATACCGCGACAAATACGGCCACACCAACCGATACAGCAACGGCAACCTATACCGCGACGGCTACACGGACGGCGACAGCCACCGCTACGGATACGGCAACGCCGACGGCGACGAACACTGCAACGCTGACGCCCACGGCTACATCCACCGCGACACCCACAGCCACGTTGACGCCGACCGCAACTTCCACAAATACCTATACACCTTCTCCCACTGCGACGGCTACATGGACGGCGACCGCGACGCCGCGACCCACGCCAACACCGTCGGCAACCGCTGCAGCTACAGCATCGCCGGTAGCGACATCGACAGGAACACCTGTGGTGACCGGCACAGTCATCTCCACCGTAACCATCACCCCAACCGTGACTATCACCTCAACAGATGAGGTGGGTACAGGAGCGGTTGTCATTACTGGCGCGCAGCCTCAATTTGGCGTTGGCACATTGGCAGTGCGGGTGACTGGCAGGGCGACGCCGAACACAAGACTGATCGTCAGCGTCGATGGGCGAGAAGTTGAACTGATGTCCGACACAAGCGGCCTCTGGGAAACCGTTGTGCAGGTTGAAGGCCCCGGCTCTTACCTGGTGACGGCTGCTGAAGTGGTGACCGATGGAGCACCCGCAGCGGATCGAGTGCAAACTGCCGCCGCGCAGGTCGAGGTAACGGTTCCAACCATCACACCGGAAGGTGAAGTGACCGCAACCGGAACCGCAGTCGACACGGCGACAGCTACTCACACCGCGACGGCATCGCCCACCGCTACATCCACCTTGACACCCATGGCGACAAGCACCTCTACGCGAACGCCAACCGCTACCAATACAGCAACACTCACACCGACGGCGACAAGTACCGCCACGTCAACGTCTACTACGCCTACCGATACGGCAACAGCCACTGCCACAGCGACCTTGACGCCGACTGTGACGGCCACTGATACAGCCACGCCGACGGCAACCAACACCGCGACGTTGACCCCAACAGCGACCGCGACCGATACCGCCACTGCCACGGACACGGCGACGCCTACGGCTACTGACACGGTTACACTGACGCCGACCGCAACGGCCACAGAGACGCCGACAGAGACTGCGACGCGCACGGCAACGGCAACTCATACGGCTACATCCACCCGTACACCGACCAGTGTGCCAACAGCCACCGCAACACGTACAGACACGCCTACAGCGAGCGCCACCGCGACCCAGGCTGTGACCGTGACAGTTACAATCACGGCAACAGCAGGGCTAACGGAAACAGCGGTCACTACATCTACCGTTGTCACAGATGAAGTGCTCACGGATGAAGTGGTCACGGATGAAGTGGTCACCGAGGCAACAGACGCCGGGGAGATGGCGTCGGCGATCATCACCCAAACGCCACCCGGTGATATGCCGTTAACCGGCGCAGCGCCAGGGCAGCAGACGCTGGCGATTATCCTTGTAGCGGGTGCGGTATTGAGTTTGCTGGTTGGGGTGGCTGCATGGGAGCGGCGCAGCGCCGCCTAAGCAGCGCTGCATTCAGAGAAGACGGGAAGGCGGCTCGACAGGTTAGTACAGATCGTCGGTGAGGCCAGGCTCAAGCTCGTCGAGGACATAGTGACGGGCAGTGGTTTCGAGCCGCTTATGCCCAAGCGCTTTCTGCGCCTGGCGAATATCAACACGCGCCAACTGCGTGCCGACAAAGCGACGAAAATCATGTGGCTTGACATCCGTTAGCCCTGCTTCCCCCGCATACTTGCGCACAATCTTCCAAATCGCAGTGGGGGAGAGGGGGCGCTCGGTCAGCCGATCCCCGCGCCCGTCAAACGATGTAAAGATGTAGCTTGAATCCACAGGTCGCGCCGCCAGCCATGCCTGGATATAGCCGTGCGCTCCGCGGCTAAGGGGCGCTTCGCGGTAGGCCACGTCGTTCTTGCCCCGCACCAACACCACATAGCTGTGTCCTTTGGGGCGAATCTGCGCTGTTGTCAGGGTGGCTAGCTCGGTCACACGCAGCCCGCTGCTCGCCAGAGCCGCCAGCAGGGCCTGATCGCGCAGCCCGATCAGTCGTTCGCGCGTTGGCAGTTCGCAGACGGCGCGCATATCACCCGGCTCGATCCGCACCCGCGCATTGTCCTTCACACGCTGCTTGAGCGCAGCGACCTTCACGCCGCTCACTTGATCAAACTCCTGTGCCAAGCTGGCAGGGATGAAGCCCTGGGCGGCTGCTTCGCGCATGAGCCGTTTGACCGCGCTGATCATGCGGTTGATTGTGTTGGGGCTTTTATCGGTTGCTTGGGCGAGGTGGGCGCGCCAGCGGGCCAGGGTACTGGCTTTGACTGCGGCTTCAGCCGATCCCGCGAATGCAAGGTAAGCCTCAAAGTCGCGTGTGTACATCTTGACGCTCGATGGCGCAAGCTGGCCGGCCAGAATTGACGCGTCGAATGATTCCGGCAGGGTGGGGGAGGGGACAGCAGGCAGTTGCTTTCGCATAACGGCTCCTTCGTTTTTAATTAATCTATTACGCACAAATTAGCATAGAAGGTGCCGTTAGTCAAGAGGCTGGAATTTGACATAATTACTCGAGATCTTTCAGGCGCGCCAAGAGTTCAGCCAAGCTGTAGGTGGGTTTCGCCGGATTTGTCGGCAGTTGGATCGCGCCGGCGTGGAGCATCCGATGGCAATTACTGCATAGGGGAACACTCTTCTTCGCTTCACGCAGCAGCGACTCGATCCTGCTGCTGTCTAGGCTGAATGTGGCCTGTGTAATAAGCTCTGCCATTTGCCCTTCTTTGTGCTCTGGGTGGTGCAGGTCCATGGCACTCGAATGTTTGTCGAAGCCACAAATGGCGCAACGAGGTGCTAGGTATTGCAAAACTGCAAGCCGCCGCGCGCGAATCTGCTCGGCTCTTGTCTCATAGCGTCCTGCATTGACCTCCTGCGTGCATACTCGGCAATGGCTAAAGACGACGTTTCGCCGTTGCATTGACGGCGACGTGTAGAAGAAATCGTTGCGTAGCACGCGATGGCATTTCGCACACTGGGAATGGGTCAGCGTTTGATTCAGATTGGGGCGGCCCCGGCTTCCGGCACGGTAGGGGTGATCGGGTTCGAGTTCCACCGGAAATTGATCCAGGACGGAACCGTCGTAGACGCGCGTCTGTGCGCGAACCTCTTCGGCAAAGTCAATTGCATACAAAGGGTACTGTCGAACAAACTCAGAGACTTTCATGTCGATCTCCTTGTAGCGGTGAGTCCCGTGAGGGCAACGCAGCCTCTATTGTATTGCAAGTCAGTTGCAAGAGACAAATAGGTTAATTAACCCATATATCAGTTTGGTACATATAAGGGTCATTTAATCAACCTATAAAAAAGCAACAATGAGGTTAACATAAAATATGCATGAGGCGTCACCGCGGCCGCGGTGACGCCTCATGCATATTTTAGTCTTTCGCACAGCGCACAGCGTACGCTCATTCAGCAAGCTGCGCAAACGCCTTGGCCGCCGCGGCCACCGTGGCGTCGATGACTGCGTCGTCGTGCGCAGTCGAAATGAACCCGGCTTCAAACTGCGACGGCGCTACATAGACACCATTCGCCAGCATGGCGCGGAAATAGCGCGCAAACCGCTGGGTGTCAGCCGTTTTAGCCGTGGGCCAATCAGTCACCGGCTGGTCCGTAAAGAAGAGGCCGAACATTGTGCCTACGCGGCTATGCGAAACCTTCACCCCTGCATCCTGCGCGGCTGCGTGTAGTCCTTGCATGAGCCGCTCACCCGCCGCTTCGAGCTTGTCCCACACACTCGGTGCGGTCAAGCCGCGGATCGTGGCAATGCCCGCGGTCATCGCCAGTGGATTGCCCGACAGCGTGCCCGCCTGGTACATCGGTCCGACCGGGGCCACCATCTCCATGATGTCGCGCCGGCCACCATAGGCGCCGACCGGCAGTCCCCCACCGATCACTTTGCCCAATGCTGTCAGATCTGGCTTTATGTCAAATAGCGTCTGCGCGCCGCCGGGATGAACACGGAAGCCTGTCATGACCTCGTCGAAGATGAGCAGCGCGCCTGCTTGCTCGGTCAAACGCCGCAACCCCTGCAGAAAACCTGGCTGCGGCGGTACCAAGCCCATATTGCCCGCCACTGGCTCGACAATGACCGCGGCAATCTCCTTGCCAAACTCGTTGAAGAGACGCTCGACCGCGGCCAGATCATTGTAGCGCGCGGTCAGGGTGTCGGCTGTGGTCGCCGCGGGCACGCCCGGTGAATCAGGCAGCCCCAACGTTGCCACACCTGAACCAGCCTGGACCAACAGCATGTCTGCATGACCGTGGTAGTTGCCCTCAAACTTGACGATCTTGCTGCGCTGCGTGAAGGCGCGGGCCAAACGCAGCACGCTCATGGTCGCCTCTGTGCCGGAATTGACGAAGCGCACCATCTCAATATTGGGCATGTGGGTCGTGACCAGCCGCGCCAGTTCTACTTCTTGTGGGCAAGGCGCGCCGTAGCTTGTGCCCTTCACAAGCGCCTCTTGCAACGCAGCCACCACATCTGCATGGGCATGACCCAGGATCAGCGGCCCCCAGGATAGCACATAGTCGATATAGCGGTTGCCATCTACATCGACCAAGTAGGCCCCCTCGCCCCGCTCGAAGAACAAAGGCTGGCCGCCAACCGCTTTAAACGCGCGCACCGGCGAGTTGACGCCGCCGGGCAGAAGCTGCTTGGCCTCTGCATAGAGTGATTCTGATGTTGGGATGTGTAGCTGATTTGCCAACGACTCAAGGTCGGTCACAACAGGCCCCCTTCCCCCTACTGCGCCCGGGCCGGTTCCGGCAGCCAGGCATTTGCTTTTGCTTTGATCAGGTCAACCAGGGTTTCAATGTACAGCGGGTCGGTATTCAATGCCGGTGGTCGCACCAAGCGCATACCGTGTTGCGCGGCAACCGTCTGGGCCTCCATATCGATGTCATACAGGATCTCGACATGATCGGACACGAAGCCAACCGGGATACTGACCACATTGCGAATCCCCTGCTCCGCCAATTGAGGCAGATGCTCCTCCAACTGAGGGCCAAGCCACGGCTCTGGGCTGCGCCCAGCCGACTGATAGCTCCACGACCACTGTTCATCGGACAGGCCCGCACGCTCGGCCACTAGGCGCGCTGTTTCACGCAACTGGCTGTCGTAGGGATCGCCCATCTTCAAGATGCGCGTGGGCAGGCTGTGCGCCGAAAAGACAACGTGTACAGTGTCACGTTCATTTTCCGGCCACTCTGCCAAGCCCGCCTGTACACGATTTGCCAGCGCTTCGATCATCTTGGGCGCGTCGTGATAGGAGGAAATATGCTGGAATTCGATATCACCGTGGTACATCTCCAGACCGTCGGTGATCTTTTCCTGATACTTGGCAATGCTCAACTTGCTATAATGTGGCGCGAGAACCAGGCTGATCGCATGGGTGATGCCGTCCTCCACCATCTGGCCCACCACCTCTTCGATCCACGGCGACCAGTGGCGCATACCGAGGTAGACGCGGAAATGGTCAGGATCGAGCCGGGCGGCTACTTCTGCCATCTGCTGCCGTGTAATCTCCAGCAGGGGCGATTTGCCGCCGATGCTGGCGTAGTTATGGGTGATCTCCTCCAAGACCGCGGGCGTGGTCGGGCGGCCGCTGCGGATGTCCGCTAGATAGCCCGGCAATTCCTCCAGCGAATTAGGCCCGCCATAGGCCATGAGCAGCACGCCGATTGGGTAGCGAATTTCCTTTGTCATCTATCTTCTGTCGCTTTCATGTCACAGCGTTCATGTCGCAGATGCAGCGGCTGCTGTCTTTTCGTGGACGTAATCCACCACCCGCCGCACATT
>CAZZNG010000013.1:39889-40125 GCA_964655505.1 uncultured Litorilinea sp. | reverse complement strand
TCACGGTGACGATCAAGCCGTTTCTGGCCAAGAAGGGGCACAGTGAGGCCGATGTCGAAAAGATGTACGCGGCCTGGTTCAAGTCTATCACGCTTCAGGTCGCGCTGTGGAGCTATCCGTATACCCACGGCGATGATTTCTAACACACCCAATCTTCCCGGAGGCTCGAAGCTTCCGGGAAGATGCTGCCAGCGTTCCGGAAGATCCCACCTCGCCTAAGGCGGCTCACAGCGAGA
>CAZZNG010000013.1:2279-39879 GCA_964655505.1 uncultured Litorilinea sp. | reverse complement strand
CACCAGGGTGACGACGCAGTCGCCCTGGCGAGTCAGGGGCAGGGCACGCCGCGCCATGACCATGCCGTCGGTTTGGGCGAGCACGGGGCGCGGTGTGCTAAACGGCTCTTCCGGGTTGTGAATCTGGCCCACGGGCTGCCCGGCGCGTACCTCCCCGCCCAAGTCGTAGAACGGCTCGAAGATGCCGCTGACCGGGGCCATGATGTAATCCTCCCGTTCGGGCGCGGCCACGATCTTGGCAGGCTCGCGCCGCGGCTCCGGCTCCCCGTCCAAGATGCCGTGCAGGCGCAGGATGTTGTACAGCCCGGACTCGGTAAGCTGCAGCAGTTCGGGCGTGAATTGCGCGGCCGAGCCGAGTTCTGTGCCCAGGGTGATCTTGCCCAGCGCTTCGGCATAGGAGGGCAGCAGCCCTTCTCCCCCCACATCGCGATAGACAAAGCAGTAGGGCGCGCCCCAAGCGACAGCAGTCTCCAACATGCGCTGCATCTGGGCGGCGTCGGCGACGTGGTGCATGTTGATCGAGGGCAGGAAAAGGATGGTGCGCCCGCCGGAGTGGACATCCACCACCAGATCAGCCAGTGGAATGAGCGCGTTGGCGACGTAGTGGGCGATGATGCTGGTGATGGTCCCGTTGCGTTCGCCTGGGAAGGCGCGGTTCATGTTCTTGCCGTCCAGCGGCGAGAGACGCGTGCCGTTGAGGCCCGCGGGCCGGTTGAGCATGGGCACGACGATGATACGCCCCTGCACTTGGGCCGGGTCGATGTCGCGCACCAGCTTGGGCAGCGTGACCGAGCCTTCGTACTCGTCGCCGTGATTGCCGCCAAAGAGCAGCGCGGTCGGCCCGGAGCCGTTTTTAATGACCGCAATGGGCAGAAAGTGGGTAGCCCACCCGGCCAGGTTGTCGGATTGGGGCACGCCGAGAAAGCCGGTCTGCTTGCCGTTCTTCTCGTAGTCGATGGTGGTCCAGATTTGGCTGTCGATCTGTGTGGTGGGTGCGGCTGACTCGCTCACTGTGCTTGTCCTTCCCTGCTGGTAATGGGCGCGGGTATTGACGCGGTCGCATCTTGGATAAAGATTGATTCAGGCGGTTTGGATAAAGGAGGTGGCTTGCTCTGACGCCAGCCGGTCGCGATCGCGCGATGAATCGCCCTGTCTCTCACCGCGGCTTACCCAGGATCGTCGACTGCACCCAGCATCTTCAGCGCCATTTGCTGCGCCTCACTCATGCCCGTGATACCTCCAATCTTCATCCCTGCATAGGGGCCGGGCATGCGCAGCGTTTGCAGACATGCGTGATGCGTCATATCCCACAAGCGTATGGTCTCGTCGACGCTGCAACTGGCTAGCAGCCGTCCGTCCGGGCTGAACGCGATAGACTCGACCGTTCCAGAGTGACCAAGTAGGCAGTTTACCACACGCGCTGTGGGCAGGTGCCAAAGCCGGATGGTGTGATCCGCACAGCCAAGCGCCAAAATGGGTTCGCTTGGGTGGAAGGCGAGGGCGAGCACAACGGTTTCCAGTTGGATCACCGGCTCTTTTGGCCTGCCGCTCTCCGCCTCCCACAGGCGCACGGTGCAATCATAGCTGCTGCTGGCGAGCACTCGCCCATCGTGGCTGTAGGCTAGCCCGTTGACAGCGTTGGTATGGCCCGCCAGCGTGGCGAGCCATTCGCCGCTGCGCGTTGACCACAGACGGATGGTTCTGTCCATGCCCGCGCTTGCCAGGCGATCGCCCGTGGGGTGGAAGGCGCAAGTCAAGACGCGGTCGTGATGCCCGTTGAGGATGTGGGCGACCACGCCGCGGCGCACATCCCACAGGCGTAGGGTGCGGTCGCCGCTGCCTGTGGCGAGCCAGTCACCTGTGGGGTGAAATTGAAGACACTCCACGCGGCCGCCATGCCCGTGCCACTGGTGGCGCGGCAAGGCGTTTTGCACATGCCACAGCGAAACCGTGCGGTCATCGCTGCCGCTTGCCAGCGTCTTGCTGTCGGGGCTGAAGGCCACTTTGGTCACGCCGTAGGCATGGCTTTGAAAGCGCTGTTTGATCTGACCGCTGCTGACTTCCCAGAGGCAGAGCGTCCCGTCTGCGCTGCCACTGAGCAATTCTTCACCTGTCGGTGAAAAGGCCAGCGAGTAGATGGGGTTGGTGTAGATTGGCAAGGTGTCGAGGCACTGCCATGTCTGTGTGTCCCACAGGGTGACTCTGGGATCGGTGCCGATTCTCGCCAGCCGTTGCCCATCGGGGCTGAAGGCGAGCAGAACGGTTGGGTATTCAAGGTCGATCAGGGTATGCAGCCGCTGCCCCGTCTGTATATTCCACAAGACGACAAAGGTATCGCCTCCCCCGCTTGCCAAGATGCGTCCATCGGCGCTCATTGCCAAGGTGCGGACCGGGCCAATGTGCCCCTGCAAGGTGTGAAGGGGGGCTGTTAAATCCGCTTGCCACACGCGAATGGTCGAGTCGTGGCTGCCGCTGATGAGGCGCGTACTCGCTGCATCGAAGAGAAGCACATGTACTTCGTCTTCATGCGCCTGCCAGCAGTGGCGCAACGTCCCCTGTTCGACATCCCACAGGCAGATGCTGCCATCGACGCTGCCGCTTGCCAGCCAACGGCCATCGGGCGAGAAGGCGAGGGAGGCGACCGCGTTGGCGTGGCCCGTCAGCACGTAGCGCGCCTGGTCGCTTTGCACCGACCACACACGCACCGTGTGATCGGCCCCGCCCGTTGCCACCAGGCTGCCATCCAGGGTGAAGGCAATGGCCCAAATAAAGTGGGTGTGGCCTGAAAATGTTTGTAGCAGGCGGCCCCTTGCCACTTCCCACAGAGAGAGGCGTTGGTCAGCCTCGAGGATGGCGAGCGTCTGTCCATCGGGGCTGAAGGTGGCGGCGACGGGACGAACAGCGGGCGATGGGTACTCCTCGACCGTCTGAACGCCCATGAGCCGCCAGACGCGCAGCCGGTCCCCGGCGGAGCCTGCCACCAGCAATTGGCCCTGGTTTTGCAGTTGGAAGGTGAGGATGTTGCCAAAGAGGTGGGTAAAGGTGGTCTGTCTGAAATCGGCCCCTCGAAAATCCACATCGTGCAGCCGCGCATCCTGCAAATAGGCTTGCCAGATGCTCAACCCGGAAAAATCATAGCCCTGCACATCGATTTTGGCATGAAGCAACAGGTTGAGCAGATTGCCCGCGGCATAGCTGGGCAAACGCTGTGCGCTTTCGTGCAGCAGGGCGAGGAGATGGGCGATCTGCTTGCGCCATCGCTCTTGGCCCAATGAAGCCATCGAACGCTTGACGATGCTATCCAAGAGCATGTGCGTCTGGCTGCGGCGCACATACTCCTGGGCGCGCGCCTTGAGCAGCGCGTGGCTGTGCAGATAGTCAAGTCGCCCCTCCTCGATCTCGCGGCTGATTGCTTCGACCAGCCGCTCGGCCACATGTTCCATAACCACATTTTGCAGCGTGAAGCGAGCCGTGGCCTGGCGGTTGCCCTGGGCGGTTCGTCCAGGCCGCGTTACCTCCAGCAGCGAACGCCGTTCCAGCGAGCGCAGCGCCTCCATGAGCAGATGGGGCGGGTGCGGATGCAGCACATTCTCGCACAGGGTCTGCATGGTGACCGGCTCGCGCTCGATTGCCAGCCAAAGGAGTAACTCCCGCTCGATGGGCGACAGCACCTCGAAATGCTGGTCTAGCACGGTGCGGATGTCGTCAAAGATGGCGCGCTCGGTGGACAAAAAGGCTCCAATGTCGCCGCCAAAGAGGTCGTGCACTGTCTCGGCCACGACCTTCAGGGCCAAGGGGTTGCCCGAATAATAGGCGACGAGTTTGGCGAGCTGTGCCGTGTCGCCGTCCAGCCCGCGCGCCATCAACAGCGCCTGGCCTGCCGGTGCATCCAGCCCGGCAAGGCGCAGTGAGCGCACCGAGGGCATGTCTTCCTCCAGGCGCGCCAACCCTTTGGGGCGCTCGCGGCTGGTCAGCAGGAGCGTGCTGGGGTGTCTGCTTTCCGCCAAGCGCTGGATCAGTTGGGAGTAGCCCTCATAGTCTTTTCGGTAGGTATCTGTGCGGTAGGAGCTATTTGGCCCTTCGCTGAGCACGCTTTCCAAGTTGTCGAGGATGAGCAGACAGCGCTGCTGATGCAGGTAGGACAAGAGCAGTGTCAACTGTTCATCCAGGCTGGTAGGGAGCGCAACCGCATCATGGCGCGCCAGGATTTGCAGACAGGCGCGCAGGCATTCTTCGATGGGCGGCGCGTTGTGCAGCGAGCGCCAGATCACCGTGTCAAACTCTTTGGCGACTGCTTGCGCCACGCTAGCCGCCAGGGAGGTCTTGCCCACGCCGCCCATGCCCCAGAGCGTGACCACCTGACAGCGCTCATACGCGATCCACGCGACAAGCTGCGCCCACTCGTTCTGTCGTCCCAAAAGGACGGGTACGTTGGGCACTTCGCCCAGAATTTGATAGGTGGGCGGCGGGGGGGAGACAACCACAGGGATGCGCTTGGTACTTTCTTGGGTTTCTTGTTTTGCTTTTGACGCGGTGGGTGGCGCGTCGAAAGGGGTTTCGCGCGGCTGCACAAATGCGCCGGAGCGGATGCGCTCGTACAGCATGGTCGTTTCCAGCGAGGGTGTCGTATCCAACTCGTCGGCCAGCGCGCGGCAGCAGGCGGCATAGTGGGCAAGGGCGGCGCTGGTCTGGCCGCTGGCTGCCAACGCCCACATCATCTGACGGTGCGCTTCCTCGCGCCACGGCTCAAGCGCCAACTGGCGCGCGGCGAAGTGGGCCATCTGTGTATAGTCTGCCTGTTCACCGGCGTGGAGGGTCAGGGTATGGAGCATGTCAAGCGCCTGGCGGCGCAACTGCTCGCGCTTGTGCTGCACCCATTCTTCGAAAAGCCGGGCGCGATCCAAATAGAGGTCTTGTAAGAAGTCGCCACGGTAGAGGTCAACCGCGGCGCGCAGATGCGCGATGCAGACGGGGCAACTTGTCAGCGCGGGGTGTGGGTGCGCGGCCGCGGCGCTGCATCGTTCTTCAAAACGGATGACGTCAATATCGGCTGCCGCGGCTTGGAATTGCACGCACTTTGAGGAAATGAGCAAGGGATGGGGTTGGCTGTCAATCGCTTGCAGCGCCTTGCGCAGCCGGGCAAGGGTCTGGCGCAGGTTGGTATAAGCAGCCGCTTGTGGGCGATCCGGCCAGAAGAGCGCGGCCAATGTCTCGCGCTGTTGGGGCCGGTCGCCTTCAACGGCCAGATAGGCCAGCAGGCCGCGTGCCGAGTCGGTGGCAAACTCGAGTGAGTTTTGCCGCCAGGATGCGTGGAACGACCCTAGAAGTGACAGAGTGAGTCGCATGACGTGTGACCTTTCAACGGAGGGCGGCGACGGTAGAGCGTTCAACGTCTGCTTGGGCGTATACAGGTCTTGCAAGGCACTTGAAATGTACTCGGCAACCGGTTGTTAAAGCAGGATCTATTGTATCCCCTCTGTCACACTTTGTCACGCCTTGTCACGAAGCTGTCACGCGTGGCGCGCTATGCTGCTGAAGCTGTCTGTTCCCATTTGCATCGCGCATATTGGTTGTGACTTTGTTGTGGCCTTGTTGTGGCTGTGGCGGACGCGCGGCAGCCGCAACATGTTTTGTGGTGTGCTTTCAGGAGAATCCATATGGCCCCCTTGCTCAAATTGCGTCGCGCCCGGCCATATTTGCCGGTTGTTTTGGCCGCTCTTTTCCTGTTGACCGTGGCCGCGGGGCCGCGGCTTTTGGCGGCTGTGAACCCGAACCCTGTGCTTGCCGCTTGGGAGAAGGCACGCGCCGCTGGCTCGTATCATTTTGACAGCGACATTATTCAAACCACCATCCCTAGCACAAGCGTGGTCAATATTGGCCGCAGCAGCCGCACCCAAACGCTTCATTTGTCCGGCAAGAACGATCTGCGTCGGCAATCATTAGAGATGCGGCTTTGGAATCAGGGGGGGAGTGTCAGCCAGAGCGAAAGCGCGCTGGGCGTCAAGGTGGAAGCGGGCGAAAGCTATGTGCGCCGCTACGGGCCAAGCGGCTGGAGCGAGTGGGAGAAGGCGGACGGCAGCTTCGAGGGCTTTGCGCCGCAAGGCGATTTCTTGGCCTATCTCGCCGCGGTGCGCGAGGTCGAGACACACGAGCCAGAAACACGCACCTATGGCGACCGCAGCATCACCTTTACCCGCCATACCTTTACCATCGACGGTCCCGCCTTTGCCGGTTATATGCGTACACAGATGGAGGAGACGCTGCGCGCCCGGGGCGAACTCCCGTCCGGTGTCCATCTCCAGACATCCGACTATTTGGCCGCGCTGCGCGGTGATGGCGAGTTGTGGGTGCGTGCGGACGGGCTGCCCCTGCGCCAGATCTTGCGCCTCACCTTCCCCGAAGAACAGGGGGAGTATGTCAGCGCGCAAATCACGGTTGATTTTTCGCGCTATGGCAGCCCCGCGCCGAATCTGGCTGAGGTTGCGCGCACGGGCGATCTGACCGCGCTGCCGGTTGTGTTGACCCTTGTGTTGGCCGATGCGCTGCCCGACCCGCTGTCAGCGGTGCTGCTCTCTTCGTTCCTGGTTGGCGCGATCCTCATCGTCTGGTATCGCCGCGCGCGCGTGCTGCAAAGGGCGCTGGCCGCGGCAGTGATTACAAGCATGGTCGTTGGCCCGCTCTTGCAGACCTTTGAGATCGATTCGTTTTTGGCTGCTCAGGCCGCCAAAGCCGCGGCCCAAGAGCAACAGGCGATTGAAAGCGATATGCAGCGTTCGCTGCGCGACATGGGCGACAAAGTGGAATTTGATCCCCTGCTCAATCCACTTGAATTTAGCGCTTCTGATGTTGGGGGGGACGCGGTGCCTTTGCAGCCTGCGGCCATCAATCTTGCCGCGCCCATGTTGCAGTCCTCTGCCCAATCGCTCACCGACGACGGCACGGACACAGATGGCGACGGTCTGACTGACTTTGTCGAGGAGCGATTGGGAACAGACCCGACCAGCGCGGACAGCGATGGGGACGGCTTGAGCGATGGGGTGGAAGTTGGCGGCTTTACGCGAGCCAACGATAGCAAACGCTGGTTCACGAATCCCAATTCGGTCGATAGCAATGACGATGGCTTGCCCGATGATGTGGAGTGGGGCTTTGATGACAACGGCGATCCCCTCGCCACCCCGCGCGATACGGACGGCGATTCGCTGCCCGATCTCTTTGATCCGGACAACGACAACGATAGCGTACCCGACCACCTAGACCTTTCCCCCTTTACCAAATCCAGCAGCAACTTTAGCGAAAATACACCGTTTAACCTGACCATCGACAACTTGGCCGCGGATCAGCCTACTTTTGTCGATTTCCAACTGCGCACGACCGATTCCCGACACCTGTGGTATGCCTTTAACGTGCTCGATTGGCCGAACAACGACAACCAGGGGCAGGTCGTGGATGTGGATGGGGCGACCTACGCGGATTTGCCCGTTGCGGTCAACAACAGTGCTTCGGGCGGCGATGCCTATGGCGACATGAAGCTGATCCCTATGATGGAGATCCGCGTTGACGCGTCCAATGGGCAAGCGACCAATTTGCCGCCGCAAAGCGAACTGACCCCCTATGGCATTGTGGTCAACAACCTGACAACCGACGGCAGCCAGCAGGTTGTCTATGTGCCCCTCAGCCTGGTGACCGATGCACAGAGCGGGCAGCATTTCGCCTTTGCTGGGCGTATGCGCTATTTGCCCAGCGGCGGCTGGCCCGCGCCCCACCAGATGCGGCTGGCATGGGTGGTGCAGGCACTGGTCGACTTGGCCTGTAACGCGGCTGATCCGCAGGAAGTGGCTTTGGGCTGCGAGGCGGACGGCTATATTCACAATGTGCCCCAAGTGGTGCAAAGCTACTATGGCGAGTGGTATCTCACGGGCTTGAACATCAGCGAGCAGCACGGCACGACGACCGCGATTCTGTATGAAGATGGCGACAGCGACACGGATCGCCGTGATGACAGCGGGCTTGTGGCGTTGACCTATGCGCTGGATGACTCTTTTTTGGCGGCGCGGGACAGCAATAACGACGCGGTGCGCGATGTGCGGATCGACGACATCGTTGCCAACGCCAGTGGGCTGGCCGCGGGGTGGGGCATTCCACAGACCATCCACGTGCAAAGCGCGCAATACCCCACGCTGGATCAGGCGGCCATGTACATGGCAATGACCGACACAGTGGCGCTGCTTCATAGCGAGTTTACGCCCCTTTGGTCGGAGAGCGAGCCAATCATGCCGACCCTGCTCTATGCCTATGAGCAGAAATCGCGCGGGTTGAGCCTGGATACGACGGCGATAGACGGCCTGCAGGTCACCATGAATTTTGACCAGAACAATTTGCACGCAGACTTTGCGCCGCAGAGTACGCCTGTGGAGACGGTGACGGTGGCAGGGCTGAAGTGGGTGCATTATTGTCGTGCGGATGCCAATGCCGCCTGGCGCATCTGCCCCGCGGAGGAGTATTGGCAAGAGAACATGCAGCGCTATGGCAGCGGCGTTCTGCCGGGCGACCCCAATGACCCCGATGTGCAGTCGGGCCGCGTCCTTGTGGCGCAGCTCTATGACCTGGCCTTGAGCCAGGGCGTCAACCGAGCCGTGCAGCGCGACAATCAACTCGTCCCCGCGACCTATAAATTGCAAAGCGACAGCGAACTCGAATCGACCATCCGCACGGGGGCCGGCATGGGCCGCATGGCTGCTGTCTTTATCGCCAATGTCAGCTTCATGAGCAGCCTGAATCAAGTGGGCTTCACAAAACAACTGGGCTTGATGTTCAGACCCTTGCTCGGCAGCGTGCGCGAAGGGGTCTATGCAGTCCGCAACATCACCAACCCCGAATTGCGCGGCAGCGCGGTTACCTTTGCCATCAAGGTCATCTATGTGGCTGGTCTGTTGACCGCGGGCATCCTTTCCGCCACGGAAGAGGGGCGAGACGCGCAGATCGCTTTGCGCGCGCTGGTGATTGGGCTTCAATTTTACTTCACCGTGCTTGACCCCATCTTGGCGGTGGTGAAATGGTCGGCTGCGCTTCGGGCCGCGGGATCGACCGCGTCGATTGCCCAAGCAAGTTCCGAGGTGCTTGGCGTCTCCAAGCAGGCTACGGCCATTGGCACGGTGATTGCGATTGCGATCACCTGGGGCTTCTTCATCTACAGCATGGCCGCCAACAATGTGTCGCCCTTTAGCCCTGAGTTTAACCAAGCACTGGCCGAAACCATCGCCGCCACCATCTACCTCATTCTGTTGGCGATGATCTCGCTGACGGTGGTGGGGCTGATCTTGGTCGGCATTGTGGCCTTGATCGACACCATCTTGACCGCGATCTGCGAACTGGGCGTGGACGACCTGCGCGATGTGCCTGGGCTGGGCGGAGCCTGTTTCACGCTGGGCACAACCGCGATCAAGGCGATCGCCTATGCGCTTTACAACTATGATGTGATGATCGACACCGGGCGGCGCAACATGGTTGCGCCCGGCTCGCCCCAGACCCGCCTGGCCGACCCTGCCAAGGGCTTTGTCGAGGGCAACGAGCTTTCCATCACGATGCCGATCACGACGAACATCGTTCACAAAGACCCGGACCCGTCGGTTGGGACGATGATCAACCTCTATCTCTATTTCTTCTCGTCCAGCAACCTGCGTTCGACTACCTTTAACTACAGCCTTTCGCGGCCCGACAAGGAAGACCTCTCGGCGCAGCGCAGCACCATGTCGGGCGCGTGGAAAAATGTGCGCGAAGATCACAAATACGCGGCTACTTCCATGTACGGCGGCAGCGCCATGACCGTGCCCGGCCCTGTGACGGGCTTCAACCTGGAGGCGGGCATCAACCGCGCCGCGCCCTTCTACCTCAACATGGCCTATGCGTTGCCTGCCTATGAGTGTTGGGTGATCCCAACCCCCTTTGTCTATCCGGCCCCTGTCTGTTATACGCGCACCTTCAACGGCAGAAGCTCGACCCCGATCGAGACGCTGCGCTATGACATCTTCCCTGCCACCTTTGACAAGTTTATTGCCATGACCACCAAGCCGGACGGGGGGCTGGGGCTGGCTTGGGACAGCAGTTTCCCCTCGCTGGTCGACGCGGATGGGGATGGCCTGCGATCCGCTGTGCATGGCGGCATCGACCCCAATGACAACCCCAACACGGGCGGGTGGGATACGGACAACGACGGTCTGACCGATTTCAACGAAATGCAGCGCCGCGCCGCGGGCGAATCCTACTCGCCGATTCAATGTGACACCGACGGTGACACGCTCACCGACGCGCAAGAAGCGCTCTATGGCACGAACCCGGCCAACCCCGACAGCGACAACGACGGGCTGCCCGACAACGAGGAGGTATGGCATCAGGTCTATAATACGACGACCTGTGAGGCGACGGGGGATTGGCGCGGCGGCTGGGATGTCACCATCAACGCCCCGACCCCCTTTGTGGTGCGCGTCACCTCGAACCCGCTGGTGGCGGACAGCGACGGCGACGGCATCAGCGACCTGGCCGAGCGCCAACTGGCGCAGCACCCCGACCCGGCCAAGCGCGTGGACGACCAAAACCGCCCTTATCACCCTACCGTCTTTAACAGTTCGCCCATTGCCATCTACCCAATAACGGACCGTGAATTTGTGCGCCCAGGCGGCACGTTCCACCTGACGCATACGGTCGTGTCGGAGGTTGGGCTGGCCCCCAGCATACTGGACTTGACCCTGCCGAGCATTTTCGGCCCCTCGCCAAACCCGGTCCTGCTGGACTTCAACGCGACGAGCTTCCCCGACGGGCAGACGTTCAGCGAACACATGGAGCTTGACGTGCCGCCCGAAGTGAGCACGCAAAGCGTGACCATCGGCAGCAGCGTGCGGGCGCGCCTGGGCGACAGCGGCTTGCCGTTATTGGGCTGGGAGCCGCTGGTGTTGAATCCGCTTGGCGCTGCCAGCCCCTCTGTGCGATATGCCGCGGCTGCCGCACCCTTGCTGGATCGGGCAGACACGCACCTGGTCAGTGCGGTGCTTTCACCCAGTGCGCGCGGGACGGTTGGGGTGATCCAAACCAACGCCATCCCTGGGGGTGAAGCGGGCCAACTGATCAACGACAGCGGTTCGATCTTCACGCGGCGCGGCGACGCGCCGCCGGACATCGCCTGCAACTTGGGCGGCGACTGCATGGTGGTGTGGGAGCAGCACGAACCGTGCAATACCCTCACCATTCACTCGTTCTCGGTCGTTCGAGAGGCGGATCACAGCGGCGGCAGCGAACCCGCGATCTACTTTGTCGCCGACCCCAACGACACCAACCCGGCAGATGGCGGCTATACGCTGCTGTGGAACCCCTTTGACGCGGAAAACAACGGGATCGGCTTGCGCGCCGGCGATCAACGCGGCCCCAATGCCAATGGCCTCCCCATCACGTTGGATATCTGCGGGCCAGGGCGGATTGATCTCTATGAGTCGGACACCGACCCGGATAAGATCCCCATAGACCCCGTCGCGGACACCAACTGGGCGGATATGGATTTTGTCGCTTCTGGCCCGGTTTTCGACGCCAACGGGCTGGTCAACGACAGCGCGACGTGGAATTATCGCACCGCGGACAACTCCACCGAGATCAATCTCTCTGTCACACTCCCGCGCAAGAACTTTGAGCGGATCAAGGGCGCGCTCGTCGGGCCGACCGGCCAAGTGATCCGCCCGGCCTTCGACATTCCGTCGCCGATTTCTCCCCATCTGCAGTTGTCAAACCAATTCCGCCCGGTGGTTGCCAGCGATGGCTTCGGCTTCCTGGTTGTCAACGAACTGGCCGCGGTGACGGACAATAAGACCTATTTACAGTGGCAGATGTTCAAGCAGGACGGCACGCCAGACAGCGGCGCGGGGCTGCATGGGATCGAGGCCAGCCGTGTCGCTGCAGCCAACGAGGACAGCCTTTCCCTCGATGTGGCCTGGGTGGGCTATCACTATGTGGTGGCGCGCAAGTTTGACCGCCCAGAGTCGTCGCAAACCATCTATCTGAGTCCAAATTTGGTCTCTGCAACGACGCCGACGTGGATCGTCGCCAGCGAGGAAGCGCACAACGATGAACGCGCCGTGCCGGTGCTGGCCTACAATCCACGCGCCGACCACCTGCTGTTGGTCTATCGCGAGAGCGGCACCAAAGTTGTGCGCCGCGTGCTCTACCAGCCGCATGACCTGACCCCCCTTGTCGTGGATGCGCGTCTGGGCATTGATCAGACCACAAACATGTTTATCACCACGGAGGATGCGCCCCATGCGGTCTATAACCCCATGGCCGATGCCTGGCTCTTGAGTTGGACGCATCCAGCCGGCTACGGGGTGGGCATTGTCTACAGCCTGTGGCGGAACGACCTCTCCGATCGTCTCCTGGATGACCAGAAGGTCGAGGCCAATGGCTACGCCGACTATACGTCGCGCGCGCAGTCCTGCCCCGCGCTGGCGTCACAAGCAGTGGTGCATTTGCGCTTTGAAGAACTGCCGGGGGCCGCGACCTTTGCCGATAGCTCTGGATGGGGCAACAGCGCCACATGCCTCGGCGGCACATTCTGCCCCACCTCGGCATTGCCGGGCGCGGTGGATGCGAGCGGCAACGCGGTGGGCACACCCGCATCCGACTACGCGATCCGCCTGGATGGTATCAACGACTTTGTTGAGTTGAACAATCCCTTTGCCTCGCCTGCATACCAGACCTTCTCGATTGCCTTCTGGTACAAATCCGCTGCGACGACGGGGGGTTCCCGCTTGATCCTCAGCGCCAACAGCACCGCGGTCACGATCCAGAAGAGCGGTAGGATTGACTTTTCCTTTGGGGATCAAACGATCGGCGCGGATGCCAACCTCAACGATGGGCAGTGGCACTCTGTTGTGGTCACGCGTGACGAATTCGACGGTGGTCGATTGGCGATCTACCTGGACGGCAACGCGACGCCGGTGGCATCCGCTCCGGCTTCATCGGTGACCACATTCACGGCTCAGACCTTGCGGATTTCGTCAGCCGATGGCCCTTCTTACCTCGACGACTTCCAAATCTATACCGCTGCCCTCAGCGGGGCCAGGGTCAACGCGCTCTACAAGCGTGAACAGCAATCCTATTGTATGGGCAGCCACTATAACGGTGGTGCGTTTACCTCTGGGTATAAATGGACAAAGCTCGCCGTGAGCGTGCCGGATGTGCGCGGGGGCAAGATCACGACCAGCGCATCGATCCCGGTGGTGATCGATGGCGACTTGCCCACCGCCTCCCTGGAGGGTCTGAGCAACGGGGCCTATTTCCAGGGCAATCAAGTCCACATCATCGGCGGCAGCGCCGCGGATGCCACCTCCAGTGTCGCCTCTGTCGAGGTCAGCGTCAACGGCGCGGGCTTCCAACTGGCGGAAGGGGCGGACAGTTGGGCCTATGCGCTGGTCGTCAACGAGGGCAGCTATGCAATCCGGAGCCGCGCGGTTGACGTCGCGGGCAACGTGGGCAACCCAAGCAGCGCCATCACCTTGATTGCCGACGCCACGCCGCCCAACGTCACCCTCAACGCGCTGCCCGCGGAGGCTGTGCCCCCCAAGCGCAACGCCGCCAACCAGTGGTTTGTCACGCTCAGCGGTACAGTCGCGGACCCGCCGATCGGCGCGCAGTCGGGCAGCGGTGTTGTTCCTGGTTCCGTGGAAGTGCTGCTGGTCGCGCAGGCGGGCGATGACGATGCCCAAGGCAACCACTGGCAACAGGCAACGCTCGACGGCAACAAGTGGACGATTGACTATGACTTTGCCGATGCGCTGGCCGACCCCACGGGCGTTTACACCGTTGCGGTGCGCGCCATAGACCGGGTGGGCAACGCCAGCGCGCCCAACGCGGCCACCGGCATCCTCAAGCTGGATGGCGCGGCCCCTGTCGCTGCGATTAGCCAGGTGGACGCGCAACGCACCCTGATCACCGAGACCCTGACCATCGGCGGCGTCATCACCGACACAGGCTCGGCGGGCGTGCAGCAGGTTGAGATCTCCTATGTCCCGCTGGAGCAGATCGCCGCGCTGCCCACTGATGTCAGCCGCGATGAAGCGCAGGCGCTGCTCGATGCCAGCGGGCGCGTTTGGCTGCCCGCGCAGGTGGCGCAAGCCGGCGCGGCTGTCACCACCTGGCAGGCGCAAATCCCGCCTGATCTGGAGGGTGAATATCAGATCGATGTACGCAGCAGCGATCGACTCAACAACCGCGGTTCATCGCCCAACGTGTGGCGCGGGATCATTGACACGCGCGCGCCGCGCCTGGTCATGCAGGCGACCCAGACCGGGACCAGCTACTTTGATGGCGCGGCCAACGTTCAACGCTATGAGTTTGTCTATCTTTGCAGCGCGGAAGATCGCTATCTAGCTGAACAGACGTTTGTCTGTGAAGGCCAAAGCATCCAGCCGATGGCGCGCACCTTTGAGCAAGATGCAGCGGTGCAGGCGCTCTTCCCCGACCGTACCATTCTCAGCCGCCTCTCGATTACCTATGCCAAGTATGAGGAGAGCTTGCAGCCGTCCGCCACGGTGCGCGCGTGTGACGGCTTTGGTCACTGCGCCAGCGCTGATCTCCAACAGACGGACATCTCCGGCGAGGTAAGTGTCGCGGGGCTCTCCACGTTGGCTGCACCGGCAGCGGGTGCGCCCAGCGCGGTGATTGTCTCACCAGGCAACCGGCGCTATGTCGCGGCAACCGGCGAGATTCCTGTGACCGTGGCCGCGGAGGCCGCGCTGGGCTTGCAGCAGATTACCCTGGCGCTAGACGGCACTGTCGTCCACACAATTGACTTCCCGCCCAACGGCGCGGTCACGCGTACTCAACGCACGGTGCGGATCCAAGTCACAGGGACAGGCGAACATACGCTGGTCGCGCGCGCCAAGGACATCAGCGGCGCAACGCAGGCGACGGTCTATCCCATCACCTTTAAGCTGGACAGCGCGCCGCCCACGGTGAGCATCAACAGCGACACGCTGACCGCAGGCGACACCTGGCAGGTGGGAAGCGGCATCTTGCGCTTTGGGGGGCTTGCCAGCGACGATGTTGGGTTGGCGGCTGTGAAGGTGCAGGTGGACGACCAGCCCTTTGTCGATGCCATCTTTGGCAATGGCACTTGGCGCATCGCGCTGCCGGTCACCGCGCCTGAAGGCAGATCGCTGGTGATCAAGGTGCGCGCCATCGACTTTGCCGGGCAGATCGCGGAGGCGAGCCATACCCTGCTCACTGACCTGTCGGTGGCGGATGCGCCCGACACGCGGATCACCAGCACACCCCCTAATCCGAGCGACGCGGGCAGCGTCACCTTCGAGTTTGAAGGCATCGGCGACGACGTGGCGGGCTTTGCGTGTCGGCTTGACCAGGGCGCGTTCGTCCCGTGCGGCAGCCCGTGGGTCTACAGCGATCTGAGTAAGGGCGACCATACCTTCGAGGTGCGCGCCCTCAACAGCGGCGGCTATGTTGACCTCTCCCCCGCGAGCTTTAGCTGGCGCGTCAATGCGGGCGCGCTGGATGCGACCATCACAAGCGCGCCGGATGACCCAACCTTCACCCGCGGTGCGAGCTTCGCCTTTGAAGGAAACGGAGTCCGCTTCCAATGCGCGCTCGACGGCAGCAACTTTGCCCCCTGCACCAGCCCGCAGTCGTACACGAATCTGGCCGATGGGCAGCACACCTTCCAAGTGCGCGCAGCGGATGGCGCGGGGCAGACCGGCCCAGCCGACCGCTACCGCTGGACAGTGATGAATGCTGCGCCTGTCGCCAACGATCAAGCGTTGACGATGGACCAAGGAAGCGCGCTTGCCATCCACCTGGAGGCCAGCGATAGCGACCCGTTGACCTACAAGACCGGCATGCCGGCGCACGGTGTATTGTTGGGGACGCCGCCCGCCTTGACCTATGTGCCCGACAGCGATTTCGTGGGTGAAGACAGCTTTACCTTTGTCGCCAGCGATGGGCTGGTGGAATCGAACGTCGCCACGGTCAGCATCTCGGTAAACGGCGCGGCGTGGCCTGATACGATCATCACTGCCGTGCCGGACAACCCAAGCACAAGTGGCGATGCTGACTTCACGTTCACCAGCACAGGTGGGCAAGGCGCAGTGCACTTTGAGTGCAGCCTGGACAGCGCAGCGTTCGCCCCCTGCACCAGCCCACAGTCATACACCGAATTGGCCGACGGCAGCCATACTTTCAGCGTGCGCGCTGTGGATGCGGCCGGGAACGTCGACCCCACCCCGGCCACCTACACTTGGACGGTGCAGCGCGAGACAATTGATGACGAGGACCCCCCTGCGCTGGACAGGCATATCTTCTTGCCTTTGCTGGAGGTCAACACCAGCGCCGCCAATGCAGCGCAGGAGCAGGCGTCGCAGGAACCGTTGTCCGTGAGCGGTGGTTCGCCCGCGGTCGATAGCACGACCGACAGCACAGCGGATGGCTTGAACCGTGTCTACTTGCCGGAACTCGCACGCTAGCACGCGCTGCTACACCGGATGTGCCAATATTTGACATAAGCTCTCTCGCCCACCGGTATATCGCCGGTGGGCGTTTTTGCTGTCTGCTGCCCTGACCCAGGTGCGCGGCTGGTTGGTGTACAATCAGTGAGCCTTCTGCTGTACCATTCACGGATGCTTCGCATAGCGATATGTGGTGCTAGAACAAATGGGAGTAGGGGGCTGCGGTAAGGTGTTCGGTTGGGTATTGGGGCGATATGGTGCGCGGGTGAACAAGCTTCGAGTGCGCTGTGCGTGCGGAGTTTAGCGCCTGCGCCAACTGTGCACTATGCCAACTATGTGGGAACGGTGCGGCGGCTGTGCGGTTGACAAGTCGATTTATTACGCCGCCCTCTCGCATAGCTATATTCGTGTAGTGATTGAATGGATGGGAATGGGAAGGGGGCAAGAGGGGGCTTCAACAAGAGGGGGGCTTGGTCAGAGGAGCACTGCTCTGACAACAGCGTGTGCTTGCCTGTCGCGGCCGCCTGCTTCGTGCAGCGTGGGATGTGATCGACTGGCTGGTTGTAGCTGAGGATGCGGCTGGGTGGGCAGATTTTGGCTCTGTTGAGTATTTCGCATAGTCACAATGAGTGGGCATAGCCGATAGACGAGCAGGGGGGTGGCTGCGACGGTGCGTGGCGCTTGAAGGCAAGATGAGAGGAGAGCGTTGTCGTGGGAAATCTGGATTGGCTGTTTGCTTCGTTTAATTTTGACTGGTCTTTGGTGCTGACGGACTTTGTGCGCATCGCCCTTGCCTTTGTTCTGGCGCTGCCAATCGCGTGGGAGCGCCGCCAGTCGCCGCGCAGCTTGGGGCTGCGTACCTTCCCGATTGTTGCGGTGGCGAGCTGCGGCTTTATGCTGATCGCCGGGCATATGGCGGGTGCGACGGCGGAGAGCCAAACGCGCGCGCTGCAAGGCTTGTTGGGCGGCATTGGCTTCATCGGCGGCGGCGCGATCCTGCGCACCAATGGCGGCGTGTATGGGCTGGCGACCGCGGCCAGCCTGTGGAATACGGGCGCGATTGGCGCGGCAGTGGCGTTCCAGCGTGCGGAGATTGCCCTGGTGCTTAGTGTGGTCAACTTCCTGCTGCTGCGTTTCCTGACCCCGCTCGTACCCGATGAGCGCCGCATGGATGACGAGGATGTGTGACGTCCTGCTGCTGGATAGGCAGCGCAAACCCGAAAACTTTTCGGATTTACGCTGCCTGTTGATCGCTGCTTGATCGCTGCCTAGGTGGTCAAAGGCCGCGCTATCCCCGTTCTGCCTGGATGACCGCGGCCCAGGCTTCACCGCTGCGTTGGGCCGCGGCTTCTATTTCGGGCGTCATCTCGAACCACTCTGCCGCGGGTTTGTCGGGCAGTTCGCCTGCCAGGTAGGCGGGCAGCGAGTAGGTCAGGGGCAGCTCCCACCCTGTCCCGAGGCCGGTAAGGCCCGCCACCGTATCATCCAGCACCAGGTCCATCAAATCGACTGACGCATGTTCCAGTTCGAGCAGCGTGCCGCCATCCGCGGCGGGCGCAAGGCGCAGTTCCACCTCATCCGGGGGCTGCTCGCCCCGCTCCCAGTAAGCCCAGGTGACCAGCAGCCGATGCGGCGGTTCGCAGTGCAGGATCTCCCCGCTGGCGTTGCCCTCCAGGCTGAAGTGTCCACCTTGGCGCAGGTCGCCGGAAACGGGCAAAAACCAGCGATTGAGCCGCTCCGGTTCAGTCCAGGCTGCCCACACGGCGTGGATGGGTGCGTTGTAGTGGCGGCGCATAAAGACCGTGCGTGCTGGCGTTGCGCCCAGCACACGATGGCCCAAGGCGCGCTCGATGGCGGTTTGGTTGCTCGCGTCGCTCATGCTTTGCTCTCCTCTTCTTCTCCTGTACTTGCCCTGACCTTGTCTTGTCCTGCGTTAAGAACTTAACGCGATGGCCTGCCCTGAAGCGCCGAGCCTTCGGGCGGGTTGCGATCCTCAGCCGGGTCCGGCGGCTGGCTGAGGGCGAGTTCGGCCTCCAGCGCGTCGAGGTGCTGGGTCCAAAAGCGGCGGTAGCGTGCCAGCCACTGATCGACTTGGCGCAAGGGCGCGGGGTTGATGGCGTAGAGGCGTCGCGTGCCCTCGGCGCGCACCCGCGTGAAGCCGTTGTCGCGCAGCACGCGCAGGTGCTGGGAAACGGCAGGTTGCGAAATACCGAACTCCGCCTGCACTACCTGGCCGATTTCGCCTGCTGCCTGTTCCCCATCGGCCAGCAGTTCAAGGATGCGCCGTCGTACCGGGTCGCTGAGGATCTCGAATGCATGCATGGTGCGACTATATCATTGGCTGGTTATATAAGTCAATAGTTAAATTGAGTGGCGATTTGATATGTTATGTCAACTTTGGTGTCGATATGCCAATGCATGATAAGAACTGTTATCTCTTATGCATTCTTTTTCTTGCATTATACTTGTCATAATGATATGATCGCGTCTGTTAGCTTTCATATCATCTTCCATCGTGCTTTGACTGCATAAGATCTGCATAGGAGACGGCGTCATGCCCAAGGGTGTGCGTTATCCCGTTATCAACGGTATGAAATTCTGCCCCAAATGCCAAATCACCAAGCCCGTCAGCGAATTTTACCCCGATCCCAGGAGTCGCTGGGGTGTGCGCTCGCCCTGCAAGCAATGCATAGCGGAAAGCAATCGAGAGCGGTATGAACAAGAAGGCAGCGTCGGCAAGATAAACAACGCTGCTCGCATTGCCCGCCGCTACGAACTCAAGCGGAAACTGGTCGAGGCGGCTGGCGGCAAATGCTCGCGCTGCGGATACGACAAGTCAATCTACGCGCTCGACTTCCACCATACACAGCCAGACAAAGAGGCGCAAGTGAGCGCGCTCATATTTCGTGCGGCAGCAGGCAGCGAGGCACAGCTAAGGGCGGCGCTCGCCGAAGCCAAGAAGTGTGTTCTGTTGTGCGCCAACTGCCACCGCGAAGAACACGCCACACTTTAGCGCTCATCCCCCCACTGGCTTAACCTCCGGTTCATCGTCGGGCGCGTGTCGTGTGACCCTGCTCATATTGACACGAGATGGTTCCCTTGTATAATTTTGTTTATGCCGACCTACGGCATGGATCCAAACTCCCATCCATTTTATCTCCCAAATCCCCAACCACCCACAACATAGGAGGAAGCCTTCATGTCCTATCCCGTGACGCGCAGGCGCTTTCTGCAGACCGCGGCTGTTGGCATGGGCCTGCCGTTCCTGTCGCAGTTGATGGCCGCTTGCCAGGCTGTTGCGCCGGGCAGCAGCCAGCCGCTGACCGAGATCGTTTGGTCGCGCGGCGATGACCTGCGCACGCAAGACCCGCAGCTAATCTCCGGGCGCATGGAAGGCGAGATCAACCGCTGCATCTATGACCAGCTTTTTGACACAGCCCCGGACGGCTCCCAGATCAACTGGCTCGGCACCGAGTACAGCAGCAATGAGGACGGCACGGTCTGGACCGTCAAGATGAACGACACGACCAAGTTCCACGACGGTTCACCCGTCACCGCCGAGGATGTGAAGTTCACCTTTGACCGGCTGTTGTCGAATGTCGAGTTTCAGCACTCTACCCCCTTCCGCGACCTGCTCGCCACAGTTGATGCGCCCGACTCCTCCACCGTGGTCTTTAACTGTTCCAAGCCCGCTCCCCTCTTTAACCTGCTTTTGGGCCAGCACATTCTTTCCAAGAAGGCGTTCGAGGAATACGGCGAAACCTTCTGGGAAAAGGCCATCGGCAGCGGCCCTTTCCGCCATGTGGAATATGTGAAGGGCGAATATTGGCTGGGCGAGGCCAATGAGGATTATTGGAAGCCGGACCTGATCAAGGTCAACCGGCTGCGCTACCGCCCGATCAGCGAGGAAGCCACGCGCGTGGCCGCGCTGCGTTCGGGCGAGGTGGACATCATCGCCAATGTGAGCGGCGAATTGGCTGAAGAGTTGGGCCAGGATGAGAACATCGTCATCTATCGCCGCCCCTCGCAGGATCATCTCTACCTGCTCACCCAGAACAACCGGCCTCCCTTTAACAACCCGGATGCGCGCTGGGCCGTCAACTTCGCCATTGACCGCGAGGCGCTGGTCAAGAACATTGTCAAAGCGGGCCAGGTGATCGGCGGGCACATTCCCGAAGGGACCATCGGCTATGATGCATCGTTGGAGCCGATTCCCTATGACCCGGACGAGGCGCGCCGCCTGCTGGACAAAGCCGGGGTCGCGCCGGGCACGCGCATCGAGGTCAAGGCGCATCCCTTCTGGTTTGCCAAGGGCAAAGAGGTGATGGAGTACGTGGCGGGCGCGCTGCAAGAGATCGGCTTCGAGGTGGATCTCCAGTTCCTCGAACCGGGCGCGTACACCGATGCGCGGCGCTCCGGCTCCTATGACCTGGCTCTGCAGCAGGGCGGCAAGGCCAACAACCCGTGCAACCAGTATAAGACCTTCTACATCACCGACACCTACGGTTCCGGCTTTGGCGGCCAGAATGCCGACTTCCAACAGGCCATCGAGGAGGCGTGTGTCACGGTCGATCCGGAAGCCGCGGATACGCTCTACAAGCAGATCCAAAAGCGTGTCTACGATGAAGCGGTGGAGATCCAACTCTATCGCCAGGAAAACATCTGGGCGGTACGCAAGCGGATCAGCGGCTACGAGCCGTATGCGCCCGACTCCACGCGACCGTGGAACGGCCTGAGCGTTACGGCCTAACCTGCCAACTGCCGCCCGCGGCGTCATGGTACGCTTGATCTTTCCGGAAGCTGCGAGCTTCCGAGAAGGTTGGCTTGCGTCGTGGGCGGCCTAAGAAGAACAGCCTACTATGGGTGCATATATTCGCCGCCGTCTGATCCAGTCGGTTGTAGTGGTGTGGGGCGTTTCGGTGTTGGTCTTCTTTTTGCTGCGCCTGGCTCCGGGCGACCCGGCCACGATGCTCTTGGCCGAAACCGCCACGCCTGAACAATTGGAGGAAGTGCGCGAGAAGTGGGGGCTGAACGACCCCATTCCCGTGCAATACATGGTCTTTCTTGGTCGTGCGCTGCGCGGCGATCTGGGCGACTCGCTTTTCTTCCAGGAACCCGCGCTCCAGGTCTTGCTAGAGCGGATGCCCGCCACGCTGCAACTTTCAGCCGTGGCGCTGCTCTTCTCACTGTCGGTTGCGATTCCGGTGGGCCTGCTCTCCGCGCTGCGGCGTGATTCCATCTGGGACTACCTGGGCACGGGCCTCGCCATGCTGGGCCAAGCCATCCCCCCCTACTGGCTGGGCATCATGTTGATCCTGGTCTTCTCCGTGGGGCTGGGTTGGTTTCCCACCTCGGGACGGGGCACGCTCGCCCATTTGGTGCTGCCGGCCATTACTTTAGGCTCGGTGTTGATGGCGCTGATCACGCGCTTGGTGCGCTCCGGTATGCTCGACGTGTTGAGCGAGGATTACGTCCGCACCGCGCGCGCCAAGGGCCTGCCGGAACGCAGGGTCATTGTGCGCCATGCGCTGCGCAACATCCTGATCCCACTGGTGACGGTGGTCGGGCTGCAGTTGGGCGCGCTCTTTGGCGGCGCGGTGATCACCGAAAGCATCTTTGCCTGGCCTGGGGTTGGGCGGCTGGCGCTGCAAGCCATCAACGCGCGCGACTATCCGCTGGTGCAGGCGTCTGTCCTCTTTATCTCGGTTGTCTATGTCTTTCTAAATCTAGCAGTCGATATTATTTATGTCTACCTTGACCCACGCATCCGCTTTGAATAATGCGATCCCGGCGCGGCGGCAGAGCGCCACCTTTCGCCATCGCTTTTTTCGCAGCCGCCGGGCCGTTTTCGGCCTGGCCTTCCTGCTGCTTGTCGGCGCGCTGACCCTCCTGGCTCCCTGGCTCGCGCCTGACCCGACCATGGCGCAAGACCCAAGCCGCACGCAGCTTCCGCCCATGTCGGTGGACGAAGGCGGCATGTTGCACCTGTTGGGGACCGACGCGCTGGGGCGTGACCTGCTTTCGCGCATGATGTTCGGCGGCCGCGTCTCGCTGCTGGTGGGCGTGACCGTGGTCAGCGTGGCGCTGGTGCTGGGTGTGCCGCTGGGGTTGATCTCCGGCTTCTTTGGCAAATGGCCCGACACGCTGATCATGCGCCTGGCCGACATTCAACTGGCTGTGCCCTTTATTCTGCTTGCCATCGCCATTATGGCGGTATTGGGCACGGGCTTGTGGAATGTGATCTTGGTCTTGGGCGTGAGTAGTTGGGTGGGCTATGCGCGTATTGTGCGCGGCAGCGTGCTCAGCCTGCGCGCCATGCCCTTTGTGGAGGCGGCGCGCTGTATCGGGATGCGCGACCGCCGCGTCGTCAGCAGCCATCTGCTGCCCAACGTCTGGACGCCGGTCTTGGTGCTGGCAACGCAGGGAGTGGGCGGCGCGATCTTGGCTGAATCCTCTTTGACCTTTCTGGGCCTCGGCATTTCGCCCTTGATTCCCACCTGGGGCGCTATGATCGCGGATGGCCGCAACTACCTGACCACTGCCTGGTGGATCTCCACCATGCCCGGCCTGCTTCTCACCGCGACCGTGCTAGCGATCTATTTTCTAGGCGACGGGCTGCGCGATGTGCTGGACCCGCGCCTGCGTATGTAACCGGCTGCAAGCCCAGGCTAGCCAGTTTGATTGATGTATCACGCATGATCTTCCCGGAAGCCACGCGCTTCATGCCCATCTTGCGAGCAGATGGGCGTTAAATGACATGCCATCTTGTGAGCAGATGGGCGTTAAATGACATGCCATCTTGTGAGCAGATGGGCGTAGCTTCCGGGAAGGTGAATCAATCCATCAAACTCATCGTTCGTAGTGGTTTCACCCCCCGGAGACTGCCATGTCGAAACTTTGCTTGTTTGCCCTGCTCGTGCTTTGTCTTGCAACGGTCGCTGTCTATTCCAGCGCAATGGCGCAAGAGGATGGCGTCAAGGTTTTTCTGCCCAGTGTAATGCGGCCGCCTGCTACACCCACTGCCACGGCTCCAGCCCAGGTTGTTCCCCCCTACCCTTCAGCCACGCCCACCCGAATCCCGGTCACCCCAGTTCCGTTCACCCCAGTTCCGTTCACCCCAACGCCTACACCCACGATTCGATGGGATGGGCCGACGCCAACGTTCACACCCACGAAAGAATGGCGGCTGCCGACGCCAATGCTCACGCCGTCCACGCCGCGCCCCACACCGGATATGACCCCGCTCGACGGGCTTACTGTATTGAACAACCGATCTTGGTACGCGGATTCGATGGATTATCTATATGTGGTGGGCGAGGTGTATAACGGCACGGACAGCCGGGCCAAATTCATTATGGTCACCGCGAGGCTATTCAACAGCAGGGATCAATTGCTTAATACAGCGTTTAGCTTTGTCGAGTTGGGCCATCTGTCACCCGGTGATAAATCTTGTTTCCGCGTCCCTTTTCTCAGGCCGCCTGATCCATCGGCCATCGCCTCGGTGGAGTTTGAAATCAATGCGCTCCGTAGCAGCGGAGAAGCCCTCAACCTGGCGCTGCTCAATGTCGGCAGTCGCTAAGATGATACGTTGAATGTGTACGAGATCAGCGGGCAGATGCGTAATGATGAACCCGTAGCGATCGATAACACAAGCGTGGTTGTCACGCTGTACAGCGGCCCTGATGAAAGCGGGATCGTCCGACGCTGCCGCAATGTATCCCCCAGCGCCCACACCCTTGCCCCCGGCCAAAGCAGCGCATTCAAGTTCACCGATGATGCACTGAATTTCGGTGATGTCGGCTCATACCGGCTGCAAGCCCAGGCCAGACGGCTTGAGTCAGGTGTGGCAAGTGATCTTCCCGGACGCTCACAGCGTCCGGGAAGGTGAATCCTTCCGGGTAGGCTATCCTCTAGCCTGCACTGCCTCCGCTCTCGCGCTCCATCGCCGCCAGTTGGCCGAGCAGTTGCTGTAGCTCCGGCCCGATCCGCCGCAGTTCCTCGCGGTGGACCGCGGCCAGATCGGCCAACATGGCCTCCCCCTGCTCGGTCAAGGCAACGTAGACCTGCCGCCGGTCCTCGGTCGACTCCTCGCGCATAACCAACCCCTGCTGCGCCATGCGGTTGACCAATTCGACTGTGCTGTGATGGCGGTGCTGCAGCCGCTCCGCCAAGTCGCCGATGGTAACGCGCTCCCCACGTGGAAAGCCTTTGATGGCTAACAGCGCTTGATGCTGCTGCGGCGTGATGCCTGCTGCGCGCGCGGCGTGTTCGCTAAAACGCAAGAACTGGCGCAGCGCATAGCGAAAGGCGGCCAGCATCTCATATTCAGTATGGTCCAAATCGCCCATAGATTATCTCCACTTTTGTACGCCCATCCTTTACAAATATCGTAATACGATATATCCTGCTCGATTGTGCTGGCTGGCTTGCGCGATCCTGCTGGATCGTCCCAGCCGCCCCTCTGGGATTGCAAACTGAGTATTTAAACCATTGTACCGCCGGCTTGGGCCGGTCGAAAGGAGACTGTCAATGCGTGATAGCCTGTCGTCAGTTGAGACCCGCCCCGATGGCGGCTTTTTTCAGTCCGGCAACTTCCGCGTCGTCCTGGTGTCGGTGCTTGCCGCGATCGTGGGGATTATTGCCGGGGTGATCGCGCATCTGCTGCTCAAGTTGATTGCGCTTGTCTCCCATTTGGTCTTTTATCAGCGCGTCGGGTGGGAGATCCCCAGCTTGGCCGCGCATAGCGTCGGCCCCTGGGTGCTGCTTGTGCCCATGCTCGGCGGCATCGTCATCGGCTTGATGATCCGCTACGGCTCGCCCAAGATCAGCGGGCATGGCATCCCCGAAGCCATGGAAGCTGTCTTGACCCAGCGCAGCCGCATCGCGCCGCGCATCGCCATCCTCAAGCCCATCTCCGCCGCGATCGCCATTGGCACAGGCGGCCCCTTTGGCGCGGAAGGGCCGATCATCCAGACCGGCGGCGCGCTAGGGTCAATCCTGGGGCAGATGATCCACACCACCGCGGCAGAGCGCAAGGTCTTGTTGGCCGCGGGCGCGGCCGCGGGCATGGCCGCGACCTTTAGCACGCCGATTGCCGCGGTGATCCTTGCCATCGAATTGCTGCTCTTTGAGTTTAAATCGCGCTCGTTCATCCCGCTGGTGATCGCCAGCACCCTGGCAACTGTGGTGCATTTTGAGTTGATCGGCCGCGAACCGATGTTTGCCATCGGCGCGCTGGATTTTGGCATCCCCAACCATGTGCCCTACTACGTAATCTTGGGCATTCTCTGCGGATTTGCCGCAATTGGTTTTAGCCGCAGCCTCTACTGGGTGGAAGATCAGTTTGAGCGGCTGCCTCTCCCCTTCTTCTGGCGGCCCGCGATAGGCGGGTTGGCCCTGGGGCTGATCGGCTTCTTTGTGCCGAGCGTGCTGGGCGTGGGCTACGAACTGATCTCCGGGCTGCTGACCAACCAGTTTGGCCTCAGCGTGGTCTTTATGCTCTTGATCTTCAAGTCGCTGGCGCTGCTGGTTTCGCTCGGCTCCGGCACATCCGGCGGCCTGCTGGCCCCCATGTTCATCATTGGCGCGGCGCTGGGCGCGACCTTTGCGCTGGCAGTCAACCAGATTGTCCCCGGCGCCAACCTGTCACCGGGGGCGTTTGCGCTGGTCGGCATGGCCGCGCTCTTTGGTGCGGCCTCGCGCGCGACCTTTGCCTTCAGCCTTTTTGCCTTTGAGATCACGCGCGATTACGACGCAATTTTGCCCCTGCTGCTCGTCTCGGTCATCGCCGACGGGGTGGCGCTGCGCTACATGCACAATTCAATCATGACCGAGAAGCTGGCGCGGCGTGGGCTGCGCGTGCCGCATGATTACGAAGCGGATGTAATGCACCACGTCGTGGTGGCGGACGTGATGGACCCCCACCCCCCCACCATTCCTGCCACCATGACCGTTTCCGAGTTGGCCGACGGCATCGCGCGGCACGAAGCCCAGTTAACGCAGCACCAAGCCTTGCCCATCTTGGATGAACAGGGCGATCTGGTGGGCATCATTACGCGCGGGGATATTGTGCGCTCGCTGCAACAAGGGGGGCACGCCGGGGGGCATGTGCTCGAAGCCGGTTCTACCGATCTGGTCGTCACCTATCCCGACGAGAGCCTGCATGAGGCGCTGCACAAGATGCAGCGCTATGACATCGGGCGGCTGCCTGTGGTCAAACGCGACAACCCGCGCCATCTGCTCGGCTATCTGGGCCGCGCCGACGTGCTGACCGCGCGCTTGCAGCGTTTTGACGAGGAATCCTTGGTGGAGCCGGGTTGGGTGCGGCTTTTCCAGATGCCTCGGCAGGCCGAAGCCCATGCAGAGATACAGAAAGGATAGAAAGCTGCTCATATTTCTGACGCGCCGCAGCCGCCAACGCTTGTTGTCGCGTTATTCTTTGCCATTTGACAGCACTCTGACAGCCTATTTAGCTTAAATCAAGATTGAGATGCGTGGAATTCTGTGGTAGAAATGGACTAAGTCGAATGTACATGCGACATTTGTCGTAGACGCAATGGCAGGCACTGATCGCTGCAACCATGCACGCAATCAATGCACGCAGTTACTGTATTCCCCGTATAGTCCTACGTATTTCGTCATTGCGCGACAGGCCCAGTCTATTTCAATAGCTTCACACAGGTTTTACACAGCCAGGTTTTACACAGCGCGATTGTTCGGTACATCTGTTGTACCAGTGCGGGTGTTCAGGAAGAGGATGATGGACACAGGCTGTTCGCACGAGCTGGGTTGTAGAAGCGTCCCCCCTCTGCCGGCGGAGCCGAGTGGCCGAACGCGCTTCCCGATTCCTCAACGCCCGCGTCCCTTCTAATGGCATAACCGTGCCGAAAGCCACAGGATCAACGTTAACGACAATGCTGCTCTACCTATGGCCTTTCCACAACCACATGAATTGTATCGATAAGATGGACAAGCAGGCTGTTCCTGCTCTTCCGTCAAAATGGGGATACGGCGTGGTTTGCGCGGCGGCGTTGCCCTGCCGTCACACAGGCCGCCATGCTTAGCGCGTGTGCATCTTCGATGATCCGAGCCGAGGGCAATGCGGCGCTCGGCTGCGCAGTTTGCGTCAGGCTTTTATTAAGGAGGGTATTATGCTATCGGATCGTACGCGCGCAAGTTTCGCTTGCGCGGGCCACTCTTGGAAATGGGCTGCGTGCTTGGCGCTGCTGGCCGGGGTGTTGTGCTTCCCGCAACCGGTCGCGGCCAAGCCACTGGCCCAGCAGTATGATGTGACGCGGCAGTGCTGTGCCGTAGCAGATGAGGATGCGAACGACAACAGGGACGATACGCTGGTGCGCTTTGACCGCACAACGGGCCAGACGTTTGCCATCGGCCCCACCGGCACAGAGAGCCTCGAAGCGATCACCTTTAACAGCGACCGCGAACTCTTGGGCGCCAACCACGGACAGTTGGGCACGCTCGATCTGGCGAGCGGGGCGTTCTCCCCATCCGCACTGCCCTTTGGTACGGCCAATGGCCCTGAAGGCCCAATCGACCTTAGGGATGTCGACAGCCTGGCCTTTGACATCAAGGAGAATCGCTACTACGGCGTACACCGGCGCGGCGGCGTCCTGGCCGATGTGCTCTTTGTCTTTGACCCCGTGACCGGCGCGCACATCCCGAATTCCTTCGATGGGGGCACCGCTAGCTATCTCGTCATTGATGTCATCACCGATTCAGCGGGCGAAGATCTCGACGATGTGGACGACCTTGCCATTGATCCGGTGACCGGCGCCATGTACGCCGCCATCAACAACGGCGGGCGGGGCGGCGTGTTGGGCCAGATTGACCCGGTGACCGGCAGCGTGACCCCGGTGGGTGAGTTCCGCTATGCCGCGTCAGAGCCGTTGGCCGGAGAGGTGATCGACGACATCGAAGGGCTGGCCTTCCTCAACGACGGACAGCTATACGCCAGCACCGGCGATAACGTCTCCGGTAACCCGGATTCCAACAAACTCTTCCGGATCGACAAGACGAACGCCGAAGGGGTTGAGGTTGGCCCTTTCCCGGCTGAGTTCCAGGACTATGAAGCGCTGGACTGTCTGACTTTCCAAGCGTTCATCGTGTTGGATAAATTCACCAATGGCCCCGGTCAATCCCCCCAAGACGCGGATACGCCCACCGGCCCCAGCATTGTCGCAGGCGACACGGTGACATGGACCTTCACCTTCACCAACACCGCGGTCTTCACCCTGACCGACCTTGTGCTGGTCGATAACCAGATCGGGCAGATCGGCCCTGGCGGCGCGGCCAACTGTCCGCCAGCGGGCGCCATCCTCGGCCCCGGCCAAAGCATGACCTGTACCGCGACCGGCACAGCCCAAGAGGGCCAATATGCCAACACCGGCACGGTGACAGGAACCACCCAGATCGGGCTAGTCACCCCGCGCCAGACGGTGACCGCTACCGACCCCAGCCACTATTTCGGCCTGCCGCCGTCGACCATTCCTGAGCCTGCAATTGACATCGAAAAGGCGACCAATGGTGAGGACGCGGACACGCCGCCCGGCCCCGTGATCGAAGAGGGCCAACCCGTGGTCTGGACCTATGTGGTGCAGAACACCGGCAATATCGCGCTGGAGAATGTGACCGTCACCGACAACGAACTCGGCCCCATCTGTGTGATTCCATTGCTTGCGCCGGGTGCAAGCGACACCTGTGAAGCCAACGGCACGGCACAGTTGGGCCCGTATGCGAATGTGGGCACGGTCGTCGGGACACCCACAGAAGGCCCGACTGACCCGGTGACCGACAGCGACCCCAGCCACTACATCGGCGTGCCGTTGAGCGGCCCCGTCGCCAATGTCATTGGTGACTTTGTCTGGCTCGACGATAGCCGGGACGGCATCCAAGACCCGGGCGAAGAAGGCATATCCGGCATTGGCGTGCGCCTCTACCGCGACAACTTCGACGACGCGCCCATTGCCACAACCACGACGGATGCAGACGGGCGCTACAACTTCAACGATGTCGGAGCCGGAACCTACTGTCTCGAGTTCGTGCTGGTCAACCCACTGACCCCGGAGAATACCAATGGACCCAAGCTGTCGCCCGCGGATCAGGGCGATGATGACACCGTCGACAGCGACGGCGTGACGGTCGTGGATAGCTCGACCATACGCACCGCGTGCTTCCCGGTGGCAGAGGACACAATCGACCTGACGCGCGACCTGGGTCTGTTTGACTTCGAGGCAACGGGCGAAGATCCAATCGACCAACCGAGCGCGGGTACGCAGCATCTGTACCTGCCGCACCTGAACCACTAGACGACAGGTTGATCTTCCCGGACGCAATGCCCATCTCACGAGCAGATGGGCATCGAGCAACATTCCATCTTACGAGTAGATGGGTATGAAGCTCAGAGCGTCCGGGAAGATTTACCCTGCTACGCCTGCGGCTCGCGCCACGTCACAGCTTCAGGCTGTGTGCCGTCTGCATGGAGTCCGTGCTCGCCCACCGCGCCATTGGCGATTTCGTGCCCAGGCTGCTCCTGGCTGGACGCGGTCGCCATCTGCGTTGTGGCGTGGTGCTTGCCGTTCTCCAAGACCATGCGCGACACCGGGTCATAAGCCAGATAGTTCCACACCCAGTTGATAAAGACCCCGAAACGGTTGCGGAAGCCCAGCAGTTCGACTAAGTGCAGCGCCAACCAGCTGATCCACGCAATCCACCCGGTCAGTTGGAAGCGCTTGAAGGGCCAGGCCACCGCTCGACTGCGGCCAATCGTCGCCATGATGCCCTTGTCGCGATAGATAAAGAGTTCCTCCGGCTGGCCGCGCAAGCGGTGCAGCAAGTTTCTGGCGACCAGCGCGGCCTGCTGCTGCGCGACCGGGATCAACTGGGGATAGGGTTTGCCGTCCAGCCCCTCTAAGTAGGCGATGTCGCCGATCGCGTAGATGTCCGGCGCTTCTTTCAACTCCATCGTCGGCTTGACCGGCAGGGTTCCCCCCTTGGCAAGCTCTACACCAACGGTCTGCGCCAGCGGCGATGCCTTGACCCCCGCGGTCCAGACCAGCGTGTACGAGGGAATAACCGTGCCGTCGGACAGATAGACGCGGCCCTTTTCCATACGCTCGACGCTCTTGCCCAAGATCACCTCGACCCCGATATCCTCCAACTGCTCCTTGGCGGCCTGGCGCAGCTTCTCCGGGTAGGGCGGCAGGAGGGTATCCAGCATCTCGACCAAAATCACGCGCATCTGGACGCCCTGCATCCGCTTATACTCATGGCGCAGCACATGGTTGGAGAGTTCATAGAGCGCACCGGCCATCTCCAGCCCGGTTGCGCCGCCCCCCACCACGACCAAGTTGGTCAACGCCTCGCGCTCCTGGGGCGAATCGGTCCATTCCGTGTGCTCAAAGAGCCTGATGATGTGCGCCTTCAGCGCCACCGCATCTTCCAACGTCTTCAGGCTAAAAGCCTGCTGCGCCAGCGCCTCATTGCCAAAGTAGTTGGTCACCGTGCCCGCCGCGATCACCAGGTAATCATAGGGCACAGTTCGCTGCTTCCCGTGCGAGACGACCCGCACCTGCTTGGCTTCCTTGTCAATGTCCGTCACCTCGCCCAGCAGGAAATTGACGTTGCGTGTGTTGCCAAAGATCTTGCGCACCGAATAGCTCACATCTTCGACGCGCAGGCCCGCGGTGGCGACTTGGTAGATCAGCGGCGTGAAGGTGTGATAGTTGTTGCGGTCGATGATCAACACGTCCACTGGTTTATTCGCCAGATGACGGGCAAGGAACAGCCCGCCGAACCCTGCCCCGATCACAACGACCTTGGGCCTGGTTGCTCTCAGTTCGCCTGATGTTGCCTCACCTGATAACATGCCGCTCTCCTTCCTGCAGAATAAACCCCCTGTTATGTGTAACCCCTTTTTGGCCCCTGTTACCGTAGTATAGCCGATCATGTGATTTTTTTCACTAAGCTAGCCTACAATTCAATGAATATAACGTGGTAATCCCACCCATACAGGGGTTCACCTTCCCCGAAGCTGCGAGCTTCCGGCAAGATCCGCCTTCAGGATCTTCGCCTACATTCCTGCCGTCCAAGCCCGAACATTTTCGCCCCCTGCTGCGTCTATTGGGTGCGCGGCGTGGATGCAGGTTGAGCCACAGACGTAATGACGGACAGGATGCTCCGCCGCGCTGGCAGACTGCCCGGCAGTTTCGTTGCATCAATCCATATCGGCGAACTAGGAGATTGAGAGGAGGCTCATTGATGACCCAATCGACACCCCGACACCGCACAGCGACAACAAGCACAGCCATGACAAGGCAGTTCCGGCTCCTCGCCAGAGCGCTTGCGGCCCTTGTGCTGATGCTTGTCCTGACGTTGAGCCTGGGGATGGCCGCGCCGGTCGCGGCCCAGTCGGCCTGTGGCGAAACCGTGCGGGTGGTGCGCGGCGACACGCTCTATCGCATTGCGCTGCGCTGCGGCACGACCGTGCACGCGCTTTTGCAGGCCAACCCAGCCATTACCAACCCCAACCGCATCTACGTGGGCCAGGTCATTCGCATTCCCCAATCCGGCGTGCGCGTCACGCTGTCGCCTATCAGCGGCGTTGCGGGCACGCGCATCACTGTGCAGGCGACAGGGCTGCCCGCCAACCACACCATCCAAATTGGCGCGGGCCGCGAGGCAGCGGACTTTGACCTGCTGGCCGAGGCGCAAAGCAGCAGCCAAGGAACCCTGACCCATTCCTTGACCATCCCCCAATCCGCCGTGCCGGGCGAAAAATGGGTGGTGACGTTGACGCCTGCCGGTTCGACTTTGCAAGCCGTCTCCAATGCCTTTACCGTCACCCAAGCGCCCGACGACGAAGACCAAAATCGCTTCACGCGCACCAACATCTATTTGATTGCGTTGGAGGATGGCGGCCGTTCGGGGCAGAGCATCGGCTGCGGCGACAGCGTTGTGCCGGTGCAGGTGCAGATCGAGCCGACGCTGGCTGTGATGACCGCGGCCATGCGCCACCTGGTCGGCCTGGATCAGCGCTACTATGGGCAGTCGGGGCTTTACAACGCGCTCTATGACTCGGACTTGCGCGTGGACAGCGTGACGCTGGTCAACGGCGTCGCCACCATCCGGCTCTCCGGCACGGTGCGTGTGGGCGGCGTCTGCGACGTGCCGCGCATCCACGCGCAGCTGCGCCAGACCGCGCTGCAATACAGCACCGTCCAATCGGTTGTGATCACCATCAACGGCGTGCCGCTGGAAGAAGCTGTGCAGTAGCCACTGCTGTGCAGTAGCCATAGGTGGGCATTGGCGACCTTCCCGGACGATCGCCAATGCCCGCCTGGAACGTCCCCCAAGGGGATGCTGGGCGAATTTTGCCCGATCGCAAGCGGTTTTTTCGTGCTATACTGGCACTATCCTCTTATTCTTGCCTCGCCGCTCGTCTCTTAGCGTTCATATCTTCGTGCTCGTCTGCGGGGCCGCCTCTGTTGGCCCCATTGTTCTCGGCGCTGCATTCTCGATAATGTGCGCGCCACTGCCCCTGTTTCCTTGCCAGGTCTGTTGTATCGATTCAATCCTGTTCGAGCCTGTTCGATCTGATTGGGCCGCCGATCGGGTCAAGGAGGAAAACATGCCGGCCTTTGTCACGCTGTTTAATTTCACAGAGCAGGGATTACACAACGTTAAAGAGTCGCCCAACCGGGCCAAGGCTGGGGCCCAAGCCGCGCAACAGGCAGGGGGCCGGTTTATTGGTCTTTGGTACTTGCTGGGGCCATACGACGGGGTTCTCATCTTCGAAGCGCCCGACGATGAAGCAGCCACCCGCTTCATGCTCTCCATCGGCATGCTCGGCAATGTGCGTACCACGACCCTGCGCGCCTTCAGCGAGGAGGAGATGGCACGCATCGTGGAGGGGTTGAGCTAGGCAGGCAAAAAAAGGCGCTCCCCTGTGCGCCTCCTTCGTGATAAGATATATGCACATCTCCCAGCCAAACCGCCCACCGCAGATGGTCTCGTCCCGCTAGCCTGGACGGGAAAGGAGTTGCGCATGTACAAACGAATTCTGGTTTTACTCGACGGATCGACCCGCGCCGAGACGATCTTACCCCATGTAAAGCAGTTGGCACAGATGGCTAATTCGACCGTGATTCTGCTGCAAGTGGTGGAGCCTGCCACCACTGTTGCCAGCACCTACGACGTGATGTCCTATTACAGCGTCGATATGGCCGAACAGTGGACCCACGATGCACAGGAGTATCTGGAACGGGTGCAAAAGGATTTCAACGCGCTAGGCATCCAGACCAAGATCGTCATTGCCCACGGGCCGGTGGTCAAGTCCATTCTCGAAGTGGGCAAGGAGGAGAATGCAGACCTGATCGCCATGGCAAGCCACGGGCGTACCGGCCTTGCCAGCGTCTTTTACGGCAGCAAGGCCGCAGGCGTCCTCCAGCAGATCGACCGGCCCCTGCTGCTGGTGCGCGTCGGCCCGGAATAGCCAAGAGGGATGCACCTTCCCGGACGCTGCCAGCGTCCGGGAAGATCAGTCCTGGCTGCTCTCGACGGGTTAGCGCGCGCGCTCGGCGCTCAACGACGCCACGAAAAGCGTCGCGTCGCCCCCCTGCTGCACCACGGTAAAGGTGGCGATCCACTCATTGCCGTCCGGGTCTTGGAACGACCAGCTGCTCCAGGCAACCGGCTCGGCCGCGGTGCGGCCCAAGTTTTCCCAACCAGCATCCACAAGCTGGGCCTCATAGTGCTCGGCCAAGTCGGCCGCGGTCAGCGTGCTGGTGCTAATGCGCGCGTCCACTTCAACCTGGTTGCCGCCCAGGCCCTGGCCGTAGGGCATCACCTCCGCGTCCGCGGGCGGCGTCAACTGGGGCAGCATGGTTAGCAGCGGCGACCCCTCTATGCGCGGCTGGCCGCTGCACAGATCGCCGCCTTGCTCCGGCGACAAGCTAATGCGCGCCGCGGGCGGCTGCCCGTAGACGGCAATCGCCCCCAGGCTCACAATATAGTCGCCGTCCGGGTCGCACAGCAGGTCAGGCATGCTGGACGTGGTGGGCAGAAAGACGGGCACGCTGCCATACAGCCCATCGGGCGGCGCGATGTAGCCTTCGGCCATGAGCGACTGGCGCATGGCGTTCACCAACTGCGCGGCCGCGTCGCCGATGGCCTCCTGCCCCTCGCCTGCTTCGCTTGCTTGATCATCCGCTTGATCATCTGCTGTCTCGACCAGCGCATCGCCCTGCACAAAGAGGACATTTTCTTCATACTCGCCGCGGCGCACATAGCCGCCCACCGCTTCGACCCCTTCGGGCAGGGTCAACGCCAGCGGCCACTCCGCGGGCTGCGCGCCCACGGTGACGGTGATCTGGCTGCCGGAAATGCTATAGCCGCTGAGCAGATAGGCCACAAAGGTCGTCAGGTTGTCTGCGTCCGGCTCGCCGCTGATGGTCACCGATATGGGCTGGCCGCTTTGCAGCACGCTGCTGACGCTCTGGACCAGGGTCGCCCCTGCCCTGCTGGGGGCTGCCGGTCTGGGGGGCGCGGCTTCCTCTTCTGGGGCTTCTTCTGCCGCGGGCGTTGCCAGCGGTGAATCGGCCTGGCGCAGGTCGGGCCGCGTGGCCGCCTGGCTCACAGCGGGCAGCAGCAAGAGGGCCGCGCCCAACATCAAACTGAACAGCAGCCCAAGTCGCTGCTTCAACCGGTGATCCCTTGATCGATGATCCCTCGACATATGCTCATACTCCTATTCATTATTCGTGATGACTATATTCGTGATGGCTATGCTGGTGATGGCTGTTGGCGGTTCGCCTGATCAGGCCGGTGGGAAGGATGCCCACTGACACAGCCTGTGCTGATCCATACCTTACAAGGCAGAGCCTCCGTCAAATAGACGGCTGATCTCTGTGGTCGAGTTCCCCATTGGCGCAAAGTAGACCGGTGTACAGGCATGTGCATCAAATCGCTTGAGGCGTGTTCGACTCGACAGCCCACAGCGTGATGATTTCACAGTGTGAGGGTTGAGGAGACAGGATTGGTAAGGTAGGGTTGGTGAGGCAGTGTAGGGGAGGTGATCAAGATGGTAAACTGGCAGACAGTGCTTGGCACACACTACGACGAGGCCATGCAGGCGGTTGAATCGCCCCATTTCGATTCGATGCCCGATGACTGGCAGCGACATGTGCCGGACACAGTGCGCAATGTATGGAACGATCTCAATACGGATGCGCGCCTGAGCGCGTACATCACAGCGCGGGCCGCGGTCGATGACATTGTAAGCCGCTGGGACGACTAGCGCGCCCAGGCCAACGAAACGGGGCCGCTTCACGTCGAAGCGGCCCCGCACTTTGCTTTTATTTGCTGGCTTACATCCGGTTCAGCAGCGCGGCCAGCCGGTCCCACGAAGCGCGTGCCCCTTCTTCCATGCCCGACTGAAGCATCCCGTCCCGTTCCTCGGCTGTGTGGAAGATCGACGAGTCGGTCACATGGGTCTTGCCGTCGATCTCCTCCAGCGTCACCGTCTCCACAAGGACGTGGCCCGGCATCCCTTCCCATTCAAAAGTGTAGACAAGCCGTTCAGGCGGCGTCACCTCGCGAAAGGTTCCACGAAAAGCGTACTCCTCGCCGTTGGCCGCACGCTCGACATAGCGCCAAGCGCCGCCCGCTTTGACCTCCATCTTGTCGACCAGGATCGTCGAACCGTGCTGCCCCCACCATTGGGGGATCAGCGCTGGGTCGGTCATGGCCTTGAACACGCGCTCGCGCGGCGCATCAAAGACACGCGTCATGACGATTTCCCGATCCGACGGCAACGTGATGGACATGGGATTGCTGCTCATGGTTTATGGCTCCTCTTGTGAATCTGTGTCAGATTGTGAATCCGTATTGGCCGATTCATTGGCCCATTCGGAGGTCGATTCCTCTTGGCGCAGGAATGCCTCCAGCCGGTCGTAACGTTCCTCCCGCGACCGGCGCACCTGATCCGCCCAATCCGCAATGGTTTGAAGCGGTGCAAGATTCAGGTAATGACGCCTCTCCCGCCCGACCTTACGCGTGGTAATCAAGCCCGCTTCCTCTAAGATGCGGAGGTGTTTCATCACCCCCACGCGGCTCATGGGCAGATGGGCACAAAGTTGGGTCAGGGTCAGACCATCGGTCCGGGCCAGAATATCGAGCAAATGCCGCCGGTGGTGATCAGCCACCGCTTTGAACACGTGTTCTGCATTCATGCCCTCATTATATGTTACCAAATGGTTACATGTCAATAGGCAAATTGCCCAATATGCCATTTTTGTATACTTGTTGTTGTGCACTGGGGCCAACAACGAACAGAGCCGCCAACAGACGCGTTGGCGGCTCCGATTGCCAGACTCTTGCCTGACCTTGTTTGTAACTACTTGGTTTGTAACTGCTTGACCGGCTGTGCAGCCCTAGTCCATATCGATCATAGACAGCGCGATGGCCGGGAAGAGATAGAAGCGCAGCCCGCGCGACCCGTAGAGGCTCTCATCATAGCTCACGGCGTTGAGCATGCCATCCTCGGCAGCCAGCACAATCTCAACTGGCGCTTCATAGTCCACATTGTCGGCGCGGCCCGTCAAGAGGACGGTTACCGTGCCGTCGTCGTTAAGCTCCCATGTGCCTGTCTCCACAATGGGCGCTTCGCCGTTGAGGTAGTCGGTGGACAGCCGTGCAATGCTGTCGATGCCCAACAGCAGCGTCATGTCGCGGCCACAGCAACTTGCCGCGGGCGCAAAATCCTTATAGTAGCCGAGGAACTCATTCTCCTCGATCTGCTGCGCCGCCATCTCCGCGTCGTAGGGCGGCTCCATGCCCTGAGCCAGCGCATCAAAGCTCATCCAGGGGCCAATCCAGGCGTCGGCGGTCAACTGGTCATCGGCCAGCGCCAGCGTGCGCGTGACCGGCTCTGCATAAGGCTCCTCCCCCTCCTGCCCGGTGAGCGTGATCTCAACCGTTTCGCCGTTGCCCGACCAACCGCCCACCTCGACCACAGGCGGCTCTTCATTGAGGTAATCGCTGATCAAGCGCAGCGAGCCGTCTGCATTCAAATAGAGCGTGGTATCCAGCCC
>CAZZNG010000013.1:0-2179 GCA_964655505.1 uncultured Litorilinea sp. | reverse complement strand
GGGGCCGGTGTCGCGCTTGTTTCTGTCACCGTGTCGGTCATTGTGTCAGTCACTGTGCTGGTCGCCGTACCCGTTTCGACATTCGTCGTGGCTTCCGGGGTGACCGCCACACACGCGCCAAGCAGCAACATGGCTGCCACGCAGAGCAGAGCCAACCGCCGATTTGTTCTCATCATACTCCTCGCATTTCTCACTGGATAGGTTTGGCAGTGAATAGGTTTCTCGGTGAATGGATGGATTGTGAACAGGCCAAATTGCCCCAGGTTTTTCTTGGGGCAAAGAGAGGACGCACGAACGGACGGGTTTGTTCCGCCTTTGGCGTCGGCGGCTTCACTTGAACCACTGCCGCCCCCATAGAATGATGGCGATCCCCACCAGCGCCAGCCCTGCCCCGATCCAGTCGTAGCGGTCGGGCCGCCAGCCGTCCACCACCCGGCCCCACACAATCGAAAGCACAATGAACACGCCGCCATACGCGGCATAGACGCGGCCAAAGGCCGGTTCACGCTGCAAGGTCGGCAGTACGCCATACCCAACCAGCAGTAGCGCCCCGGCCAGCCCAAACGTCAGCCCGCGCCCGCTGCGCAGCCACTGCCACACCATCCAGCCGCCGCCGACCTCCGCCAGGCCCGCCAGCACAAAGAGCAGCAGCGCACGCGCTACTTCACCGATCCAACCACCGCTCCAGCCCATAATACCGGTAACCCTAGTACAAATTATCGCGGTAGCTGATGTCGATCTGCTCCTGCACTTCCTCCAGGCTCTGCGCCAGCTTGGCGTGGTCGAGCATCACCTGGGCAATCGACGGCAGGCTCGACGCATCGCCCCAGGCATCAGGCTCCCACAACTGCGAGCGGATCATGCACTTGGCACAGTGGATGAATGCCTCGTCCACCTCCACCACAATGGCGAGATCGGGCTGCTTGCCTTGCATTGCCAACTGCTCGCGCAGCCAGCCGTCGCGCACCACTTGGGCGCGGCCATTGACGCGCAGCGTCTCCCGCTTGGTCGGCACCAAAAAGAGCATGCCGATGCGCCCGGTCTGCGCGATGTTGATCAGCGTGTCGGCGCGGCGGTTGCCCAGCCGGTCGGGAATCGCCAGCGTTCGCTCGTCAAGCACCTGCACAAAGCCGGGCGGATCGCCCTTGGGCGACACGTCGAGCCTGCCCTGGGCATCGGTCGAAGCCAGCAGCACAAAGGGCGACTGGCGGATGAAGGCGCGGCAGTGCTCATCGAGCGTCGAGATGACCTTCTCGCGCGCCCGCGTCGTCGGCTCGCCCAGCACCTCGCGTATCTGCGCCTCGCTGGTGATTACCTCATTAAATTGAAGGGTCATACTGTTCTCCTGCTGGTTGTGATCGGACTTCCGCCAGTTGATCCAATGCCACCGGCTGGCCCGAACGCGCCGCGGCGTAGATGCCCAAGACCACCTGCACGGTCTTGAGGTTGTCGCGCCCGCTGGTCAACGGCTCGGCCCCTGTACGGCAGCAGTGGGCAAAGTGCAAAATCTCGTTGGCAAAGGCGTCGTCGCTGGGCAGCCCGCTGCGGTCGGGTGGCAGCGGCGTCAGCGTAGTATAGGTGTCGTGAAAATCGCTCAAATGGGGCATCTGGCCGCGGCTGGCATAAAGCACCTGCTCATTGCCCTGGTAGTCGTGGGTCAAATGCACCGCGCCGTCGTCGCCAAACAGGGTCAACATCTCGCCCCAGGGCGCGCGAAAGCCCGAATAGGTTGCAAAAAGCTCGCCAATGGCCCCGTTCTCAAACTCCAGCAGGGCCGCCGCGTAATCCTCCGCGCCGTTGCGAAACGGTTCGCGCACCGTGCGCCGCAGCGCCGAGACCTGCTTCACCTCGCCCACCAAATAGCGCGCCAGGTCGATCTTGTGGATGGCAACCGACATGACCACCCCGCCGCCCGCCTGCGCGCCGTCAAAGAGCCAGGCGCTGTGGGGCATGACATCGGGCATATTCTGCATGGCATCCAGCCGCACCGCGCGCAGCGCACCCAGTTCGCCCGCTTGGATCAGCCTGTGGATCGCACGATAGCGCGGGTTATACCGCTGCATCTGCCCCACCATCAGCGTCACCCCGGCCCGCTCTGCCGCGTCGATCAAGGTGCGACAGTCGGCCAGCGTGGTCGCCAGCGGCTTTTCCAAGAGGACATGCTTGCCCGCCCGGATCG